>MGJI01000031.1 GCA_001794195.1 Candidatus Yanofskybacteria bacterium RIFCSPHIGHO2_01_FULL_44_17 | reverse complement strand
AGAGACTACACTTAGGTCTGGACTGTAAAACTCCGGCCGAAGTGTTGCAAAGCTTATGAGCTCAAGACGCGACCGAACGAAGTGAGCGTCTTGATAAATGGCGGTTACGTAAAAAGATGAGCCGAGCCCGCTGGGGCAAGGCTAAGTTCTCAAAAGGCAATATGGCGAGCGAGGTTTTTGAAAAATAAAAGACCGGACGTGTCGTGTCCGGTCTGGAATTCGGCTTGCGCAAGCCTATTCCTGGGAGCCACTTTGCTCTGACTCCCACGCCCTTTTCAGACTAGCGCCGCTACCAACGGTCACTCGTCTGCTCAGCTCTCAGAACGAATCGATCGTCCGGTCTGGAGCCACCGACTTAGGGTAGGAATACTTTTACGAACCTTTGTTGGAGCGACGAGCGCTCATTAGTCCCAATATCTTACTTGTTCTCAACGCCGTATTGGCGGAGAGACGAGGGCGGGGTTCGTGATCTTGAAAAGAGCGGGCTGGGGAGCGGTGGAGTCTAACCACCGTCCTTCCCTTTCGAGGGAGCGCTCTTACGTTGAGCTATATGGCTCCCCAGCTTGTGTTAATTATAGCATAATAGCCTAAGCATTGTCAAATATTTAATGCGTAAATCATCAAAAAACGTTAAAAAATAAGGAGTTTATACCATGTCTGAAGCTCACACAAAACTTGCCCTAATACTACGCACCAAGCCTGAGGTGCTTTTGGATTTGGAACAAAAGATGGACAAGCTGACCGGCAAAAGCGGCATCATTGAAAAGATCGCCGAGGAAAACAGAATGCTTGTCGGGAGAACATTGCAGGAATTCGGCCTGGAACCAAAAGAGTGCAGTGCCAAAAGAGTTTACGATGCCTTGATTCAACGGTTAACCCATATGGATAAGCATCTTTACAACTTCCTGGGTAAACCCGACCTCTCAAAAATGTCCGCAGCCTGCGGAAAACTTTGTGAAACCGCGCTAACCCTTAATAAGCCGGCAACCGGCTTATTCATTAAAAAAGAAGTGGCGGTTAAGATGCTGGAAAAATTTCCACCCAATAATCTGCTCGATCATTTCGGCCATAAGAGCGTGGCGGAGTTAGTTGAGAAACAAGGTTTTGAATCGGTCTTTAGCGCTTTGCGCTTCGCGCAAGATCAGAAGTGGATGCATGAATTTTTCGATAAGGCTTATGACGGCTTAACGACTAACGATTTTGAGGAGCGTGAGGTTGTATTAAAGGTTTTGGAGCCAGAGTGGCTGGACGTAGCCGAAAAATTCCTTGAAAAAAAATACCACAACGTCAGTCATCTCAAAGAATTCGGCGTTATTTTCGTGATACCGCTTACAATTGATACGCCCGGAGAAACCCTACGCCTCTTTACTCTTATGCTTCATTATTTGAACGAGGTGCCGTTTTATTCAAAATTATTCCGCAAATTTTCATTGGAAAAGGATTTTACAACAAAATTGAAGTCGCTTTTGCGCGGGGATGTACCCGAGGGCCAGAAACCAGACGAAAATAGTTTCAGAATTGTTCAGAGGTACCTTGCTAAAGACGACGTCAATGATTTCCGTTTGCTAGAGCCACACATCAACCCAGAGGCCGAGCACTGGTACAAGGCGGAGGGTGATCTGGCAAAATTGTCTGGAATGGTTGGCGCTGAAGGCCACGCTTTCGGCTACTGGCAGGGATTGGATTTTGTCGGTGATTTTTTCCATGACGGGATAAGCACTGCCGGCGATGAAGAATTGATTGCCTTTGATTTGATAGATTTGGTAATGTCTTTGGTTAAAAAGGGCGAGATCAAATATCTGTATCACCAACAAGAAGCGCTCTGGAATAAGATTTTCATTGAATACCTCGGACGTGATAGAGTTAATGAATTAGTAGAAGAAAACATCATTGGGGGGTTTGTAAGGTTATAATCTTAGAAACATACTCAGCTGTCCGGCTACGCGTGCGTGTTTTGCTGGCCCTTCGGGACAGGCGCAAAACACGCACGCCTCCGCCGGGCAACCCGCCTGGGCCGGAACTCTTCTTGGCAAGTTGAACCCGTTAAAAAGCGCTACGCTTCCGCTTTAGTGAAAGAGATACCTGACGAGCGATAAACTATAATCAAATGAAAACACTAAAACAATATTTCCGAGAGGCAGTGGCTGGCCGATGGGCAATCGGGCATTTTAATTTTTCGACCGGCGATCAATTGAGGGCGATAGTTGAAGCGGCGGCGGAATTGAAATCTCCTGTAATGGTCGGTACTTCAGAGGGCGAGGCAAGATTTATCGGCTACACTCAGGCAGCCGCACTCGTTAAGTCTTACCAACAAGAAGGTCATGCAGTTTTTATCAATGCCGACCATCATAAAAGCTGGGAATCAGCTAAAACTGCAATGGATGCCGCCTATGACACGGTACTTATTGATGCCTCAAAACTGCCTATCGAAGAAAATATTAAACTAACCAAAAAGGTTGTAGCCTATGCCCAGTCAGTTAATATGGGTATTCCGGTAGAGGGCGAACTTGGCTATTTGAAAGGCAGTTCTGAAGTTCAAACCAAAGTCGAAATAAGCACTGCCGACTACACAAAACCAGAAGAAGCAAAAGATTTTGTAGCACAAACTCGCGTCGATCGTCTCGCAATAGTCTTCGGCAATATTCACGGAATTGTTACGGAGCAGGAAGAACACCTAGACATTGATACGCTTAAAAAAATAACTGAGGTCCTACCCGGTATGCCGCTGGTTCTTCACGGAGCCTCTGGCCTGCTGGCCGAAGAAATAAAAATGGCGATCCAAAACGGAATCGCCAACGTACATATCAATACTGAATTACGGGTAGCCTATCATGACATGCTTCACAAGGAGCTTGAAGAAAAACCCAAAGAGACCACGCCGTACAAATACCTTGGCCCCGCCCTTGAAGAAGCCAAAAAAATGGTCAAGGCCAAATTAGAACTCTTTGGTTCCGTAGGAAAAATTTAAATCTTTATCTCTATCACGTCGCCGTCTTGGACTACGTAATCTCGGCCTACTGTTTTAATCAGGCCTTTGGCTCTGGCGGAGGCATAGCCGCCAATATCTAAAAGTGTTTTCCAGTTTATAACCTCTGCTCTTATGAACTTCTGTTCAAAATCAGTATGTATGGCTCGAGCAGCCTGAGGCGCTGTTGCATCGGCCTTGCAGGTCCAAGCGCGAGTTTCGTCTTCGCCGGTAGTTAGGAAGGTTGTTAGGCCAAGGGTGTGGTAGGCTTTTTTAATAAGGGCATCCAAACGACTTTCAGTAAGATTAACTTCTTCAAGAAAAACTTTTTGTTCGTCTGCGCTAGACTCTGATAGTAACAGCTCAAAAGTGCTAGTCAAAATTACGAAATCACTATCACCGATTGTTTTTTTGAGCTTTTCGTCGGGTTGCCAGCCACTTTTTAATTGATTCTCAGAAGCGTTGAGAATGTAAATAAACTTTTTATTTGTCAGAAGGTTTAATTCGCGGGCGACTTCTTCTTCTTTGTCAGCAAGCTCTATATTTATAGCCAGCATTCCCGACTCAAGACCGATTTTTAACTTTCGTAATGCAGATGTTTCAACCGCCACACTAGGATCATTTACCTTTGTTTTATCAATACGCTTATTTATAGTCTCCAGATCGGCCAACATTAATTCCATGTTTATGGCCTCGACGTCATCCGCCGGATCAATCTTTTTATGAACGTGCGTTATTTTATCATCCTCAAAAATCCTTACCACCTCGGCAATAGCACCGACTTCCCGAATATTAGCCAAAAACTTATTGCCCAATCCTTCACCTTGAGCCGCGCCCTTCACCAAGCCAGCTATATCAATGAACTCTATTGCTGTCGGTATAATCTTGGCTGAATTAGACATTTTGGCCAACAGCCCCAGCCTCTCATCGGGCACGCCAACAACACCCACATTAGGATCGATGGTTGTAAACGGATAGTTCTGTATATCAACTTGTTTTTTAGTCAGGGCCTTGAATAATGTTGATTTTCCAACATTTGGCAATCCCACAATACCTATCGATAGCATGCCAGTATGATATAATTATCATATGCGGATTACAATCCGGAGATTTTCAAAGTCTGCATGACAAATATTCCACAAAAAATAAATGAGGGTCATAAAAAAGCCAGGCTGGTAATTTTTGATTTGGACGGTACCCTTACCGCCAGCAAAACAGACATGGACGAAGAGATGGCCGGGCTTTTAAAAGGACTGCTTCAAAAAAAACAGGTTGCTGTGATAGGCGGCGGTGCGTATGAGCAATTTCAGAAACAATTTTTGGCAAAGTTAGATGCGCCGGCGGAATCACTTAAGAATCTTTTTTTATTTCCCACAACGGCCACGTCTTTTTACCATTACGTCGAAACCGGCTGGCAAGAAGTATATGTTGAAAAACTTACCGACGAAGAAAAGAAGCGAATTTTTGAGGCATTCGAAAAAACATTTAAAGAACTGGACTACCATCATCCGAACAAAATATACGGTGAATTAATCGAGGATCGTGGTACGCAAGTTACATTTTCGGCCTTGGGTCAAAAAGCGCCCCTACCAGAGAAAGAAAAATGGAAAAAAGAAAATGCTGACCTAAAACTAAAAATGGTAGGAATACTGCAAAATTATCTGCCCAATATGGAGGTTCGAGCGGCAGGGCATACTTCTATTGATGTAACACGCAAGGGGATAGACAAGGAGTACGGCATCGCGCAAATTAAACAGCATCTCGGAATTTCTTTCGACGAGATGCTGTTTGTTGGCGATGCCCTATTTGAAGGCGGCAATGATTACCCAGCACTTAGTACAGGCGTACCGTGCTTTGAGGTTAGTGGGCCTGAAGATACCAAAAAAATAATCGGGTCGCTTCTAGAGTAACCCCATTCTCGTCTTCACTTCGTCAAGAGTTTTTTGGGCCATCTCTTTTGCTTTTTCCTCTGACTCGATCAACAAATCTTCGACATAAGTCATGTCGGCTTCAAGTTCCTTGCGCCTTTCCTGAAACGGCTTAAGAAAATCAGCAACTACCTCAGCAAGATCAGATTTGAATTCGGAATAAGATTTACCGAAGTATTCGTTTTCTATACTTTTGATGGCTTTGCCGGAGAGCAGATGATGTATCGTAAGAAGATTTGAAACCGCCGGTTTTTTTTCGGGATCATAAATTATTTCTTTGCCGGAATCTGTTACGGCTTTTTTTATTTTTTCACGAATTACATCCGGCGCATCAGACAAAGCGATACCGTCATCTCCCGTCTTGGACATTTTTTTAGTCGGTTCCTGGAGGGACATTATACGGGCGCCTTCAGCCAGGTGAGCTTTGACGGGATCAAATGTCTGCCCAAACATTGAGTTGAACTTCTTTGCTATCTCATTTGTCAGATCTATGTGCGGCATTTGATCTTCGCCGACAGGGACCACGTTTGATTTATAAATCAAAATATCGGCAGCCATCAGCACAGGGTAATCAAGCAAGCCCATGTGGTTGTACTTGGGACTTTTTTCCAGTTGTTCTCGATAAGTCGGCAACCGATCAAGCCAGCTTACCGGCGTAATTGTATTAAAAATCCACGCCAGCTCAGTATGCTGAGAAACCCGAGATTGGCGCATGAGCAGTACCTTCTTGGGGGCAAGCCCCGCTGCTAAATAATCCAAAATAACATCCATCGCCTGCTGCTTGTATGTCTTCGGGTCAAATGGAGTTGTAATGCCGTGATAATCAACTACGGCAAAAATAGCCTGCTCGGTGTCGGGTTTATCTTGCAATTCTATCCAATTTTTTATCGCCCCAAGGTAATTGCCCAGATGCAGCTTGCCAGACGGACGAATACCAGAAAATATTCTGTTTGACATGCTCCAACTATACTACTATAGTTGATAAAGATCCATCCGCGCTTTTTTACAATAGGAGATTCATATGAACTTAGCCATACAAGAAGGCCCATTCGGGGAAAAGATTTTTGAGGTTATCCTGTACTTTGCCTCAGAAGAAGGAGTGAAACCACTTCCTAATAACGAAGCGGGACTTCTTCTGCCGCTGGCTGGCGCAGTCGTAGAATGTCTAGGCGGCGATGTAAAGAAAATACCTTCACCGCACGATCTAGCCATAGATGACTTCTGGTTGAACAGAGTCAATAAAGAAGTTGAACTCGTTATTCAAAATAACCCAAAAAATTTCTCTATTGAGCTTATCGCAGCACTTACAGGCATGCTCCGCGTAGAGTGGAAACATGACTATGGCGAAAGTTGGTGGGAAAGCTCTATCAGAGGGTACTTGGCTTTTGGGGAAATAAGCAGGACAAGAACCTTTTATCTAACCCACGCCAAAGTAATGGAAATTAAAGAACTTCTCCAGGGGAATATTGCCCCAAATGTCGCCGAGCACTGTAAGCAAATCGGTCTATTAATGAGAAAGCGCATTATTGAAAACTCCGCCGCCACTTAGGCGGCTTGCCCCGTTGTCGCTCAACGACTTTACGGGGTTTTAATTTGAAAAATTAGCCCAAAAAAGGTAGTCTTAGCTAGATGAAAATAATATCCCGCAACATAAAGGATACTAATGAGACGGCTCGGAATCTGGCCAAAAAGATTATAAAAATCGAACAACAAGGGCACGCCACCATAATGGCCTTTGAAGGCGAGCTCGGAGCCGGCAAGACGACTTTTATTAAGGCCTTTGCCAGGGCGCTTGGTATTAAAACGCACATAACCAGTCCGACATTTGTACTGCTGAAAGCATACAAACTGAAGCTTACAAATTATAGACACCTAATCCACGTCGATGCCTATCGCCTAAAAAATTACCGTGATCTGCTACCGCTTGGAATAGGGGGGCTAATGGCAGACCCCAAGAATATAATTGTGCTAGAGTGGTCTGAGCGAATTAAACAAATATTGCCTCGGAAGCATATAAAAATACATATTGATCATGTTAATGAAACCACGAGAAGAATAAATATTTCATGAATCCCGTATGAAATAGCCCTGGTGGGCTAAACGAACGGGGGTCTGAGTAATAATAACAGTAGTTCTGCGCCTGTAACTTATATTAATAACTGCGCAGCAGCTATTTCGTACGGGATGAAGAAACTTATCCTAATTGACGGTAATGCGTTGGTGCATCGTGCCTTTCACGCCTTGCCACCGCTTACCTCGCCCAAAGGCATTGTAACTAATGCTGTTTTTGGTTTTAGCTCAATACTTATCAAAACGATCAAAGAACTGAAGCCAGACTATATCGTGGCGGCATTCGATCTGAAGGGGCCGACCTTCCGTCATGAGAAATTTGCCGAATATAAGGCACATCGCGAGAAAGCACCGCAGGAATTATACGATCAGATCCCCTTAGTTAAAGATGTACTGACAGCATTTGGCGTACCGATCTATGAGAAGGCCGGCTACGAAGCAGATGACCTTATCGGAACTCTCGCCACCAGAGCCAAGGCTAAAAAAGACCTACAGACAATCATAGCCACCGGCGACCTTGACGCACTGCAATTAGTAGACGGCGGAAAGGTCCGGGTCTTTACTTTACGCAAGGGAGTGAGCGACACTGTTATTTATGATGAAGCTGCGGTTTTCGAACGCTATGGATTAAAGCCTGAACAGTTGAATGATTATCGCGGCCTCAAGGGTGATCCCTCCGACAATATTCCTGGCGTCCCTGGGGTAGGAGAAAAGACCGCCTCTGATCTGATACAAAAATTTGGCAGTTTGGAAAATCTGTATCAATTTTTGGAAAGAAATAAACAGCAGCCGGCCGAATTGAAAACTGCAGGAATAAGCGAGAAAATGGCCGAAAAACTTCTTGAGCACAAGGATAAGGCCTTTTTTTCAAAAGAACTCTCAGCTGTAGTCAAAGACTTGGATATTGATTTCACGATTGATAAGTCTGCCTGGCGCGAGAATGCCAATATTTCTAAAATTGAATCCGCCTTCCGTGATTTAGGATTTGCGAGCTTGTTAAGGCGGCTACCAGAAATTGGTCTGACTGCAGAAGGCGGGCCATCCCAACAAGCAGGATTTGATCTTGGCACAGAGCCAATCATAAACCTAGAATTTGACTCCGATTCCAACAACATTTATGTAGCTGATGCCTTTGATCAAAAAACAATAAAAAAGGTCTTGGCAAACTCGTCGGCAATTGTAGTCGGGCATAATCTGAAAAAATTATTTACTGAACTTAAAAAGAGCGGCCAGAGTATAAAAAATAAAATCTTTGATACGATGATCGCGGGCTATCTATTGAGCCCGGATACAAAGGATTATGATTTTGACAAAATTTATTACGCAGAATTTCAAGAAACTCCAGATACTGACTCAAGGAATCAGCCGGCCTATCTTTGGAAGCTTAAGAAACAACTCGAAACTAAATTAGAGTCCGCCAAACTTACTAAGGTTTTGGAAGATATTGAGATGCCGCTAATACCTGTCTTGGCGGAAATGGAATATAACGGCATAAAAATTGACACTGATTCGCTTGCCGTACTTTTGAAATCAACCAATAAAGAACTCGCCAAACTTGAAAACAAAATTTATAAGCTCGCCGGCTCAGATTTCAATATAAATTCGCCGCAACAGCTAGCTGAAGTTTTGTATAACAAACTCCAAATAAAGGGCAGGGTGCGCAAGACTGGTGGGGGAGCGCTGTCTACGGCGGCACCAGAACTAGAAAAACTTCGCGAAGAACATCCGATTATTGATCTGGTCCTACAATATCGCGAGTTGCAAAAACTCAAAACCACCTATATTGAGCCTTTCCCGCAGTTGGTTAATCCGGCGGACGGGAGAATACACACCACCTATAATCAGACCGGTGCTGGCACTGGTCGGTTGTCATCAGAAAACCCTAACTTACAAAACGTTCCGATTAAAACCGAACTTGGCCAAGAATTCCGTAAAGCGTTTATTGCTGAAAGTGGTTATAAATTAGTATCATTGGACTACTCTCAAGTGGAACTTCGCATTGTGGCGCACATTGCCAAAGATAAAAAAATGATTGAAATTTTCCGTCGCGGTGATGATATTCATACTGCCACAGCGTCAGAAATTTTTAAGATTGCGCCAAAGGATGTGACCAAGGAAATGCGCGATCAAGCTAAAGTTTTAAATTTCGGGATTATTTTTGGTATGGGATCATCTGGTTTTGCCCGTGCCGCTGGTGTTAATACCTTGCGCGCGCGTGAATTTATTACCCAATACCTTGCTCATTTTTCCGGAGTTGCTCAATATATGGAAGAAATGAAGGAGAAGGCCCATAAAGATGGATACGTAGAGACGTTATTTGGGCGGCGTCGTAAGCTTTTGGATATTCACTCCACTATGCCTCAAATGCAAGCACAGGCTGAAAGGATGGCTATAAATCATCCCGTGCAGGGTACAGAGGCGGATTTGATAAAGTTAGCAATGATCGGTTCCTATAATTTTATACATTCAGAATTAAAAGAAAATGGGATTCGTTTGTTGCTTCAAGTTCATGACGAGTTAGTCTTTGAGATTAAAAATAGTCTAGTTGAGCAGACAGCGTCCAGGCTCAAAAAAATTATGGAGGGGGTCTATAAGCTGGACGTGCCACTTGTAGTTGATGCTAAGGTTGGTGATAATTGGCAGGAAATGCAAAATATTTAAATTTTAAAGTTTACTTTATAACGTGCCTGAACTGCCCGAAGTAGAAACCATTGTTCGTGATTTAAACCGCAAAGCGGTTGGGCTTAAAATTACCGATGCTTGGACCGATTGGCCACGTACTATTAAAACACATACATTGGATAAATTTAAGCGTGAAGTAAAAGGACGCAAGATTTTACGCGCCCATCGGCGCGCCAAATATATAATGATGGACCTTTCGGGTGATAAAACGCTTATAATCCATCAAAAAATTTCAGGCCACTTATTGTACGGCAAATGGAAGGTTTCCGGCAAAAAAGTTGAGCCAGCCATGGAGGGACCGATCAAGTCAGACCCGTATAATCGATTCATTAGATTTATTTTATACCTTAGTAACGGCTACATGTTGGGGCTGTCGGACGTGAGAAGGTTTGGTAAAGTATTTCTGGGAGATACGGACAAAATCGAAAACATAAATGAAATCGGCAAGCTTGGGCCAGAACCGCTAGACCCCAAATTTATGCTGGCAAAATTCAAAGAACTGATGTGCCG
Source organism: Candidatus Yanofskybacteria bacterium RIFCSPHIGHO2_01_FULL_44_17 (assembly GCA_001794195.1). GTDB lineage: Bacteria > Patescibacteriota > Minisyncoccia > 2-02-FULL-40-12 > IGHO2-01-FULL-4-A > 2-01-FULL-44-17. The sequence continues at coordinate 4,849 of MGJI01000031.1, read as the reverse complement.
TAAAAGAGGAGTAATCAAAAAAGTTTTGATGGACCCGTTTGTGATCGTTGGCATCGGTAACATTTATTCAGATGAAATACTTTGGTATTCGGGAGTACATCCATTACGTCGAGTTGAGAAGCTGACAGATAAAGAGTTGGCGCTGATTTATAAAAATATTAAATTTGTTCTAAAAAAAGCTATCGGGGCCAAGGGCGACAGCCAACAGGACTATCGAACGCTTGAAGGCAAGTTCGGCACTTATCAAAACATGCAGAAGGCTTATCAGCTAACCGGCGAGAAGTGCCAAAAACATGATGGGGGAATAATCAAACGCATTGTTATTAACGCTAGGTCAGCACATTTTTGTTCGGTACATCAAAGGTAGTGGGCGAGCGGTTTTTTTTGCTAGAGTACAATCATGTTTGACGTATTTAACAAAGTATCAAAAACCAAGCTATACATATGGATCGGTGGTGTCGCGACCCTGGCTGTGGCCGGATTTTTATTGTCAAAAATCGGGAACAATATAGAGATTTTAAATAAGAGCGGTGGCGATAAAGAACTAGGAATAAGCTCAATCACTGGAATTGAATGTGAGAATTATGACGCAAGGCCCTATGCCGTGATGCTGTCGTCGGACAAAGAAGCAAGGCCATTATCGGGGGTGGAAGAGGCGGACATGGTTTTTGAGATGCCAGTGGTTGATACTGGGTTTACGCGGATGATGGCAGTCTATCAGTGCGGCAGACCCAAAGAGCTCGGCTCTATCCGTTCATCACGTCTTGACTTTTTACCGTTGGCCCTCGGTCTAAATGCAATATATGCTCACTTCGGCGGAGAACACGAAGTTTTAGAAGAGTTGAACAGCGGAATAATAGATAATATTGATGGTCTCAAATATGATGGCACGACTTACTACCGTAAAAAATCAATTCCCATGCCGCATAATGCCTTCACAGACTTCTCGTTATTGGCAGAAGCAGTTTCTAAGTTGGGCTACAAGACCTCAGGTGCAGAAATAAGCTATCCACACGAAGGACAAGATAAAAGTAAGGGTGCCGCCGAGCCGCAAGCCGTTTTCAATAAAGGTTTTGAGGTGGTCTGGAAATATAACCTAGAAACTAATTCCTATTCTCGTTCCCGAGCAGGCAGATCTGAAATTGATAAAAATACCGGCAAGCAGGTTGAAGCTAAAAATGTAGTAATAATGAAAACCGCCTGGTCTCCGGTAAACAAGGACTATATCCGAGTGAAAACTGTCGGCACCGGTGGGCTGCTTGTTTACAAAAACGGCCAAGTGGTAACCGGTACTTGGGAAAAGAAAAACGACAATACCAAGCTGTATTTCTACGACCAAAACCACAAAGAGATTCCTTTCGCGCCCGGCTCAATTTGGGTAGAAATAGATGCTCATTAGTATGATTATATTTTTATACGGAAAAGACGGGTACCGGTTAAAACAAAGTCTTGATAAAATAATCGGTGAATACAAAAAAAAGTATGCGGATGGCGTGAATTTTTCGATTTTGGACGCAGAGGACGGGATAAGCAAGGAACTACTGGCAAAGCTGGAAAACTTAGTAAAAACGACTTCTTTTTTTAACGAGAAGCGCCTAGTCATTATCAAAAACCCATTCCTGATAGGTAAAGAGCTCGCCGCGTTAATTAAAAAATGGGGACTGGCTGAAGACAAAGAAAGAATCTTAGTTTGCGTCGAGCGTCAAAGCGAGGGCGAATTAAATAAAAAAGACAAAGGACTGTACGCACTGTTGGTAGCCGAGTCTAGCATTATAAAAAACGTTGAGCCGTTAGATGATAGACGCCTGGAGTCCTGGATTACCAAAGAAGCTGCGGGGCGCAACATAAAAATTGAACCGGCCGCGATTAAAAAACTAATTTATTCTACCGGCTATGATTCCTGGCAAATCGGAAACGAAATAGATAAGCTTGCCGCCTATAAATATTCTGCCGGTAACAATACTGTAAGTATCGCTGACGTTATTGCGCTTGTTGCGCCGAAAGAAGACTTGAACATATTCCGCATGGTTGACGTTGTCATAAATAAAAATCGCCTACTGACAGCAAGGGCCCTTCATGACCACATAGAGTCTGGCGCAGATCCTTACTATATTTTTTCAATGATTACTTATCAATTCAGAAACCTCTTGCGCGTAAAAGATCTTGCCAAAAATGCCGTGCCGTATGCCGGCATAATTAAAAAAACCAATCTTAATCCGTATGTAGTTAAGAAAACGCTTGATCAGTGTAAAAAATATGAGCTGACAGAACTGAAAAACATTTTCAGGGACTTGGCGGCGATGGATGTTGCCGTAAAAGATGGTGAAGCAGAAATGGTGGATGGCCTGTATCGTTTTGCTCTTGCACTGTAGTCAGGACTTGTTATTATAAAAGTAGAATTTTAAAAACTGCGGAGGTAATCTGCCATGCCTGAGCCACAGGACAAAGCAGATCTGAGACTGCCCATCATCTCGTTCTCGGGCCATTCAATTTTTCCACAAACTTTTTTCCTTTTAAAGCCGGAGCCAAAATCTAGAACAGCAAAATTAATTGGTAGAGTTTTAAAAAGCTTGCCTCCGAAATGCCTGGTGGTAGTTCAGGATTCAGGCCATAGATATGATGATCCGGACGGTATTTCAGCTGTCGGGGTAGTCACTAAGCTTTTTTCGCAGGAAGACAGAGTCAAATTCTCTGCTGAATATAGGGCCGGATTAAGCAATCTGGTATATGAGCCGGGTGAACAAATGTGGAGCGCAAGAGTAACCAGACTGCGGGACGAACCAGAAGAAAAAGGTCTAGACATCGGCAACAGCGAGTTACCCATGATCTTGGGGTGTATAGAGTCTATATATTATTTATTTTTAGAGATAAAAGGGTTGGAAAGAGATCCTGACCTGCTAGAAAAAATAAATGGCTATATCGAAAAGCTTAAGCTGAATAGGCGCGAAAAAGAAACAGCCTATTATCTGCCCTGGCATATCTTGATTGACTTTCGTCATCTGCCGGAAGATATAAAGAGATGGGCGCTTAGAACAGATAGTGTCGTTGAGCGCTTGCAAATAATCGTCGATGCCTTAAAAGCTGAAAAAAGCATACTTAGCCACGCCATAATGTTGGCCGAAGACGATCCCGATGTTACTCCTAAAGATGAGAGCAATTAGTTGCTCTCATCTGTTTTTTTGGTATTCTATTAAGATGGATTATAGTTATCTGAAACTAGGCAAAGCAACAGATTTAAGCAACAAAAAAGACCGGTTGATATACCGGTTTTTTGAGATTTTACCGGGGTCACTGGCGTGGTTTACGCTTCTTTTAATTATTACTCTCTCTTTTATATGGCCGGTGGCAATCGCTATTTTTATAATATTATTTGATGTTTATTTCTTTATAAAAACTGTCTACCTGTCGCTGCACCTCAGGATAGCTTTCGGTAAAGTGCGTCAAACCATGAAAACTAATTGGCTTGATAAGCTTCACTGGATGCCAACTTCTGATTATCAGCTTTCAACAATAAAATCTTGGGAAGATATATATCACCTGATAATACTTCCTACATATAAGGAAGGCTCAGATGTTATAGCCGGGTCATTAGAGGGCCTAATTAATTCTAGCTGTCCCAAAAACAGAATGATTGTTGTTGTCGCCCAAGAAGAACGCGCCGGCAAGGATTTTAACGCTGAAATCACAAAACAATTGCTTGCTAAATATGCGAATACTTTTCTAAGAATAGCATTTGTAGAACATCCGGCCGACATAGCCGGAGAGCTGGCGGGCAAGGGGTCTAATATTGCCTGGGCCGGACGTTACGCGAAAAAAGAACTTATCGACACATTGGGACTGCGGTATGATCACATTCTGGTTTCGGCGCTAGATGTTGATACTGTCGTGTTTCCGGAATACTTCAGTCGCTTGAGTTATGTTTTTCTGAGCACGCCCAATCCGTTACGGGCGTCATACCAGCCGGTGCCATTTTTTACCAATAATATCTGGGAAGCCCCGGCATTCGCGCGGGTAGTCGCATTCTCGTCTACTTTTTGGCATACCATTAAACAAGAACGCATGGAAAGCGATACCACCTTTTCAAGCCACTCCATGCCTCTCCAAGTACTGATTGATGTGGATTTTTGGCAAACCAATATGGTCTCGGAAGATTCAAGAATTTTTTGGCAGTGCTTCATTCGATACGATGGCCATTACCAAGTTGTGCCACTTTACTATCCAGTTTCGATGGATGCCAATATCGCCCATACATTTTGGCAAACAATGATTAATGTCTATAAACAGCAGAGGCGCTGGGGATACGGCGTTGAAAACGTACCCTATTTCATGTTCGGATTTTATAAAAATAAGGCCATCAGCCTACGCAAAAAAATCTACCTTATTTCTACTATGCTTGAACGTTTCTGGTCTTGGGCTACGAATGCAATCATGATATTCATTCTGGGCTGGCTACCGGTCATTGTTGGCGGCAATGAGTTTAATAAAACCGTACTCTCTTTTAATTTGCCCTTTCTAACCAGATCAATTATGACTTTCGCCATGCTGGGACTTATAACGTCGGCTATTATGACTATCTTTATTTTACCGCCGCGTCCGCCGCAATACGGCAGAAAGAAGCATGTCTGGATGGTTCTTCAGTGGATAATCTTTCCGGCTACCACAATTTTGTTAGGCTCTATTCCGGGACTTGAAGCTCAAACACGGCTCATGTTCGGTAAATATATGGGATTTTGGGTCACGCCAAAAACAAGAAGAACGTCTTGAGCTCATAAGCTTTGCAACACTTCGGCCGGAGTTTTACAGTCCAGACCTAAGTGTAGTCTCTCAGTATTGTAATATCTTAAGTACT
>MGJI01000030.1 GCA_001794195.1 Candidatus Yanofskybacteria bacterium RIFCSPHIGHO2_01_FULL_44_17 | reverse complement strand
ATGAAAGAAAAACACCCTTTCCTTTTTCAAAAGAAATAATTCACCCCCGCCAAATCAGAAACGCAAGGAGAGTTTTTCTTTCGGGGTGGGTTGCCGAGTCCTTCGATTTCGCTTAGGATAAACTCCGCGAAGCGGCTTCCAAATCCTTGCGCTTTTCTAAAATGTGGGCACTGTTGGAATCGGACCAACGGCCTCTGTCGTGTGAGGACAGCGTTCTACCATTGAACTAAGCGCCCCTCCCTAAATCCCGAGCTTATTAATCAGCTTCTCATGTGGACCCTCCAGTAATACCCTTATAAAACGATCAAACATCGCTAAGCGATATCGAAACTCTTCTTTATCCATTACGGAATATTTTATCTCCTTGCCAACCTCGGCCTCTAGAGCTTTCAAAAAATAGCGCAACCTTCTGCTATCAATATAGTCCCCGACCATCAAAAGATCCGCGACTAAAGGATCCGGGCTTTCTTTATTAATAAAAACTCCCGATATTATTGCCAGCCTTATTTTGCCTATTTTATTTATTCTATCTATCATGCTGTGTTTTTCCGCCGGCAGAGACTTTAGTATAAGATCACGTAACTCATAAAAAGACCCGAACTCGGTATTTAAAACATAGGTCGGCCTTTTGTTGACCGCACCAGCCATTCTTTTTTTAGCCGCCCCATTATTCTTTTTGTTTTTAGCCGTCTTTGCCATTTTCATTTTTGGACCTTCAAAAGGCCAACTTCCATAAGCCTTAATATTTCTCTCCTAACGATCTCCGCCGGCTCCTGTATCCTGGAGGCCAATTCAACTGCCGTAAAACTGGCGCTGTTATTTCTAAAAAGAAATTTAAGAATCTTAACCCTGGGTTTTGATTCGAAAAGCAATTCGAGTGTATTTTTCCCCTTTGACATGTTTATAATTAATAAACTAGAATAAGAGTAGCGACTTCAGTCTTAGCACACTCCAAGACTATTAAATCAAGAGTAGAGTGTCAATGGATCCCGCTAGAAGTGGCCCTAGCGGGTTAGTAGTAACAGCAAATAAACAATTTTCAAGCTTATTGTGCAACCATAACTTATGTTTAAGGCTACACGGTAGCCACTTCTAACGGGATGGAAAAAATATCTCTAAAACCAGTGGTAAAAGAATTGCTGCGCAAGAATAGCGAAGAGGGCGTGCACTTTGATGTTTTGTCTTATCAGGGAGCTGGCAACCAGGAAAAATCACTGGGTTCATTTTTTGTTGTCGGCCACATTAAATATTCAGAAGAAGACCTCTCTTATGCCGTCAGCCTTATTTCTTCTTTGGCAAAGCGCGAGTACTACTCCGAGCAATCAGTACTGGGCCAAAGTTCTAAAAAAGCCTTCGAACACACCCTGGGAAAGCTCAATGAGATTTTGGAAGATTTCTTTAAGAACAAGGATTTGAAACTAAATATTGGCCTTGTCGCGATCGCCGGCAACGATATTTATATTTCCCGCCTTGGCAAGTTCAAGGTGGCGCTTGCTAGAGACGATAAGTTCATAGACGTCCTTAACAACGTAGACCTTTTCAGCAAAGATACTGAAGACGCAAAACAGTTTTCCAATATTATTTCCGGCAAGCTTCACCCCAAAGACAAGATTTTTGCCTACTTCCCGACCAGATCGGTTGTTGCCAGAGAAAAACAGCTAAATGAACTTTTTGTAAAGGACGATCAGGATGTATTCGGTCAGAAAATTGCTCAATTAGCTTCTAGCGCCGTCAGCTTCTCATGTTGTGGAGTGCATATTAATATGAGCGAAATAAAAGAGATACCCGTAGAAACGCGCCCAAGCTATGGCCGAAGTATTTTGGCCAACGCCGAATCTTCAGTAAAACCAAGGCCGAATGCGCAAAATAGTCACGACGAGGAAGATGCTGATAATATAGAAGGTGGCTCTAAAGAAGCGCCCGCGCAAGAACCCAGCCTAATTTCAGCTAAAAATGACCCTGAGCAGCAGGAAAGCCCAAGGATAATTCCAGCAGAGTTTACTCTGTCGCAAAGAAAAAGTTTGTTGAGATCGGTCAGCAATAAGTTTTCTAAACTACAAAATATTAGCAGGCTTAATTTCAGAGCCCGCTCGCGAAACTTTATCTTGTTGGCCGCCATTATAGTACTGCCTCTTTTAGCAATAATCTTGTTTCGTTCCGCCGGCCCATCAAGCGAAGTTAAAGAAGCAATAAGCGGGGCTGAGGAAAACTTCAGGCTCGCTCAATCTCGCCTAAATCAGAGCGACTTCAAAGAAGCTAGGAAGTTACTTCAGGCGGCCATTTTAAATACTGCCGATATTACGGATAAGAAGGCCGTTGAAGTAAGACAAGAGATTAACCAAGTCTTAGCCAACATTAACTATCTAAGCGACAAACAGCCGCAACTTTATTCCGATATTTCTTCCATAAATTCTTCCCTGAGCACAAAGGCAATTGCCGCCTACAGCGATTCCGCTGCGGTGGCCGATGTTAACGGAACAATATTTTCTTTAAGCCAGGGCGGCGTATCTGAACTTACTAAATTAAAGTCTGCGCCAGGCTTCATGTTCGGCGGCAAGTCAGCGTATTCAATTTTTAACGGCTCTGATCTATTCGGCGTGTACAACCTAGAAACTAAAAATAGTGAGGTTTACTCTTTGAAGGAACCGGTAACAGCGCTTGATTCTGTTTTATATGAAAATAATCTTTACGCTTTGGCCGATAATAGCATTTACAAATACGCCGATGCCACAACCGTCGGCACGAAGCGTACCGTCTGGGGCAGCGACAACGCTAGCGGCAACCTGATTTCAATAGCCGCCGATGGCAACATTTACGCCATCAATGCAGACGGCAAATTGATTAAGTATTTCAAGGGCAAAAAAGAAAGTGAGGTTGATCTACAAATAGTTCCCTCCTTCAGTAGCCGCATATTTACTTTCAAAGATTCGGCTTTTATTTATCTGGCCGACAAGACTGCTGGTTTGGTATACATATTAGACAAGTCTTCTGGCGGAATTAAAACAACTTACAGCTTCGCCCAGGTCGGCCCCGTTAGCGACATCTCTGTTTCGCCGGACGGCTCCGTCTGGGCCCTCTCGGCAGATAATAAAGCATGGTTCATCAAGTAATAAAAAACCGGCCTGATGGCGGTTTTTTATTACTTGAGGTTTTTGCTTAGTACCTGACCACGAAATAAAATCCATGAAACAGGTTACTTGAGTTCGACTGTTGCTCCTGCGGCTTCAAGCTTAGCCTTGAGTTCGTCTGCCTCTTCTTTTTTGACGCCCTCTTTTACTACTTGCGGAGCAGCATCAACGAGATCCTTTGCTTCTTTGAGGCCCTTGCCGGTTACCTCACGTACGACTTTAATAACTTGAATCTTTTGGGAGCCACCGTCTTTTAAGACAACGTTAAAGCTGTCCTTTTCTTCTGTGACACCGGCCCCATCTTCTCCGCCAGCTTGTGGTGAGCTTGTCGAACCCGCCATGGCCGCGGCAGAAACGCCGAATTTTTCTTCAAGAGCCTTGACCAGCTCGTTTACTTCGACCACCGACATAGATTCGACTTGTTTGATAAATTCGTCTTTATTCATCGTATTGGTTCGTAGTTTGTAGTTTGTAGTTTGTAGTAATTATAACTACTCACTGCCGACTACTAACTACTCACTTCTTTTTGCTTATTTGATCTAATACTACGACTAGCGCGCTCAACGGATACTTCATCATGCCCAACAATCTGGCAATCATAACTTCCTTGGACGGCAACTTGGCAAACTCGGTAAATTCAGTTAAGTCCATGAACTTGCCACTCCAGATCGCACCAAAATATTTAAGGGCTGGGTTCTTTTTAGCAAAATTATAAAGCGACTTAGCTGCCAACTGAGCGTCACCGTAGCCAAAGGCCGTGCCCAGAGAGCCAGGATACTGAAAAACATCCACATTGCTTTTCTTGTCCCTAAGAACGATATTCAACAAGGTCTTTTTTTCTACAACATACTCGCACTCAGAATCTCTTAAGCTTTTTTTCAGCTGGCCCATACCCTTAACACTTAAACCCTTCTCGCCCTCCCTGGCAAAAGAAGAAAATACGACAATCTTAGCCTTCTCAAACTTTTCTTTGAGATTAGCCAGCTCATCCTTTTTTTGTTGAAAAGTTTTCATTCCGTAAGAACTTACATGACATACATGTTACTAACATAAGTTAGAGAACGTGGCATGCTACTGTAAGCTGCATGGGCTTATGTGAATAACCCGCAAGGGTAAGTTCTTACGGGATTCATAAAATAAATTAAAACGGCCTCTTGGCCGCAGAATTAAAACGAACCTTAAAGATTCGCCTCGGCGCGTCTTACTGTTAAATGCGCGCTTTCTACGGCTAAACCATACTAGCAGACCGGCCCACAATGAGTCAACCCTGCTAGACTTCTGAGTGCTTAATCTATGCTACTGTAAACTAAAATTAAACGTACTCTTAATAAGGTCGGGATTAATTATATAAAGAATCAGATATGCCGCAAAGAGCAATATCGCCCCGACAATAGCATTCTGTATCATGCCTTTGGCATTACTGGCCTTACTTGCATTACCGGCCGCCGTCAACCACAAAAATCCCGCCCTTAAAATCTGAACGAAAACCACAAGGCCGACCACCGTAAGTGAAAAACTGTAAACGGAACTTATAAAGGCAGGCAGATCGGGCTGATTAAACGAGGGTAATGTTACGGCCTGGACGGTATTAATTAAAAAATTTAGCAACTTTTAGTTTGTGCTTTATAATCGCAGTCTGCGAATTATTCTTAGACTTCAATCGTAAACACAAATTATTCATTTTAGGTATTTCTGTCGCGCACGTTCATGCTCGGAGGCATTCTTAGAGAAAATGGTCGTGCCGTCCCTTGCTGAAAGATAAAAAAGATAATCGCTCGCCAGAGGATTCATGGCGGCTGACATGGCTATCAGACCTGGATTTGATATTGGCCCGATCGGTAGTCCTTTCCTCCTGTACGTATTATATTCCGAATCTATCCGTATGTTATCCACAATATTAGCAAGTGAAACGTCGCAATACTTGCCGACCAGAAATTGCTTGTAGCAAACTCCGTAAGCAACGGTAGCGTCAAGCTCTAGTGGTATTCCAAGCTCAAGCCTTTTTTCTATTATGCCTGCGACCAAGCGCATATCCCCTTCGGTTCGGACCTCTTTTTCCAGAATCGAAGCTATTATTACTACTCCGTAACCCCTGTCGGCGCCGCCTTCGCCGGTAAAATGACCTGAGAAGGTGTCGCGGGTTTTCAGTTCAAAATTATCCCTCATCTTCTTAACTATATCCTCCGCTGCTACGGGCTGGCCAAGCTCCGAGCGCTTGAAGCGATAGGTATCAGGAAAAAGAAACCCTTCTTGCACCAACGCACTGCCGTACCTTAGATCATACGATAGGATATCTCCCTCCTTTGTTAATCCGCTTTTTACAAATATTTTATCAATGTCTGCGATATTAGTTCCCTCGGGAATTGTAACTTCAATATCATCGGATTCGCTACTGCCACTTGAAAAAATAGAGACCAGCTTGCTTATACTCATGCCCGACGAAATCAGATAGCGACCCACCTTAAAATCTTTTTCGTGACCGGTAAAAATTGCATAGCCAACAAAAAGAAGCTTACTGTTTATTACGTCCCGCCCTTTTAATAGTTCCCCGACTTCACTTAGCGTCTGGCCATTTTTCACCTCAAATTCTAAACCTTCTTGGTTCGTACCGTACTTTCCCGGCGCCGACACCAAAGCCGCCCCCAGAACAAGGACGGCTAAGATAATTACCACCGCTAGTTTACTGATTTTTTCTGTTTCTGATTTATTCCACATTCCGAATTCCAGATTCTAACACCAACCTACGGCTTTTATTGATTGAGCGGTTCCTGATCCAGCACCTTCCCAGGCGGTATAATCCTTTGACCGGAGTGCAATTGCGCCAGTCTTTGCTTGACGATTTCATTATCAGGATTGAATTTTTCTATTTCCTCAACCTGTTTGAGCGCGTTGGCCAGATCTCCCCTCTCTTCGTAAACAAGAGAGAGATACCATCTGGCATTTGAATAATTTGGGAAAAGAATCACTGCCTGCTGCCAAGCCGTGAAAGCATTGTCCTTTTGGTTGTTGCGATAGTAAAGCAGGCCAATCTGGAAAGCGATACTCGGATCCCTTGGATTTGCCGCCCTCAATTTCTCAAACTGTTTAATTGCATCCGGTATTTTGTTCTGCCTGTCATAAACCACCGCTAAGTTATAAAGTGCCTGGCCGAAATTATTATAAATAGAAATTGCTCTTTCGTAACTCTCCCCGGCCTTAATCAAATTGTCATCTATTTGCCTACGAGCTGCGTTAAAATCTAGGTTGGCCTGTCTGGCACTTATAGCTCTCTGAATGTTGTCGGCTACGGCCAGGTAAACATTTCCTATTCTTAAATAGGTGTTGGGGTCGGCTGGGTTACGCACCAATGCCTCATTATAAGTACTCACGGCCGCTTGGTCAGCGCCGCCGACCAAAGTGAGGAGGTTTTCATAAATCAAGCCTCGATTTGTCCAATTTCTTGAATCAGAAGGATCTACATTGGTCGCCCTAATAGCAATGTTTACAGCTGAAGCAACTTCATTTTGAACTCTAGCATTGTAATTTTCTCTGCTTTCATCTTTTTTGGGACCGCTTTTTAGGTCATCGGCCAATTGGGCAACAACGGTTTGCGACAGCAGCCTGTACGTCCTGGCATCGTTAGGATTATTGTTGGCACTTTCGACATAGTACTCAATTGCCACGTTGCGATCCACCGCTTTTTGGGCTTTGGCAATGTAAGTGTTGGCAATATAATTATTTATCGTGAAATAGCCAGCTACCATCACCGAAACTAAGCCAATGATAAAGGCTAACGAGCCGAGGAACGAATATTTTGCATCATTTTCCAAATTGATAACTCGCTCCCTCTGCTCCAAATCCAAAGATGGTATTAAGCCCAGAATTAATAACACAAACAAAACCGTCATAGACGTTACGCCGAATGGATATAGGAAAAAAGCAGCTAGCAAGCCTATGCTGGCAGCCCAGACAACACCAGTCTCTGCATTACCGTCAAAACCATTCTTTACTTTCTCAGCAAGCTCTTTGCCGTAAAACCACAGCAGTGCTAAAAAAGCCAGTATCGCCAAAGCACCACCTTCGGTAACCATGTTTGCGGCCTCGGATACACTATCCGTAAATCTGACTTGGTAGAAAATAGTATTGGCCACACTAGCCGGCTTGAACTTATCATAGGCAACTCCAAAGTTCTCGGCGCCATGTCCCAAGGGTTTTGATTTTAAAGAGTCCAGAGCTATTTTCCAGGACGTCTTCTGCGAAGGTGCCACTTCCACCGGTAACTTAGACTTAAGCGAAGTCCAGTTGAAATTTACTAGCATAAGAAATATGCCCAGAACTATAATCGTCATAGGAATTGCAAACAATCTCATCCTCTTCGCTTTGAAAGATCCGAGATCTCCGGCAGAAGCAAAGGCAGTAGAAGCTAACAGGGACACAAAGGCCACCGCCCAAACCGGCCACCAATTAATCAAAATAACCAGGAAAAGCGCTAAAACAAATCCTATGTAGCCGAAAATATTCAAATGCCTAAATATGGATCTGTCGCCCTCTTCGTTGCCGCCACGGGAACCGTAAGAACTGAAAAATGCCAGCGAAATGGCCGCCAGTATTCCAAGAGCGTTAAGCGAACCAACGGTGTAAAAAGCTCGGCTGGCAAAGGCCCCCTTAAATATAAACATGCCGAAAATTTGGAGCATTCCAAAAATAAATGCCAGTGCCAGTGAAACCGTCAATATTCTTTTCAAAGCCCTACCTCTGTCTTCAATAACGTTCATCGCCAAAAAAAACAGTACCGCCAAAGATAATAGGCTCAACAACGAGACACTCCTGCTTTCGGCCACACCGAACAAACTTATTGTTCTATTGACCGAAAAAATGACCGAAACCGCACAAGCTGCCGCCAAACCAAAAACCAGCAAATAAAACTTGCTCGGCCTGTATCTGACGATGCCGCTTTTAATAATCTCAACCAAGTACAGAACAAGCCCCATGCCAGCCGCGGCGAAAAGCAGCGTTTGCTTGTTGAATTCTGAAACGTCGGCGCTGAAAGGCAAAAACCAAAGCGGCACCAAAAAAGCCGCGGCATATACCAACCAACGAATAACCTTTCTGAACATCGGATTACCAGCCACGCTTAATTCCTCGCCACTTGAAACTTCTCTGTTCTCCGCGACCTCGGAATTAAATGGACCTTGATAATCTTCCTCTCGTAAATTCGTCTCCATATGAATTACCGGCTGGATGGCCGCGTGATTTGTCCCGAGCTAGTCGAGGGACCCATCACACAAGCAAATCAAGCCTGAATTAGAATGTTAAAAAAAATAATTTTAAAATCAACTTTACCCCGTTACACTTTTATGTTCCAGTAAAAAATCGTCCGCGTACCTTTAAAGAACATTTTCATAGTTTTTGGTTCCGCACAAATCGTCTAAGTGTACCGGGGTTTACATTAATACTTTTTGTGTTTTTTTATTAGCTTTGGGGGCTTGGGTCTTATTTAAAATCTTACTCCTCCTCTCAATCTAAGGTTACCCTTTAGCCTTGCGCTTGTGTCATTTGGTGGAAAAATCCAACATGTTAAATCATTATTGCCGCCATCCGTTGAAGTATTATCTAGCGAAACAGGGTTGGTTCCAGCCTCGCATCCAGAATTGTCTATATGCGCATATGTTACCGCCGCTGTGCCGCTAAGATTAAGCTTCCACTGTGTTGTTGTCGTAGAGTGTATATGCATTTTATCACCAGAAGCACCGGTGACCGTGAATCCGCCGGCAAATCCAAATGTTTGCGCCTCAGTAAACTGCAAAGTTTTGCCGGCAACGGTTGAGACAAAATTATGGAAAGTCGTCTCCCCTATAAAAGTAGCCGTGGCCGCAGTGTCAAAAGTAACAGTGCCGCTTGAATTATTAAACGTCGCACCCGTACTGGTCCAACTGCCGGCAATCGTGAATGTTCCGGTATTTGAAGCTGTGAACGTATCACCTGAATCAATAACAAAATCACCGTTTACGTCCAGGGCGGGATCATTGCTATTAGCCGTAACCGTTACGGCGTTTGCGCCGCCGACGGTCATATCATTGCTCACAGTTATGGTTTGGCCAGTATCTGTGCCTAGCGTATAAGTCGGTCCGCCGGCTCCGGACGGAGCAAGAGTGAGGTCGTAATAAGTTGCCTGCGTAATGTTGGTAGCCGAAGTTGAATCATAGGTAAAGATGAATGTGGCCGGATCAAAAGTCCCAGCAGTAATCACTAACGGCGTGCCGTTGCCGGAAATCGTCATATTGCCGTCGGCAGTAAATGTGTTCGAGGTTTTATTGAGCGTAAGATTATTATAAGAAACGCTTGCCAAAGTCACACCGGTAATTGCATCCGGCACATATTCAATTGTTCCTGTTGAGGGGGTAAATGTTCCGTTTACATTAAGCGGTGTGGCGTTGCCAAGAAGCGTCAGCGTATTGGAACCGTTGGCAGATAGGGTTTGCGAAGTATTTATGTGCACCGTTGTCGCTTTAAGCGAAGATCCCAAATTTACCGTCGTATTGCCGCCGTTAGCCGCTACCACGACTACACCCATGTCTTGTTTTGTAGAGTTACTGTCAGTCCATGAGGTGCTCAACCCCCCGCCGCGATCAAATGTTACTGCTTCGGAGTTTTCGGTCCAGGTTGAACTTGAATTCAGCGTAACCGCCGAACCCCTGAAGCGTGTCGTAGTAGAACTGACCGCACCGGTATACACTCCCCCGTTCCTTAAAGTAAAAGTACCGCTAAAAGTTTTCGTGCCGGTACCTGACGTAAACGTACCGCTGATACTCGCCACTCCGCTAACGGCCAGCGTTGAATTGTTCGTGGCCAGCGTCACGGTTGCGGACGGATTTACTTCAAATTCATCATTGGCGGTCACGGTGCCGGATATGGTTTGAAAAGGCCCGGCGGCGGCTATGTGTAAATCATCGTATGTCGTTGCTTCTACGCTTGAGGTGCTGGTTCCGGTAAATTTTGTCTCCTCGCTGGCAGTGAATGTACCGCCGTCAATGCAAAGTGGACGGATTGTACCTGGGTCAGTCGTGCAAGCACCGGTACCCGAACCGCTCAAGGTCAAAGTTTCTGTTCCGCCGGTAACACCTGTATAAGTTCCGACTACGTGCAGATTGGGAACGCTGGCATTGCCACCTGGCGCAAATGTTTTGCCCGATTCAATGTGTAGTTCTATGCCATCTTCAACTGTCAACGCACCAGAAGTAACTGCATAAGGCACATTGGCACAATCACCCGGGCTCACAGAATCACAGTGATCAAGATTGCTGTTGGTAATATTACTTATTCCTGTTTCACTTTTGACCCAAACACGATTCAGCCGCGGGTTCAGTGTTATGTTTGAAGTCGCATCTGCCGCAACCGTAACAGCGGCACCGCTGTTGGTAGCATTAAAAAATACAGAAACCGGATTATTCGTGGCTACTGTAACGTCAGTAAAGGAATAGAGGCCTGTGGTATCATCACAGCTTGTGGTCTGAGCCGTTCCGCCGTTTATAACCAGACTTATATTTGCCGTAACATTATCGCAAGGCGTCCAGACCATAGTGCCTTCGTCAGAATAGGCATTACCGGTTACGTCCGCAATAACTTGTTTTTGAGCCACGACAACCGTGCGGAATAACGGACGGTGATCAATTGCATTGAAATTGACCGTAACCGTATGCGTGTGGCCCAGGGCGATACCCGAACCATTGGTTGCTGTAGGGGTGGTAGTAGAGCTTGCATCAGATTCCTTCGTTAACTGGCTATGTGTATGGGTTTTACTTCCGACGTTTGATGAGACGCCGGAAAAAGAAGTGCTGGCTTCAATGAAGGCATTGTCAAAAGTTCCACCTGAACCCGATAAAGTAGTCCAGCCCGATGGCGGCGTAGCATCAAACATCGCAATTTCACCGCCGACTATTATTGAACAGCCAGCAACGTTGGTGCATCTGCCCAACCTGACCGCAGTGTGCAGTGGAACTTGGGAAAGAATATCCGTATTAACCGTTCCGGTAATGGTGTGGGTATGGTTGGTAGCCGCGGTATTGAGAGCGCCTGAGCCGGTGGTTTTTACGGCCGCCGCAGTTATGCTGGTGCCGGGAACGGTTCCCACGGTAACTGTGTGGCTATGACTATCCGTTCCGCCTGCCGTTATCTGCGCAATGCCAGACGATGAAGCTATGACAATACTATTATCCATATCAGTATAAGCAACCCAATCTCCGGATGGGGCAACGTCAAACATTATAATGGCGTTTTCGGGTACGCTCGTGGCACCGTTTTTTGAAATCATTGCCAGCGACCCAAATTTAGGACGGTCGGTTCCCGAGGTTGGAGTTATACTAGACGCATCATGGGTGTGCGAAGAAGCCGCTGCGTTAGTGCCACCTCCAGTCGCTTTTTCAGTCAAATTATTAGGCGTGCTTACCGTGACGGAACTTGTTGTCGGGGTGTGGGTTTCTCCGCCGCCGTTTGTGCCTGCGCTCGCCGAAGCCAGCGGAAAACGATTCTCAAACACTCCCCCTGAACATGAAAGGCATGTCCAATCCGCTGGCGTTCCGCCGTTGTCGCCGTCCCAGAAAACAATCACGTCGCCTGATGCGTCAGAAGCAATTTGCCAATATCTCGATTCTTCAAACACGGATCCTTTTTCGTTTTCAAATTTTAGCAAACCTAGCAAGAAAAATTCAGGCGATATGTCTGGCGCATCAAATTTATAACTGAGCTCAATCATCTGGCCTTTTTTCAAAACTTTTTCCCAGTAAAACGTTCTCCTCGATGCGCCGTTGGGATCCTGCGACACAAAACCTACAGACAAATCGGTTAATTTAAAACTCGACGGAACTGTTTCTATAATTTTACCGGCAAAATCTTGATTGGCTTTTAATTTAAGCTTCACCTCATAAGCTGCTATCGGGTTTATTCTTGTCGGCCCGATTCTTTCCACATCAAATGGCAATCCCTCCTTAACCTCAAAATAGTCCTCTATTTGATAACGGCCATTTTCGGTCGTGGCTTCCAGGCTCAGCTGATACATTCCTTTTTCTGCCAATTTGTATTCGGAATAATAGTCCGGCTGATCAGTAATATTATCACCATGGCAGTCATTGCCGTATTTTATAAGTCCGTTATCACTGCTCAGGAGATCTTCCTCGCCATCCGGTTTTTTTATTATTAATTTCAAATCCGCATCGCATATGGTCGAACCCTCCTCGTTAAGCACCCCGAAATAAATTTTTGCGGTTTCGTTCGGCTTATATACGCTTTTATTGGTGTTTATTGCCAATACGCCCCAGTTGAAATCCTGCGTTAGCTCTCTGGCGCCGTCTTCAGTTTTTATAATAGCGTCTAGAGTATATTTGCCGGGCATAAATTGTTTTTCCGGCGGATAAATTGTTAGTTCAATCTCCTGCCCGTTCAACTGCTCGGCATCTATTTTTGTTTCAACATTCGTTCCGGAGCTATGCACTAGATTGGTTTCTATCTCCAAACCTTCATCTGCGCCCGCATTTTTTATAAGTACACTATTTTTTGACAACTTTTCCTTAAGATTGATTACGAGCCTGATGTTTTCTGATGCGACATGGTCTTTTTTGTTTATTTCTATAACGGCATCCGGGAAAACATTGCCTTTATTAAAAACCCAAAAAGCTAAAGCTAATCCGCTCATTACAACTGCCAGGACTATCAATTTTAATAACTTTTGGTTCATTTTTATGATGTTGGTTCGGGTGTTGGCTCAGGCGCTGGTGTTGGGGTTGCCGACGGCGAGGGAGTTGGTGTTGGACTTTCTGTCGGCGTAGGCGTCGGAGTTGGCGTGCGACTTACAGTATCGCTGGGGGTCGGTTCACTGGTTGGCGTTGGCGTGGGGCTTGGTTCAATGCTCGGTTCCGGTGTTGGAGATGCTGTCGGCTCGGGCGCTGGAGTCGCTTCCGGGGCTTGCCCCGTTAGAGGCAGACTGCCACTGGCAGCCGCTGGCTCTAGCGGGGTCGGGCTTATTGTTGGTTCAGAATTCGGGATTGGCGTCGGACTCGGTTCAGGCGCTGGACTTGTGATTGCCTCCAGGCTCGGCTCGGGCGTCGGCGATTCCGAAATTATCGGTTCCTCATATCCCCTCCTCCTCGCTATGACCAGCCAGTCAAACTTAGCGCTCGCATCAACACCATTTAATTCTTTGACCACGAACCCGTATGGCGTTTTCTGGTCAACATAAAGCTGGCCGTTTATTCTCGTGGTCGGCGTTATTATTACTTTGATCGGCGAACTTGAGGCAATTAGTTCTGTAAAAGAATAATCGAAGTACACCTTGGCCTCGCCATAAACCAAGTCTGATGTTCCGCTTAGCTGTATTTCGCCGCGAGTTGAATCCACTCCGTACGTTGCCAGATACGCTCCGTTATCTTCTAGGTTTACTTTTGAATTGTCCGCCGCCTGCGCTCCGCTACCGCTGAACAACGATCTTGTCTCGCTATCGGCATCTGACGAAATTTCAATATTTCTGGATAGCCAATTTGTCGCCAATAAGCTAAGGTCGTAATTCGGGAATAATTCCACCGCGGAGTAATAAGTCTTCTTAATACCCTCTGCAATCACATCTCCTTTGGCTTTTATGTTTTGGAATATCGCCACCGGCACATCAAAAATTACTTCTTTCACCGCCTTCAGGCTCAGAGAATCAAATCCGCTTGCATGCTCAATTACTACCGCGCTGCCCGAAGCATAAACACCCAAAATATCACTAGCCGATAGCTGGTCATTTATTGTCGTCCCGCCGGAACCGCTAACAGTTCCGCTGTCATTCACCTGCGCCGACAAACTTGCGACTTTAGCATTCAATTCTTGTATGCCTTTTATTATTTTCCAAGAACCTATCGGCGTAACTTTGTAATAACCGTCGTCTCCAAGATTGACTAATTCGGAATAATTAGCCAGAAGCTCCTGCGCCACAACGCCGGTTTTCTCTTCATTAGAAGATATGACCGTAAAATCCTTAATCGGTACGCCCAACAAATAAGGCAGGGTCGGGGCCGCCTCCCTGATATTCGTCTTGAGTCGGGCATCTGAAGAACAGGTCCAAGGCTGATCTGTAGATTCCGGGTTAAAGTCGCATGTGCCGTCGCTATCTTGCACGCGTAAAACAAAATCGTCACTACTGGCAGAGGCAATGTGCAGTCTCTGTGCCGGCGTCGTTGTGCCTATCCCCACATTGCCAAGTCCATTTATTGTCATTAAAGTCGTTAGCCCTATATCACTTCTAAAATCAAATCCGGCGTCGTTGGTGGAATCAATTATAGCATTGGGGCCACCGGAGTTTAAAAACAGCCTGCCGCTATTAAGAAGACCGGAATTAGAAGAATTATCAATTAAATTTATTTCTCCGCCATCACCCCCATTTGTAATAATGTTCACCTTGGCAGTACCGGCACGGTTTAGATTCAAAAAATTTGTGTTGTTTGGAGCGCCTGCAGACATAGTTATTTGCAAGATTCCTGACGAAGGATTACTCGTCCCTATCCCCACATTCCCTGATGAGGCGATAGTAACCAACTTATTCCCCGTTCCGTTTGCTATAAATAGCTTATCTACTCCGGCTGAACCTGAAGCTCGGATTGAGAATAGGCCGTCATTTGTGGTGTCGCCTATGGGAGTTGATTTTAGCTGAAATACGGCATCGCTTGCTGAGGTTGAGGCCATGATAATACCTGTTACATCTAGTTTGGTGTCAGGGGTGGTGTTTCCGATGCCGATATTACCTGCACCAGTAATTCTCATTCTTTCACCGATTGTCGAAGAATTATTCTGCGTTAAAAATAATAAATCTGCAGTATTATTGGTACCAGTTGCACTTAATTCTGACCTTATAGCGCCTGAGGTTTGGAAGGCCTTACTGCTATTTTCCATTTGAAACTGCAAACCAACGCTCAAACCAACGGCAGAAAAAGAACCTCCGTTCATTGCTCTTTTTAGGTATATAAAGTCATTGTTCGTATTTGTTTGAGCATTTGCGCCAAGTATTGATATTGGCTCCGGGTCATTTGTTGATGCCTGCACTTGTAAAATTCTAGAAAAAATACCGTTGTCATTACCCACATTAAATTGGGCGCTGGCTAATACACCTGCCGGTCCCATCCATCTGGTTAATCCGGTGCTAGCTATGTCCACTAATCTCGTGCTCGCATTATTTAATATATTCAATCTTTCGCTGGCCCCCTCCGATCTAAGTGTAAATAAACCCTGGTTGGTTCCGGTTTCTGAATTTGAATGCAACGTCAAATCTACATTCCCCGACGTTGATGCGACAATATTACCGGCCACATCTAGTTTCGCATCCGGAGTTGTATTGCCTATCCCAACATTGCCTCCGTTTGGATTTAACGACAGAGGATAAGTATCGCTACCTCCACTTTGAATATATGTTGCAAATGG
>MGJI01000029.1 GCA_001794195.1 Candidatus Yanofskybacteria bacterium RIFCSPHIGHO2_01_FULL_44_17 | reverse complement strand
GAGCATAGCCAAGTCTGACTTGGCGTGGCGATTTTTATCGTTCGTCAACTATTTTTTAAGTGTCTGCCCCTTGGTATACGGCATCAGTGCCATAAATCGGGCCAACTTCACAGCGTTGGAGACCATTCGCTGGTGCTTCTGACATAATCCGGTGCGAACAGAAGAAGAAATCTTGAATTGGCCCGAAACAAACTTACGGAGCAAATCCGTGTTTTTATAATCAACATGATTAATTTTTTCCTGACAAGCCATGCAAGTCATAGTCGTGTAATTAAAATATAATTAAAAAGGTATATCTTTTAAATCTATTTCCTTTTCTTCTATATCGCTATCCGCGATAATCGGATCGCTGGTAACCGGGGCATCCTCATTAATAACAGGTATTTCTTCCTCGCTTATTTTATTGGATGCTGAATGATTGGCGGCCGGTTTGGCTGAGGCCGGTGTGTTTGATTGATATGCGCCTCCGCCTGCGTTCATTGCTTTGGGTCCGAGCTGCATATTTTCAGCGACTACTTCAGTTCGGTATCTTTTGACACCGTCTTGTCCCTGCCACGATCTGGTCTGAAGCCGTCCTTCAAACATTGCCAGCTGGCCCTTGCGTAAATACTTGGAAACAATGTCGGCTAATCCACCCCAAGCGACAATAGTGTGGAATTCAGTTTGTTCCTGTTTCTCACCCGTGGCCTTGTTGTTCCAAACCCGATTCGTGGCCAGCCTAATAGTAGTAACCATCTGTCCTGAGGTTGTGGTTCTTGATTCTGGATCTGCGGCCATCCGGCCGATCAAGAATACTTTGTTCAGATTCATCCCGTTAGAGACAGGTTGCGACTAAGTCGCAACCGTGCCCAATTAATTTGTTACCTATTCCCAGCAGAGATTTTCTGGCCGCCGCCCATACAATATTGTTTGGCCGGTATGTCTCTAACGGGATTCATGTCCTTTTTATAACCCCTCAATTACTTTTTCCAGTTCTTGTTCCAATTGTGCCGCTTCTTCTTTGGTCTTTTCTTTAGCAGGTTTCTTTGTGGTTTCTGCGGCAGTCAGCTCATGAGTCTTGGCAATCCTCGGTCTGGTTCGATGCTGGCCCAATACGCGTAGCTCCTTTTTGTCCGGTTTGGAAAGCAATAAATATCGGAGAATGCTATTTTGTAACTTCATTTGAGCGTTAATCTTTTCGATGGTTTCGGGTAGGGCGCTGAAATCCATAAGTCCGAAGTAGGCATAATTCTTGTTTTTGATAGGGTAGGAAAGATGAATCTTGCGAGGCTCCTTTGATACTGACACCGAGCCCCCGTTTTGAGCTATTAGGTCGTTGAGCTCCTGCGCGCGCGCATTAACGTCGGCTCCTTCAAGGTCCGGAATAATATGATAGGCGAGTTCGTATGCTTTTGTTGTGGCTACATTTTCCATTGATTGATTATTGAAGATAAAGTAGCAAAATTACTAAGTCTAGTCAAATTTTAGTATTTGGTTGAAATCTTTTTAGCGTTTTGATATAAATAACAATAATGGATTTTCGAAGGCTAAAAGAACTGGTCAAGAAGTTGGGAGGAGTTTTGGTGCTGGATGGAGACGAGCCGAAATTTGTAATTTTGTCATATGATAATTACGAAAAAATTAATTCGGAAGAGATTCCACTTTCTGTTGTGTCTAATGCATCTAAGGGCAATGTGGGCAATGGCTTCGCTGAGGCTAATGGTGGAAACGTAGCGTATGGTATGGACGATATAAGAATCGGCAGCTACAATGATGATCAGGAAGCCGCAGAGAGCGTAGAGAGATTGAATCAAGAGATTTTATCATTGAAGGAAGAAATACGCTTGAAAGAAGAAGCCGAATTAATTCAAAACGAGCAATCCACAGAACAGATAGCTGAAACTATTGACCTGGGTTAAGTCTTAGGCTATAATGCCCATACTGCTTTTATTAAAGATTAGGGTTTAAGTTTTGCGTGCTAGTTATTAAGACTATAACATAAAACCTAACACCTATAACCTACCTAAGAAATGGCGGAAAAATTTGAAAGAAATAAGCCGCACTTGAATGTCGGCACCCTCGGTCACGTTGACCATGGCAAGACGACCTTAACGGCCGCAATTTTGCATACTCTAGATATGTATAAAGATGAGGGCTACGGTGCAAGAGTTGAGAAGATTGATCAAATCGATAATGCTCCGGAAGAAAAGGCTAGAGGCATCACCATTGCCCTTCACCATTCAGAATATTGGACTCCTAAGCGTCATTATGCTCACGTGGATGCCCCGGGTCATGCCGATTATATTAAGAACATGATCACCGGTGCCGCTCAAATGGACGGTGCCGTTATAGTGGTAGCGGCCACAGACGGTCCGATGCCCCAGACTCGAGAGCATATTCTTTTGGCCCGCCAGGTTGGCGTACCTAATTTGATAGTATTTTTGAACAAGGTTGACCAGGTAGATGACCCGGAGATGCTTGATCTGGTTGAAGCCGAAATTCGCGAACTTCTTAACAAATACCAATTTCCCGGTGACACCACTCCTATAATAAGAGGGTCGGGTCTTAAGGCCCTTGAAGCTAAGACCAAGGATGACCCGGCTGTTAAGCCCGTAAAAGAGCTCATAGACACCCTTGATAGCTATTTTCCCGAACCGGTCCGCGATCTGGACAAGCCATTCCTTATGCCGGTTGAAGACATCTTTTCTATTGAAGGCAGGGGCACGGTTGTAACTGGCCGCATTGAGAGGGGGCTGGTCAAGTTGAATGAAGAAATAGAGGTTGTCGGCTTGAAACCAAACCAGAAAACGGTTGTTACCGGTATTGAAATGTTCAACAAACAGCTTGACGAAGGTCGCGCTGGTGATAATGCCGGATTACTATTGCGAGGCCTAAAGAAGGAAGACATTACCAGAGGACAGGTTTTGGCTAAGCCCGGTTCGATTACTCCACATACCGAGTTTGATGCCGAGGTTTACGTTTTGTCCAAAGAAGAGGGCGGCAGACATACCCCGTTTTTCAAGGGCTATAAACCGCAATTTTACTTTAGAACGACCGATGTGACCGGAGAGGTAACTTTACCGGAAGGTACTGAAATGGTTATGCCTGGGGATACGGTCAGTGTAAAGATTAAGCTTATTGCTCCGATTGCCATGGAAGAAAAGCAGCGCTTTGCCATTAGGGAGGGCGGCAAAACTGTTGGCGCAGGGGCTGTCACAAAAGTTACCACATAATTATGAACGAGCCCCGCACCACCGTGGTGCGGGGCTCGTTAATTCCCCAGTACCTTATAAATGGCTACCAAAAAAGAAAAACCAGTTGAAATCGTTCAGCGCATTAGAATTAAGCTGAGAGCTTATGATAATAAGATTATAGATAAGTCTGCCAAGCAGATCGTTGATACCATTGAGCGCAATGGGGGCCAAGTTAACGGTCCGGTGCCCTTGCCGACGCAAATCCACAAGTATACGGTTAACCGCTCGGCTTTTATAGATAAGAATTCCCGCGAACAGTTTGAGATGCGCGTCCACAAGCGATTAATAGATATAGGCAACCCGAATTCAAAGATAATAGATTCCTTGATGAATCTTAATTTACCAGCCGGAGTAGATATTGAAATAAAGATGTAGGTGGTAATAGATGCCAGCGCCTTGATGGCACTGACATTTGTTACTTCGCTTTCTGTGAGGCGAGGTGGCAATATAATTTAATGCAAATTTTGTTAACCCCGTTAGATATTTTTGATATAAATCTCACAAAGTTTGTGTTATTTAAGTTTTCCCGTTTAAATAATGTTTTCTTTTTTAAAAAGATTATGTCTAACGGGGTGAACAAAATTTGATTTATTAGTCCAACTTAGGTTTAGTCATGTTTCGACATCGGCTAGAACCGGTGTTTTATTTTATGTCATTTATTCTTGGACGCAAAATTGGTATGACGCAGATATTCAGCGAAGACGGAGCGGTTACCCCGGTAACTTTAATTGAGGCCGGGCCGATTACGGTAACCCAGATAAGAACAAAAGAAAAAGATGGGTATGACGCCGTACAGATTGGTTATGGCGAGGAGAAGAAGCTTAACAAGCCCAGTGCAGGGCATCTCAAGGATATTAAGCCGTCAAAGATACTTAGGGAAACAAAAAAGCTTTCCGATAAAAAAAGAGGTGATGAGTTGGATATTTCTATATTCAGCGTTGGAGACACGGTTAAGGTCAGCGGGCTTAGTAAGGGCAGGGGTTTCCAGGGCGCTGTAAAAAGGCATGGTTTTCACGGTATGCCTGCCAGCCACGGCCACCACCATGTCCTTCGTCACGTCGGTTCTATCGGTCAGAGATTCCCGCAGCACACGCTAAAGGGAACAAGAATGGCCGGCAGAATGGGCGGAGTAAGAGTTACGACAAGAGGATTAAAAATTATGAATATTGATAAGGAGAATAATCTGTTAACCCTGAAGGGTGCGGTTCCAGGAAGGCGGGGAACGCTATTGGAGATTCAAAAGATTTAATATTTAGGATTTAAGAACAAGAAGCGCAATGAAAACAGAATTATACAATCAGAGCGGCGAGTTAATGGGTAATGTCGAACTTCCCGACAAGATTTTCGGTGTGGCAATGAACGAAGATTTGGTCAGGCAAGTTCTGGAGGCTCAGTCCGCTAATTCAAGGCGGGTGATTGCTCATACAAAAGACAGAAGTGAAGTGCGCGGTGGCGGAAAGAAACCATGGAAACAGAAAGGCACGGGCCGAGCCAGACATGCATCAATCAGGTCGCCGATCTGGAAGGGCGGTGGCGTAGCCTTCGGTCCGACCAAAGAAAGAAACTTTGCCAAAAAGATAAATAAAAAAATGAAGCGCAGCGCGCTATTCATGGCTTTGTCCAGTAAATTAAAGGACGGGCAAATGATGCTGCTGGACGGATTAAATTTTGAGACGCCCAAAACAAAAGTCGGTGTCGCTATCATTAAGAATCTTTCTTCTAAAATGGAAGGTTACAGAACTTCAAAGAAGAAGTCAGACTCCATTTTGTTGGTTGTTCCAAGTCGTGAAAAAACCATAAGCAGAACAGTCAATAATCTTTCGTACGTAGAAACATTACCGGCAGACAGTTTAAATATTAAAGATGTTTTAACCAAGAAATACATGTTTTTGTTGCAGGGTGCCGTATCGGTAATTGAAAAAACTTTTAAATTATAATCATGGCCATGTTCGGTAAAAATAAAAAAGAAGAAAAGAAGGATAAAAAAGAAACCACGAAGGAAGCGGCGGTAGATTTTGCTGAAGAAAGTGTTGCGTTGCCGAGCTCTCCAGCTCTACCAAGAGGCGGCGATGCACATTCGTACGGTGTGGTTCTGTATCCACACATCACGGAGAAGGGAACAATCCTGGGCGATTTAAACAAGTATATTTTTAGGGTTGCCAGGGACGCCAATAAAGTAGAAATAGGCAGGGCGATTAAGAATTTATATAAGGTTGAAGTTGCTAGCGTGCATATTTCTTATGCTCCGGCTAAATCCAGACAGGTCGGCAGGCACAGGGGCGAAAAGTCTGGTTTTAAAAAAGCGATAGTTACACTCAAAAAAGGAAGTAAAATAGATCTAGCCTCATAACATGTCTAAGTCATACAAGCCAACAACTCCAAGCCGCAGACAAATGCTGGGATATGATTTCTCAAATTTGTCTGGCGTAGAACCGCTCAAGTCTTTAACGGCTGGTTTTAGGCGTGCAGTCGGCCGCAACAATCAAGGCAGGATTACTTCTCGTCATCGAGGCGGGGGCGTTAAGAGACTTTATCGTGTTATTGATTTCAAGCAAGACAAGCACAACGTACCGGCCAAGGTTTTTTCTATAGAATACGATCCCAACAGAACTGTCCGTATCGCAAGACTTAATTATATTGACGGCGACAAGAGATATATACTGGCGCCAGAAGAGCTCAAGGTAGGAAGCAAAATAGTTACCAGCGATAAGACGCCGCTAGAGCCGGGGAACCGCATGAAACTTAAGAATATTCCGCAAGGCACGATCATACATAATATTGAGTTGCACCCAGGCAAGGGAGGACAATTGATCAGGTCAGCCGGCAGTGGTGCCACGGTTTTGGCTCATGAGGGAGAGTATGTGCAGGTTGTTCTGCCATCTTCAGAAGTTCGCAGGTTTCACAGCGAAGTCATGGCATCAATTGGGCAGTTATCTAATGCCGAGCATTCTACGATAGTTATTGGCAAGGCTGGCAGATCAAGGTATCTTGGAAGACGGCCGAAGGTGCGCGGTACAGCCATGAACCCGGTTGACCATCCGCATGGTGGCGGTGAGGGTAGGCAGCCGATTGGTATGCCGCATCCCAAAACGCCATGGGGCAAGCCGGCGCTAGGGGTTAAGACCAGGAAGAAGAAAAAGAAAAGCTGGAAGTTCATTGTTAGGAGAAGGAAAAAATAATCAGCGAGACCTACTTTTAAAATCAACATTCGACTTTGACAAATATAACTCGCTCGCGACGCGGAACCCTTCCGAGCTTTCCTCCCCAGCACCACTTTTGCTCCAAAAGTGGTGCTGGGTGCGGTCTCGGCTTTCCGCTGCTCACTCGCCTTATTTGTTACCAAAATCTGCCATGAATGATTTCAAAAGCAGGTCTCGCTGATTCGCTGTTCTTAAAAACAAAAACTCGCGAGTAATCGCGAGGGACAGATCCAATTAGTAGCAAAATGATTTAATAAAAAGCACCAGGATAGCTAAACAAACTAGGGGCATGGTATATCTGAACCAGAGCATGTTACACAACTCCAGAGTGCAAAGTGCTAAAACTATAATAATACCAAATCAAATAAATGTCAAGATCAATAAAAAAAGGAGTATATGCGGATGAAAAGCTGATGAAAAAGGTCGGCCGGCTTAGGGTTGGAGACAAAACGGTGATTAAAACCTGGGCGCGGGCCTCGACGATTGTACCGGAGATGGTTGGTTATAATTTCGGCGTGCATAACGGTAAGACGCATTTGCCGGTTTTTATTACCGAAGACATGGTTGGCCACAAGCTCGGAGAATTTTCTCCGACACGCAAATTCAGCAGACACGGTGGCCGTATGCAGCGCGAAATCGAAGCGGCGGTAAAACAGAAGGAAATAGATTCGGCCAAGGCGGCAAAGGAAGCGCCGGCGGCGGAAGCCAAAAAGTAAAACGTAACCTTACCAATTTTTCTTTGTTTGTTCTCGCTTACAAATATTTATCAAATTTTCTCGTTTTCCTGGATGAACTCAAAAGTGATTTCATCAGCAAAAAACTTCAAAAATTTGATAATATTTGTTCCGGCTCGCCCAGAAAAGAAAAATTGGCAAGGTTACGTTTAAAATAATATGCAAGTAATATCACAACTGAACAATTTAAGAATTTCTCCGCGCAAGGTCCGTCTTGTCGCGCGCGTGATTAAGGGTCTGGATGCAATAGCGGCTAAGTACCAGCTTGATTACATAATAAAGAGATCATCTAAGCCGATTTCAAGATTGCTTGATTCCGCGCTGGCCAATGCTCATAATAATTTTGGCCTGGCAAGGGAAAATCTTTTTATAAAAGATATAGTTGTAAACGAGGGGCCTAAGCTTAAGAGATTTCGCCCGAAAGGATTTGGCATGACCTCACCACTGGAGAAGAAGACCTCAAAGATAAAAATTATTCTTGATGAAAAAATTCCAGGGCTTAAGGCTAAACCAATGAGCAAGAAAGAGGTGCCGGCGGAAGCGATGGAACCCGCAATAGAAGTGAAGTCTGAGCAGATGGTTAAGACGCAGGCAGATAAAAAACCAGAAATAAGGAAGGAGATCGGTAAAAAGGGCGGTACGCTGGGAAGGATAGGCGGTCTAGGCAAGAAGTTTTTTAGACGGAAGGCGATATGAGCTAGGTGTTAGGTGTTAGGTGCTAGGTGTTAGATAAATTTCTAAAACCTAAAACCTAAAACCTAAAACCTAAATGAGTGGGACAAAAAATATCACCAAAATCAATGAGGATATCTATTAATAAGGACTGGCAATCTCGCTGGTTTAGTGTTAAAAAATATCCAGAATTTTTGAAGGAAGATGTTGCCATAAGGGCATTTTTTTCCAAGAAACTTAAAAATATGAGCGTTGACAGGGTAGAAATAGAGCGCAGTCCGGACGTTTTGGCGATTGCAATTTACACTGCCAGGCCGGGGCTGATCATTGGGCGTGGCGGTACCGGCATAGAGGATCTAAAGCTGGAACTTATTAAAATAGTTAAAAGAAAGACAGCCATTCGGCTTGATATACAGGAATTTAAAAATCCGGAAACATCAGCCACTATTGTTGCCGAACAAATTGCAGAACAGATAGAGAAGCGCTTACCGTATAGAAGGTTACTGAAGCAATCTCTGGCTAAGATTATGTCTAATCGCGATGTTAAGGGTGCAAAAGTTACTTTTGGCGGAAGGCTTGACGGTAATGACATCGCCAGAACTGAACATTTGGAACAGGGCAGTTTGCCCCTCCAGACGTTAAGGGCGGAGATAGACTATGCCAAGGCGACTGCGCACACCACATACGGAACCGTGGGAATAAAGGTTTGGATTTATAAGGGATTGAAATTTTAAAGAACAATTATTATGTTGCAGCCAAAACGAATAAAACACCGCAAAGTACATAAGGTTAGATTAAGAAGGGTAACCAGTCGTGGCCATTATTTAAGTTTTGGCAGTTATGGTCTGAAAGCGATGGAGTCAAGCTGGCTCAAGGCCAACCAATTAGAATCGGCGAGGCGTGCAATTGCCCATTTTATTCAGCGTGGCGGTAAGATATGGATTAGAGTTTTTCCTGACAGGCCAAGGACACAAAAGGGTGCGGAAGTAGGAATGGGAGGCGGTGCCGGATCGTTGTCGCACTTCATCGCACCGGTGGAGGCTGGCAGAATACTTTTTGAAATGGATGGCGTGACGGAGAAGACAGCCATGGAAGCATTGAGATTGGCGGCGCATAAGTTGCCGATCAAGACACGGTTTGTGAAGAAGTAGCTTTGTCAGCATGCCCTTTGGGAACTTCAAAAATCTCCAGCGAGATTTTCTCATCTTTTGTGATTGCCGCCATTTGTCAAGGGATTCGATGGGTTCACCCTATGACAAAACCATGCTGGCGGCAACCCCAGAAGTCCCAAAAGGCATGCTGACCGCGCTAGTGCTTCAGTAGGGTTAGGGGGCATGTTTAAAAACTAAGGAGCGAATTCTAGCCATGATTGCGCGGATAGAAAAGAAAAATTGGTAAACCCTACGATTATGCGACCAATGGCGCGGATGGAGGAATAAAAAAATCAGGTCTCGACCTGATTGGGTAAATCTGATTTCATGGCGGTCATAATCTTCGGCTCTCTCCTTGTCAAAAAATCAACACTCTGTCATAGTAGAGCAAATATTAAAATAAGTCAAATATGATGAAATTTGCAGACATACAATCTAAAGATAAGCCAGAGTTGAACGAAATGCTAAAGGAGCATCAGATTAAGCTTGGTAAATTGAGATTTGAATTGGCGAATAAATCATTGAAGGATACGAGTCAGCTTGGAAAAACCAAAAAAGATATAGCAAGAATTTCAACCGCAATTAAAAAATAAAAAAATGGAACAAAACAATTCCGCCAAAGGCGGATCTCCAGCCAGAGGCGGACACGGCGCTTCCGGCGGGAAAAAAAATAGGCAATTAAAAGGCGTTATTACTTCTGATAAAATGCAGAAAACTGTAGTTGTTGCCGTTATGCGTCTGAAGAAACATCCGAAGTATAAGAAGTATTATAAGGTAACGAATAAATTTAAGGCGCATGACGAAAAAGGAGAATATCACACTGGAGATAAAGTTTTTATTCAAGAAACAAGACCAATGTCGAAAGACAAGAGGTGGGTGGTTGTAGGTAAAATTTAATTGTAAGCCCTCCTACGCTAAAGCTTCGGAAGGGCACTTCTTCGCTCCAGAAGAAATGCCTGCACTTCGAAGCTCCGCAGGAGCGAAGAAGTGATTCAACTACGTTCAATGATGAAAGTCGCAGATAACAGCGGAGCCAAAAAAGTTGGTGTGATTAAGGTTTTGGGAGGATCTAAGCGTCGATATGGTCAGATCGGAGATGTTGTCGTCATATCTGTAAAAGAGGCCGAACCTCGCAAGATAGTAAAGAAAAAGGAGGTACTTAAGGCCGTGATCGTAAGGCAGCGCAATAATTTTAGGCGCAAAGATGGGAGCTATGTTAGATTTGATGAAAACGCGGTTGTGATATTAGAGGGTGCCAGCAAGGAGCCAAAAGGCGGAAGAATATTTGGTCCGATACCAAGAGAGATTAAAGAAAGAGGGTATGATACGATCGCTAGTTTAGCACAAGAAATAGTTTGATTGGCAATATGCCTTTTGGGGACTTCAAAAATCCCAGCGAGATTTTTTCATCCGTTGCTCTTGCCGCCATTTGTCAAGGCGCAAGGCCGTTGACAAAACCATGCTGGCGGCAAACGCAGCGGCCCCAAAAGGCACATTGCCAATCTCACCGGCAAGCGAATTTATTATGAATATTAAAAAGAATGATAATGTAAAAATGCTGAGTGGAAAAGACCGAGGCAAGACGGGCAAGGTTTTGTTTGCATTTCCAGACGAAGATAAGGTTGTAGTTGAAGGATTGAATAAGGTTGCCAGACATCAACGACCGAAAAAACAGGGCCAAAAGGGACAGATAGTACGCAAGGAGAGGGCTATAAATGTATCTGGCGTAATGCTGTTATGTAAGAGCTGTGGCAAGCCGACAAGAATAGGGCAGAAGGTTGCCGGAGATAAGAAGATAAGAGTTTGTAAGAAATGCGGAGCAGATAATTAAAAACATGGCCAATACCCCAAGATTATTAACTAAATACAGAAAAGAAGTGATACCTGCGATGCGGGCCAAATTTGGTTATAAAAATGTGATGCAAGTACCCAAAATTGAGAAAGTTGTGGTTAATGTTGGTTACGGCCGCAAGGCGATTGCCAAGGATACTAAGGCCATTGAGAGGATTGAACAGGATTTGAATAAAATTACGGGACAAAAGCCGTCGGTTAGGAAGGCCAAGAAATCAATTTCCGGGTTTAAGTTACGGGAAGGATTGGAAGTTGGGTTCGCCGTGACCTTGCGTGGAAGGCGAATGTATGATTTTATAGATAGGTTAATTTCTATTGCCCTGCCTCGTTCCAGAGACTTCCATGGACTTGATAATAATTCTTTTGATAAGCGCGGCAGCCTGAATATAGGCATAAAAGAACAAACGATTTTCCCTGAAGTTTCCTACGAATCAATGAAGGATATATTCAGTTTACAGATTACGATAACGACAAGCGCTAAGCGGAAAGAAGAGGGAGCGGAGCTTTTGAGTTTAGTGGGGTTTCCGATAAAGAAGTAAGTATTTGTATGCCAAAGAAATCCACAATTGCAAGATCAAACAAGAAGCCGAAGTTTTCAAGTCGAACGGTTAATCGCTGTTTTATGTGCGGCCGCAAGCATGGCTATATGAGGAAGTTTGGATTATGCAGAATACATTTCAGAGAGCTGGCCAGCCAAGGATTATTGCCGGGAGTACATAAAAGTAGTTGGTAAATAAAATATGAGTCCAATCGCTGACATGCTAACACAATTAAGGAACGCTCAAGCACGCGGTCATGCCGAGGCGGTTTTGTCTTTTTCAAAAATGAAGCTTGATGTCGCCCAAATTTTAAGAGACAAGAATTTTATAGGCGGTGTTGAAAAAAGAAAGAAAAAAATAAAAAAATCAGAATTTGATGTTTTGGCGCTTACGCTGAAATATGAAAATGGCGCAGGTGTCATCAGCGGAGTAAAGATGATTTCCAAGCCATCACGAAGAATGTACTCCGGAAAGCAGAAGCTTAGGCAGGTTCAAAGCGGATACGGCATTTCTGTTATTTCGACTTCAAAGGGAATAATGACAGGAGATGATGCAAAGAAGGCTGGCGTTGGCGGGGAAGTGATATTTGAGATTTGGTAATTTTTATTTATGAGTAGAATAGGCAAAAAAACAATCAAAATACCGGACGGAGTCGAAGTTAAGGTTGATGGCCAGACGGTAAAAGTTAAAGGACCGAAGGGCGAGTTGGAAAGAACGCTTCCCGGCATTTTGGATATAAAGGTTGAGAGCGGCTTTGCACGTGTCAGCCTGAAGAGCGAGGCAGTCGGAAACAGAGAGGGTTCAAAATTTTGGGGTCTCGGACGCGCTCTTCTGGCAACAATGATTGAAGGTGTATCAAGTGGTTTTGAAAAGGTCCTTGAATTCAGCGGGGTAGGATTTAAAGCACAAGTTAAGGGCGATTCTATTGAACTGAGCTTGGGGTACAGTAATCCGGTTATTATTCAGGCTCCTGCCGGTGTTAACTACCAAGTTGAGAAGAATGTCATAAAAGTATTTGGTATAGACAAGGAGAAGGTCGGGCAAGTTGCCGCATTGATAAGAGACGCCAGGCCGCCCGAGCCATACAAGGGAACTGGAATAAAATATAAGGACGAGATCATAATCAGGAAGGCCGGTAAGAAAGCAGTGGCCACGGCAGGCTAAATTCCAAATTCAAAACAATTTAGGATTTAGATGGTAGAGTTTATAATTTCATTTATGAAAGTTTCAAAAAGCCAACATAGAAACAAAAGGCGCGCTAGAGTACGTGCCAAAATAAGCGGTACCTCATTGGTTCCGCGTATTTCGGTTTTTAGAAGTAATAGGCACCTTTTTGTTCAGATAATTGACGACGAATCTAGGAAGACGGTTGTCAGCAGTATCATTAAGTCTAAGAAAAAAAGCAGCCTAAAAGGAACGAAGACTGAATCTGCATCGGTAATTGGCGAGACACTTGCTAAAAAAGCTCAAGAAAGCGGAATAACTAAGGTTGTTTTTGACAGGGGTGGGTATAAGTATCACGGAAGGGTGAAGGCGCTGGCTGAAGGACTGCGCAAGGGTGGTTTGAAATTCTAACTTTTAAAATTATGAACGAACAAAGAAATAACAATCAAAGAGGTGGCGGGGGTGGCGGCGGGCGACGCGGTTTTGACAGGCGAGGCGGCCCTCCAAAAGAAAAATCTGAATTTGATTCCAGGATGTTGGATATCGCTCGTGTAACCAGAGTTACTAAGGGCGGAAAGAGGTTTAGCTTTCGCACGACCGTTGTTGTGGGTGATGGCAAGGGCAGGGTTGGCGTAGGCGTAGCTCAAGGACACGACGTTGCTCAGTCAATGCAGAAAGCGACTAACAAGGCAAAAAAGAATGTAATAACTGTGCCAATTAAAAAGGGTACTATACCCCATGCCATAACGTATAAATATGGCAGTGCGGTAGTCCTACTTAAGCCGGCGCGTGCCGGTAGTGGTGTAAAGGCGGGTGGTCCGGTTAGGGTGGTTGCTAAGCTGGCCGGTATAGAGAATATAACCGGTAAATTAATTGAGCGTACCGGTAATAAGATAAACATAGCCAGAGCAACAATCGGTGCGCTGACTAAATTTAAAGTCTAGAAGCCTAGAAAATAAAAAAATGCAATTAAACCAATTAAAACCTACAATTAAAGGAAAAAAGAGAAAGCGAGTGGGGCGCGGCGGTAAGCGTGGTACGTTTTCGGGTCATGGCAGTAAGGGTCAAAAGGCCCGCGCGGGCACACGAATAAGGCCGGGCTTTAGAGGTGGAGATAATCCGATCTGGAAGCTATTCCCCAAACAGCGCGGTGCGACTAAAAAGGTTGATATCAAGCACAAGGCGTTTCAGGTAAGATATAAGAAGCCGGCCGTTGTTAGTCTTAGTTATTTGAGCTCTACCTTCAAAGACGGCGATAAGATATCCCCCAGAGAGCTTATCAGGAGGGGGCTTGTTTCTGATGATAAAAATGGAGTAAAGATTCTTTCTGGTGGTGAGATAAGCAAGAAGCTTAATTTTTCAGGATTAAAGTTTTCTAAGTCGGCTCAGGAAAAAATACTAAAAGCCGGCGGGAGCATAAAATAGTAAATCATTCAAAGGCTTGTCTAAAATACTTAAAATTTTTAAAATTTCCGATTTGCGCAACAAGGTGCTTTTTATTTTGGCCTTGCTTGTCGTTTTCCGAGTAGCTGCCGCCATACCAATTCCCGGAGTTGATACAGACAGGCTCAAGGACTTTTTTGCGAATAATCAATTATTCAGTCTGATCAGCGCTTTTACCGGCGGCGGGTTGGACAGCTTTTCTATCGCTATGCTTGGCCTCGGCCCGTACATTACCGCCTCTATTATAATGCAGCTTTTGACTATGATATTTCCGGGTCTGGAGCAGATGTATAAATACGAAGGTGAGGCTGGCAGGCAAAAATTTAATCAATATTCCCGTCTTCTGACTGTGCCGTTGGCTATAATTCAGGGCTATGCCTTTATCGTTCTTCTGTCCAGGCAGGGTGCAATCGGCCAGCTGGATATTTTCACTTGGGCCAGCTCTCTTCTGGTTATCGCCGCCGGTTCGGTTTTTTTGATGTGGCTGGGCGAATTGATTTCAGAAAAAAATCTTGGCAACGGAGTTTCGCTTATGATTTTTGCCGGTATAGTCGCGGGGTTTCCAAATACAATGAGGCAAGCGTTTTTGACTTACAGCGCGCAGCAGCTTTTTACTTATGTGGGATTTGTCGTCGTAGCGCTTATTGTTATTGCCGGTGTGGTTTATTTGACTGAGGCTCAGCGTAATATACCGATAAATTATGCCAGACGCATTCGTGGATCTAAGGTTTTTGGCGGAGTTTCTACGTATTTGCCGATGAGGGTGAATAACGCCGGCGTAATGCCTATAATTTTTGCCTTATCAATTTTGCTGTTCCCTGGTATGGTTGCCAGCTTTTTCAGTACATCAAGCGTGGCCTTTATCGCAAGTATTGCCAGATTCTTCAACGACTTCATTCAAAACCAGTTGGCTTACGGTATTATGTATTTCTTGCTGGTTGTCCTGTTCACTTATTTCTATACAGCCGTAACTTTTGATCCCAAGTCTATCTCTGAAAATATACAAAAACAGGGGGGCTACATTCCCGGCATAAGACCCGGACATCCGACATCACAATTTTTACTGCACCTTCTTAATCGCGTTACCTTGGTAGGTGCGATATTCCTTGGTGTTATCGCCGTGCTGCCCAGTGTGGTGCAGGGGCTTTCCGGCGTTTCAACTTTTGCCATTGGTGGTACCTCAATTCTGATTGTGGTCAGTGTTGTTCTGGAAACTATGAAGTCAGTAGACGCGCAACTGAGCATGTATGAGTATTAATGCCGCATAGGCGCTCCGATGGTTTCTGCTAATTGCAAGCCTGTTGTATAATTATGACATATGGCATATCCCTTTTTCTCGAATCTAATTTTTAGAGTAATAAGCGCCTATGCCGAAAACACGCCCGTCACTTTTAAAATAAGGTTCCCCGGTGGTAGCGAGAGACAGAATCGTCCAGGCACTCCCAACATTATAATCATAATTAAGCATTGGTTCAGTTTTGTCAGGTTGGCTCTTTTGGGTGCGTATGGATTTGCTACCGATTACACCAAACAACGGATAGACGTAGAGGGCGATTTGCGCTACTTAGGGTACCTTTGGAGTTACCACTCATCCCTTGAGTCGCACCTCAAAGAAAACATAAAAAGCCAGATTAGGAAAGATACGCCTTTGGTGTATTTGATGAATCGCTGGCACATGTTGACACATTTGGCATGGTCATACAAACAAGCCAGGCACAACGCTGAATACCACTACGGGCTTCATCCGGAATTCTATTTCAACTATCTGGGGCCTACCGGTGCCTACTCAAGCGGTTTTTGGTATGAAGACACAAGGACGTGGACGATTCCCAGCGCGTAAAGTGGGAGTTCACGCTTAAAAAATTACGGCTGGATCGGCCCGGACTGCGCATTGCTTCCGCCGGATCAGGATTTGGCTACGGAGAAATAATGGCTGCCGAAAAGTATGGCGCCATAGTGGATTGTTATAATGTTTGCCGGCCTCAAAATAAATGGCTTCGGGAAGAAGTAAAACGGCGTGGGCTCGAGGGGCGCGTAAATGTATTTGATGAAGAGTATCGAGCATTGGGGGGGGGGCGGGTAGGACAAAAACGTATGACCGGCTGTTAGTAATTGAATGCATTGAACACGCGCAAAACTTATTCCGCAAAAAAACTATCGAGGGTTTTGCTAATTGTTTGAAAGACGGAGGCATAGGGATTATGCAATGGTTGAGCTTTGATATAAACTCGGACGTGAATCTTTTCATTCGAAAGCATCTCTATCCCGGCGTGACCCAGCCTCCGCTAGGCCATATTATTGACGAGGTGGCGCTAAGCGGTTTTGAAGTTTTGGATCTACTGTGCAACCGGAGACACTATTATTACACCCTTAACGCTTGGACGGATAATTTCATGAAGAATTGGGACAAAATCCGCGCCATTGACCAAAATTTTTATAACGAAAGCTTCCGTCGCAAATGGCTATTGTACTTAAGCGGCGGAGCATATTACCTTGTGACGCCTGACGCTACCGCACGCCTCTATCAGATTACCTTCTCTAAGGGCAATACTGATACCTATCCTATAAATCGAGATTTTCTTTACAATGATAAGTCTAGCGCCGTGGCCTGGGTAAGGCCTCACAAATGGGTGCTGAGAGATAGGTAGATAAACATATTTTATTTATGGCTAAATATCCGGATAAAAAAATTATAATTATAATGGGAACGCTTAGCTCGGGTAAGGGCACTCAGGCTGATAAAATAGCCGAAGCCTTTGGCTTACACCATTTTGACACGGGTCCTTTTTTAAAAAAAATTCTTAGCTCTGATGATCCGAGTATCGCCAAGGAAAAATCAGAATATGAGAGCGGCAAATGGGTTTCGCCGGAATTTGTTGTCAAAAAAGTTTTGGAGCATGCACCCATTTTTTTGATACAAAGTAAGGGTATCATTTTTAGCGGTTCCCCAAGAACTATTTATGAGGTTGAGCGTGAGTTGCCTGTTTTTGAAGAACTTGTTGGGCCAGAGAATGTTGTGGTTTTTAATTTGGATATTAGCGAGGCCGAATCGCTAAAAAGATCATTGGGCAGGCTTATTTGCGAAAAAAATAAGCACCCCATTCCTGATCTGCCTGAGTTTCAAGAAATCAGAAAGGCCGGAGTTTGTCCTCACGACGGCAGTAAATTAATAAAAAAGGATCTTGATAAGCCAGAGACCCTAAAGAGCCGTTCAAGCGAACACAACCAAAGAACGCTTCCCGTTATTGATTTTTTTAGGAAGTGCGGGTACAAAGTTATAGAGATAAATGGCGAACAGCCCATAGATAAGGTTTTTGCTGATATGATGTGCTGGTTGCCGCAATATTGTAAATGATACATTTAAAGACGCCACAAGAAATTAAGACAATGGCCGAGGGCGGTAAGATACTGGCCGAGATTATAAAAAAGTTATCCGAAGCGGTTAAGCCGGGCATTACCACTCAGGAACTTAATAAGCTCGCAGGCGAGCTTATTTTGTTTTATTCAGAGAAGGAGGGCGGCAAGGTCAAAACGGCATTCTTGGGTTACGGCGATTATCCTGCGCATGTATGCACTTCTGTTAACGACGAGGTCGTGCATTGTGTGCCCTCTGGCAGGGAGCTAAAAGAAGGTGACCTGATAAGCCTGGATATGGGCATAAGATATAAGGATTTTTATCTGGATAGCGCGGTGACTGTGCCGGTATTGGGAGAGTCTAGTTATGATATGTGGAGCAAGCTAAACCCAAAATTACACAGACTGCTTGAGGTTACGAAAGAATCGCTTGGTGCCGGTATCAAGCAGGCAAAAATAGGCAATAGGATCGGCGACATAAGTTGCGCCGTTCAGTCGGTAGTTGAAAACAACAGATTCGGAGTCATTCGCGAGCTTGTCGGTCATGGCATTGGCCGTAATTTACATGAAGAGCCTCAGGTGCCTAATTTTGGCGTGGTGGGCGAGGGCGTGAAGTTAGAAGAGGGCATGGTAATCGCCATTGAGCCGATGGTCGCTCTTGGCGATTGGCGCCTGGCCAAGGGAGCCGATGGTTTTACTTACAAAACCAAGGACGGTTCTTATGCCGCTCATTTTGAGCATACGGTGGCCGTAACCAAGGCCGGTCCGCTAATTTTAACTAAGCCCTAGTTTTGCTATAATCATATCATGCATGTTTCTGTCATCATCCCTGCCTATAACGAAGAAAAGCGAATTGAAAAGACGCTTTTGAGCGTGCACGAGTATTTGTCGCGACAGAGCTATGATTATGAGATTTTGGTTGTCAACGATGGGTCTAAAGACCAGACTTCAGCTATAGTCCACAAGCTGTCGTTTGCAGTCAGAAACTTAAGATTGGTCGACAATAAAGAAAACCATGGTAAGGGTTGGGTGGTGCGGCAAGGCATGCTGGAGGCACAAGGTGATTACAGGCTATTTATGGATGCGGACAATTCAACAACCGTGGACCAGGTGGCAGGATTCTTGCCGTTTTTTGAACAAGGTTTTGATATAGTCATCGGCTCACGTAGAATTGAGGGTGCGAATATTGCCGTCAAACAGCCGTGGTTTAGGGATTTTTTGGGTGGAGCTTTTCGCTTAGTTGTGCGTGTGCTGGTGCCGGTAGGCGTAACTGATTCACAGGCGGGGTTTAAGGCTTTTTCTAAAAAAACTGCCGAAGCGATATTTCCTAAACAAACTATTTCCCGCTGGGCCTTCGATGTAGAGATTTTAGCCATAGCTCGCAAAATGAAATTTAAAATTAAAGAGACACCGATTAAATGGGAAAACGATGCCGATAGCAAGGTTAAATTAAGCGGCATGATCAAAATGCTTTTCGAAGTATTTAGGGTTAGGTGGAACTTGTGGACCAATAAGTATAGTTTTTAGGTTTTAGTTTTTAGGTTTTAGAAAATTCATCTAACACCTAACACCCAAAACCTAACACCTGGTTTGTTGAATGAATTCAGACAAGACTTAGTTTCCGGCGAGTGGGTGCTTTTTGCTACCGGCAGAGCTAGTCGGCCGATTGAACGCGTTTCGGAAAACAGAAATAACGGTCAGGCCAAGGCGGCGTGCCCGTTTGAGAATCCTGAAAAATTTGGAAACGAGGTGGTGGCAACATACTTAAATCAAGACCAGACCGACTGGATGATTAAGGTAGCAAAGAACAAATTTCCTGCCGTTTTGGAAGGAGAGATGGGGCCTTTGAAAAATATGGGTCCATTCAGTGTTTACGAAGGCAGGGGTATGCATGAGGTTGTAATATTCAGAGATCACGACCGCTGTCTTTGCGACTACGAGAAAGAAGATCTTGGAGAAATCTTCAAGGTTTATCAGGAGCGATATCTTGCTACCCGCGATCATGGTTTGCGTAAATATACGTTGATATTCCACAATCACGGCCATAGGGCCGGAGCGAGCATCAGGCATCCTCATTCGCAGATTATATCCATACCCATACTGCCTCCGGACGTGAAAAGGAGCCTGCACGGATCCGAGGAATTTTACAAAAAAAATAAAAAAAGAATATATGACGTGATGATTGATTGGGAAGCGGAAGAAAAAAAGAGAATCGTTTACGAAAACCAATATTTCATTGCATTTTGTCCTTTTGTTTCTAAGACGCCTTATGAAATTAGGATTTTTCCTAAAGAAAGTCATGCTCATTTTGAAAAAATGCCGGAAGATCAACTTATTCATCTGGGTGATATGATGGGGGCGGTGCTTAGGAAAATTTCCAAGGGCCTTCATGATCCTGATTATAACTTTTTCATCCACACCGCGCCCCTGGGCGAAACGGACGTTGATCCGCACGAATTCTATACTTGGCATATTGAAGTTATTCCCAAGGTATCTTTAACCGGCGCTTTTGAGTTAGGCAGCGGGGTGGATGTTAATGTGGTAGATCCGGACGAGGCCGCGAAATTGCTGCGTGAAACGGAGATTTAAATGATTTTATTTTTAGGCACAATCGGCACCCAATCATTGGGATTGCTTGAGCGCTGGGGATACGGCGGCGCTTTTTTTATGTCGGCCCTCGACAGGATTACGGTTGCCCTGATTCCAACCGAAGTGTTACTACCTCTATACGGATTTTTGATTGGGCGCGGATCGCTCTCTTTTTTACCGGCGTTTATTATGATAAGTTTAGGGGCTCTGGCCGGTGAAGGGGTGTTGTATTTTATTTTTGCCAAAGGCGGGCGACCGTTCGTAGAAAAATACGGTAAATACTTCTTTGTCTATAAACATGACCTTGAACATCTAGACAGACTTTTTTTAAAGCATGGTCAGAAATTGGTTTTCTGGGGCCGCTTTTTACCTGTGGCCAGAGCGATTGTCGCTATTCCTGCCGGTATATCCGGTATAAATTTTAAAAAGTTTTTGGTCTATAGTTTTTTGGGCATGATGCCGTATAATTTTTTGTTTATTTACCTTGGCCAGAAAGCTGGAGAAAGCTTGGAGTATTTCAGGGCGTATTTAAATATCATAGAAAATATTGCGCTAGTAACGCTTGCCCTGTTTGTTATTTGGTATATTTATAGACACCTACAGCGAAGGCATGCGACTCATAACGGTCTAAAATCTTAATTACTAACTTAATGAAAACAATAATTGCAAATTGGAAAGCTAATCCGACCACACTGGAAGACGCCCTGGATCTTTTTGATTTCTATCTATCAGAAATTTCTAAATATAAAAACATCTCTCTTATAGTCTGCCCGCCGTTTGTTTTTATTGAAGAACTTGTAAATAAATTAGCGGCAAATGGCGATATTAACAATCTACGACTCGGGGCGCAGGATTTGTTTTGGGAGAAGGCTGGTCCCTATACCGGCTCGCCCAGCAGCACTTTGGGTCAGCCCAAAGTGCTGCTGGGCGAGGTGTCGGTTGATATGCTCAAAAATTTCAATATAAGCCATGCTTTAGTTGGCCATTCCGACCGTCGTTATAAGATGGCCGAGACTGACGAAATGATAAATAAAAAAATAAAGGCAGCCTTGGCGGCCAATATTATCCCAGTGCTTTTGGTGGGGGAGCGTAATAAAAACGACGAGCGTGCGGTTGTATTGGAGCAGCAGCTTACTGCCGATTTAGACAGCCTTGCTGCCGAGCAAATTTCTAAAATTTTGATTACTTACGAACCCGTCTGGGCTATTAGCACTACGCCCGGCGCCGAGCCCGATACTCCCG
Source organism: Candidatus Yanofskybacteria bacterium RIFCSPHIGHO2_01_FULL_44_17 (assembly GCA_001794195.1). Lineage (GTDB taxonomy): Bacteria > Patescibacteriota > Minisyncoccia > 2-02-FULL-40-12 > IGHO2-01-FULL-4-A > 2-01-FULL-44-17. Next base: position 6,717 of record MGJI01000029.1, on the reverse strand, counting down.
AAAGCACTCTGGAAGCCGTAGAAATAATTAATGAATTTTTATCTAAAACCTACAATCTAAAACCCACAACCTGTTTGTACGGTGGTTCCGTCAACGAAAATAATGTAGTCGATTTTTTGAAACATCTCGAAATTTCCGGTGCCGTAATCGGCGGCGCCAGCTTGCGCAAAGGCGAATTTGCAGAAATGCTGGGACGTGTTAATAATATAAACAGATGAGCCAGCAAGTTATGAAAATTCGGTTGGGGGGGGGGGGGCTTAACTGAAAATTTTTTGATTTCAGAAACTAAAAACGCCATTTCGGCGTTTTTAGTTAGGTGCATTATTCGTTAAGCCAGAACCAAAACTGATTTTTGAGTTGTTCAGAAAGTTTGTATGCATCAGCGTGAGTAAGGACGCCAAGATAGGACTGGAGTGATTGGTCAAGTGTTTTACGGGTGATCAGGTCAGATTTATATTCAACAATTCTTTTCTTAAGTTTTCTGAATATCCGTTTCTTGGTTTTAGTTCGAAGAGTCTGGTGGTGTGGTAAGGTTACATAACCAAGAAAGTCTATGCCCTGCTGGAACTTACGGATAGTCATTTTATTTGGATGTAATTCAAGTTTAAGATTATTAGCAAGAAAGTTGGAGACAAGAGATAGTCGTTCCTTCAAATAGCCATGATTTTCAGAGGCGATAATAAAGTCGTCCGTATATCTCCAGTAGTGCTTAACTTTCAATTTATTTTTTACAAACTGATCCAGCTCGTTTAGATAAATATTGGCAAAAAGTTGAGATGTTAGATTTCCGATAGGCAAGCCCCTATTGTAAAAAATGTCGGATTTTTCTGATAAAAAACTGCCTATAATTTCTTGAAGTAACCACATTGCATCAGCGTCTTTTATTCTCTTTCTTATAATACCCAGCAGTATCTGGTGGTCTACTGTTTGAAAAAACTTTTTTATGTCGGACTTTAATGCCCAACATTTTTCAAAGCCAGTTTTACCAATCATACCGAGAGTTTTATTCAAAGATATTATGCCTCGATGAGTTCCTTTACCAATACGACAAGAAAAAGAGTTTGCTATAAAAGTTTCTTCAAAAAGAGGGTTTACGACTGAAAAAATAGCATGGTGGAGAACCCTATCCCTGACCGTAGCTTTATGTATGTGTCTTTGTTTCGGGTCTTGAATAAAAAAAGATTTATAGGGTCCGTGCTTATACTTTTTATTTTTCAAATCCCGATGTAACTGAAATATGTTTTCTTCTAATTTCCATTCAAATATCTGCACATCTTTTCTGTTTTGCTTATCTTTTTTGAATCCATCCCAAGCCCAAAATAGGTTTTCCAATTCGATTATTTTATAGAAGATATTATTGTAAGTTTTCATATGGAAGAATTAGATATACCAATTTTCAAAAAAGTTTACGAGCTGTATAAGCTCTTTTATAGTTACCGCAACAATATCTCAAAACAAGATAGATATACGCTCTGGCAAAAAATAGAGACACTCGTGCTGGAAATCATTGAAAGCATACTTCTTGCCAGTTCGGTGCCAAAGTCAGACAGATTAACTATATTAGAAAAAATTAGTCTCAATCTCAATAAATTGAGGATTTTTGTTCGGCTCGCCAAAGAAGTTCGGATATTAGATAATCAAAAATATCTTGTTTTGCAAGAAAATATAGACGAAATTGGCCGCCAGCTCGGTGGCTGGATAAAATCAACAAAAACCGTATAAGCCAAACGCCCTCCAAAAGGAGAGCGTTTTGGTTCAGACAGAGAAGGAAGTTCCGAGACGCCGAGACACCGATGTTGTTGTTGCCGTTGTCGTTCCAGTTGTTGATGTTGAGCCTGTCGCCGTCAAAGTTGCCAATGTTGACACGGTTGCCGTCCGACGTAGTAATTTTGCCCACCCTCCTCTTCGTCACTGGAGATTTAGGTTTACTACCCCGAAAGGTCTATATCCTATTTCTCCTGTATTTTATTCTGGAGCAGGCTATTAGCCACCTCCACTAAAGGTGAGCAAGAAGTTCAATCTCCACCTTTATTCGCACACTACTGGAAGCCGTAGCCGCCAGTACTCTGGCGAAATCCTAAAGATAGGATATCCCGCGAGATGAAGCCGTGACCGCATCTGCATTAGCAGGATAATTCAAATATAGCAAAGATATAAAAAGAAAAGAACCCCACGAACCTCCAGCGAAAAAAATCGCCGAAAGTTCAAGGGGTTCAAGAAGCTCAATGCTTCAATGGTTTGAGCTTCATCAAGCCCGCTGCGCGGGCAACTTCCGAGACGCCGAGACACCGATGCTGTTGTAGCCGTAGTCGAGCCAGAGGTCGATGAGGAGCCCGTCGCCGCCAAAGTAGCCAATGCGGACACGGTCGCCGTCCGACGCAGTATCGTTCACCCTAGCGTAGACGCTGGGATTGAGATAGATGCCCGTCTTGCGGTAGGCCAAGATGTCCTTGGAGACTTCCTCTATGGCCGTTGGGACTTCATACTCGGCAGGAAGCATCAGCAGTTGCTTGTCCCAGGCCGTGCTGGTCGAGTTGGGCACGATGTCCTTGAGCAACAGGTACCATCGCAGCTTCATCGTCTTGTCGACGGCAAAGGGGTGACCCGTGTACCAGGAACTCGGAGCGTAGCTGTAGAACTTCGGTTGCCCCGAAGCGGGATACAGTTCCTGGAACTTGAGTATGCTTAACGGGGAACCGTTAAGCTTGTCCAGCCCCAGAAATGCGAAGTGTGTCTCACGAACTGCTTTGCCCTTGTTGAAGAGGCAGGGGCCGTTGAGGATATCTTCACCCCACGGGAACTCGCTGATTTCACGGAGCTGTTTCTTGGAGAAGTTGACGTTGTGAAGCGTCGCCCACTCCTCAACCCCGAAGAAGTTCTGACCCATCACGGCACGGGCCAGCTTGTGATGCACTGACCCGTCAATGCCACCGCGAAGCATGAATTCTGCGACGCGACAGGCATAGTTTTTGTCGGAGCGTAGACGAGCCAGATGCTGGCTGGTCACGCGGTGGAAGTCGAGCACTTCCAAGCTTGCCGTGATTTCGGAGTACGGCGTCTCCTTGAGCAGATTCCCCATTTCGGGTCTCCTTTTTTTGGTCTGAGATTGGCTCATCTGTTTGCAGATTCGCCAGCTGCCTCGGATTGAGACGAGCATACTGGAAACCCATATTTAGGCGTCCAAAATGCTCATCTCAAAGCCTGAACCTGATTGTAATGAACTATGCTCTAATTATATCAAAAATAATTACGAAAGTCAAGACGTTAAAATCCTAATTTATTTGGTATGATTTAGTCTAGAATGATGAAATTTATTGACGAACTAAAAAAAGAAGAGTTGGATGGGAAGAAAGTGATTTTGCGAGCTGATTTAGACGTTCCCCTGAGGCAACTTCCAACCGCCAATCACCAATCATCAACAAAAATCGGGGATGATTTTAGAATTAGGGCGCAAAAAGAAACCCTGGATTATTTAGTAGATGCAGGTGCGAAGATATTGGTGGTGGCACACTTGGGGCATGAAGTTTCGGATAAGTCATTTGCTCCGGTTGTTGAAGAAATCGGCAAAATATTAGGCCAAACACTGACTTTGGTGCCGCATGCGGAGCTTGCTTCTGTGGATATTTTATTCCGCGGGGGCCAGGTTTTATTGCTGGATAATATAAGACAGGATGAGCGTGAGGTTCAGAATGACGAAGGGCTTGCCGCTGAATTGTCGAACGGCTTTGATTACTACGTTGACGATGCCTTTGCCACTGCCCATCGTAGTCATGCATCTATCGTGGCCGTTACCAAACATTTGCCCGCATATGCCGGTTTTTTGATTAAAAAAGAAACAGAAAACCTAAAACAAGCCATGGAAGCTCCAACGGAAGGCAAGATTCTTGTGCTTGGCGGAGCAAAGATATCTACAAAATTGCCGGTTATTAAAAATTTCCTAGATAGGGCCGAAAAGATATTGATCGGTGGCGCCCTGGCTAACAATTTTTTTAAGATGCAAGGAATAAATGTCGGTAGTTCGGTTATTGATGACTCCGTATTCCTCGATGTTAAAAGTGACAAGATTATTTTGCCCAGAGATTTTTTGGCTGGTAATAAAAATAGTGTCTCAGGCTCAGCTAGCGTTTATAATAGAATCATGAGCGTGGAAAACGATGAGGCGATACTCGATATTGGTCCTGAAACTATTAAAGAGTGGACGGAGATTATTAAACATGCAAAAATGGTAATTTGGAATGGGCCCATGGGCTATTCCGAACATAAAGATTTTGCCGTAGGCACCAAGGTAATTGCTGAAGCGGTAGCTGCGGCCGGATACTCAATCATTGGCGGCGGCGATACCATCGCCGCAGTTGATAAGCTTGGCTTACTTGATAAATATAGTTTTGTTTCCACTGGTGGCGGATCCATGTTAAGTTTTTTGGCTGGTGAAAAATTAGCCGGGTTAGAAGCGCTTAGTTATTACGAAAATTAACCATGTCGCTTTTAAATACGATCGTATTTAAAAGCGACATAAGATTTTTTGATGAGATATCACATTTATTTCCACGATGATTTTGATGGTATGGCGTCCTCAGCGGTTATGCTGGATTTTTTACGCACTCAAGGTGACGAGATCGCTTCATATAATCCGATTGACTATTATCCCGGCTTAATTGAGCGTTGGGCCAAGTTTAAATTTAAAAAACCTTTTATTTTAGTTGATTTTAGATACCATCCACAGGCGGCTTGGTGGTTCGATCATCATTCAACATCGTTTATCAGCGAAAAATGGAGGAAAGAATTTGTTAATAGCAAAACAAAATATTTTGATCCTAGGCACAAGTCAGTATGTGGCATGGTGGTTGCGCATCTTGAGCGCACATTTCAATATCGCCCCCCAAAGCACATTACATATCTTGCAAAGTGGGCTGACATTGCTGATTCCGCTTCTTATAAGTCAGCAAAACAGTTTATTGAGAAAAAAGAACCGGCCTTAAAATTGATTTTATTTTTAGACTCGTTGAATAGCGAAAACTCCGCTAGCCACAAGCAAAAAGTGGCTAGTATTAAACTGCTGTCAGACGTGCCAATAATTGAGATTATCAAAATGCCACAAATAAGCGCCGAGGTTGCAAGACTATTGGCGAAATCCAGAAACACGCTCAAGAAATTTAAAAAGCTCTCAAACGTATACGGTAAGGTTCTTTTTAGTAATATTATCGGGAGTGACATATCAGGCACCAATTTACTCGGTTACTTTTTTTATCCTAAAATTTTTTATTCAGTTAGGACCAGTTATGAGGGCGGACATTATCATATAGGTGTTGGCAAAAATATTTGGCGCAGAAGTGATAAAGTTAATATTGGTAAGATTATGACAAAATATGGCGGTGGCGGACACGATGGTGTCGGTGGTGCCGAAAACAAATCCCAAAAAGAAATTATGAAAATTGCGCAAGAAATTATAGAATACTTAAACAAACATGGTTGAGTCTAATAAATTTTTAATCCATACTGATGGAGGCGCGCGTGGGAATCCCGGTCCGGCAGCAATAGGCGTGGTTATCGGGGCCTTAGACGGATCGCTCAAGAAAGAGTACGGCGAGTACATCGGGGAAACTACGAATAACGATGCTGAATATCAGGCCGTAATTTTTGCGTTGAAAAAACTCAAGCTTCTTGTGGGCAAGGAAACAGCCGGAAAGGCGAGAGTGGAGGTTCGCGTAGACAGTGAACTGGTAGAGCGACAATTAAACGGGTATTACAAAATAATGGATGCGACGATTCAGAAACATTTTTTGGAGCTTTGGAATTTAAGAGTGGATTTCGACGACGTGATTTTTAAACATATTCGCCGTGAGGAGAATCATGAAGCTGACCGACTGGTAAATGTAGCCTTGGATAAAGAGTTAAATAAATTATTATAAATCAAAATCCCGCTTTGGCGGGATTTTGATTTATCCTGGCGAGTCTATAAGCCGAATTCTGTATTTGTGTGATTATTTATCTGGTCCCTCGATTACTCTCGGGATCTAGCCCTTCATTTCTTCGGGGCTTTGCGTACGAACTTTTCCAATCGATCAACGCCTTTGCAAAGGGTAATCTCTGTGTGGAGTTTACCCTGAGCGAGCAAAGCGAGTCGAAGGGCTGTACTTGCACCAGGCAGGGTTTAGCGCGCACCCATGTCACCATGGGGCGGTCCCGTTCGGGGCCTTTTCACCCGTGGCCCGCTTGCGCGGACTCGGAATAGTCTCTGTGCCACTTTCCCTAGATTTTTCCAGCTCCACTTTTTCTTATTTACAATATAAGCAAAGTTGTAGTTCTAGATTGTACTACCACCCTACCCTTCTAGAAAACTCAAAAAGTGGGGCTGGATTATATCTGGTGGCCGTTAGCCACTGCCTAAGCCTCGCTTGTGCTCGCACTACGTAGCTTTAGCGAAGCAGTGTTCGGACTTTCCTCCAGCTAGCGCAACAACCAACTACCAACCACTAATAACTAGCTAATTCACATTTTTTAGAAGTTAGAAGTTGGCGATTGCGTAAGCCAGCAATCACCCAACTCACCAAGACACACTAAGCATACAACAGAAAAGCATACTTGACAAGAACTACTGGCTTTGATATACTATGCTAAACTCGATTTGGGTAAATTCACCCCTCAATTAGGACATCTCACTGTTAATAATACTCTAGCTTTCTCTGCGACCTCAAGAGCTGTTTGATAACCCAGGAT
>MGJI01000028.1 GCA_001794195.1 Candidatus Yanofskybacteria bacterium RIFCSPHIGHO2_01_FULL_44_17 | reverse complement strand
AGATATTACAATACTGAGAGACTACACTTAGGTCTGGACTGTAAAACTCCGGCCGAAGTGTTGCAAAGCTTATGAGCTCAAGACGGTGATTCTGTAGGCCCACCATAAAACCCCTTATTTTTCAATGCTTTTTACACATGTCCGTTCTGACACAAATTAAAACCGAGCTAAGCCAGTTAGGCGTTAAACCCAAAAAAACACTTGGGCAGAACTTTTTGATAAATGAAGGTGTCTACCAAAAAATAGTCGGGGCTCTTGAGTTGGAATCAAACGATACCGTGGTTGAGGTGGGGCCAGGACTGGGTACGCTAACTGAGTTTCTTGCCTTAAGCGGAGCGAAGGTTATAGCAGTCGAAAAGGACAACCGTCTTGTTGATTACTTAAAGAAAAAATTTAAAAATCAAAAAAATGTTAGAATAATAGAGGGTGATATATTAAATTTTAAAATCGAGAGTTTAAATCTCGACATTACTAATTACAAGGTGGCGGGCAATATCCCGTATTATCTCACCTCGCATCTTATCAGAACAATTTTAGAAGACTGGAGAATGCCGTCAACGGTAGTCCTAATGCTCCAGAAGGAAGTCGCCCAGAGAATCTGCGCTAAGCCGCCGAGGATGAGCCTACTTGCAGTTTCAGTTCAATACTATGCGCAACCGCAGATCGTAAGCTATGTTTCTAGCGGCAATTTTTATCCGCCACCAGATGTGGATTCCGCCATTATAAAATTAGTGCTAAAGGATGGAAATGCGGTATTAAGAACGGGGGAGGAGAAATTTTTTAAAGTTGCTAGGGCAGGATTTGCAGGAAAAAGGAAACAGCTAGGTAATAACTTATCGGGAGGATTAAAATTAGAAAAAAGTTTCGCTGAAAAAAAATTAAAATCAATCGGCGTAGATCCAAGACGACGAGCCGAAACATTAACGCTCAGTGAATGGGAATTGATCGCAAATACTCTTTTGCCACATTAAGTGGCCTGTTGCTGGCCCTGGCTTATCCGGGCTGGGGATTTGATTTTGGCTGGCTTGCCTGGATTGGATTGGTTCCGCTAATCTGGTCTCTGACGCAATTCGCATATAAAAGCGGCCGCCTTTCTGTGCGAACAGGATTTTTGATTGGTTTTACCGCCGGTCTGGTATACTTTTTAATAATTTTCCGCTGGTTTTGGTCTATTCACCCTCTTAATACTTTAGGTGTCGAGAATACGATACTCTCGCTCGTCATTGTCGGTACGGTTTATATTATCAGCTCAGCCGGTATGGCCCTGTTCTGGGGACTGTTTGGATTAGCATTCAGCACTGTTTGTTCTCGGCTTACTACTCGCTATTTTCTACTTACTGCTCCCGCCATGTTTGTTATCACTGAATATCTTCGCTCATGGGGCTTTGGACTCTTGTGGTCCGGCTCCGGTTCTCTTTTTGGCCCTCATTGGACAATGGGCAATCTAGCATACGGACTTGCCGGCAACTCACTGGCTCTTTACTTAGCTTCTTTGGTGGGAATCTACGGGGTAACTTTTTTAATCGTTTTAATAAATTTTATTTTCTTTAAAATTTTGAAGCGCAATCAAGCAACCCGCGCCATGCTTGTTGTTGTTGCGATGACGCTGGCTGGGGTTACTTTTATTCCAAAATTTTTAACGCTTGGGCCGGCAAATGATATCCCCAGCGAAAAAATAAATTTCGCCGTTATTCAAACCAGCCAGCCAGCCAAAGTTTCACCAAGTTCCAGAGAAACTCTGGCCGGATTTAAGGAACAGCTTGAAATGATGGCTGCGGTAGCTAAGAATTATCCAGAAAGTACGCTAATCGTATTCCCTGAGGCCAGTGATTTTTTTAAAAACATGTCCATCTTTCTTGCGCCAGTCGAAGTCGAAAATTATTTTGATAAACTTTTTAAAGAGCCGCGCCTAATTATTTCCGGGGGAAGGGTTTATGATTCCTCAGCCGCGCGTGCGCACTCAAGAGTGTTTTTACTCGACACGCAGGGAGGCATACTTAATTTTTACGACAAGCGCCTTCTTATGCCCGGCGGAGAATACCTGCCCTATCCTATCAATCTTATCACCTCCATGTTCTCTAAAAACGCATCTTCGGCCTTCAATAATATTCGGGAACTGAGTCCCGGCGAAAAAGAAATATCTACCGTCGGCTTTGGCTACAAGCTTAACGTTTCGCCCCTCATTTGCTCGGAACTTGTTTCTGCCGATATAACTAGACAAGCAACTCAAAATACGGATTTAATTATTAGTATGGCAAGCTATAGTATTTTTCATGGCAATCACGCGATTGCCGATCAGATGCTCGCTGCTACCCGCTTCCGCGCGGCCGAAAACAAAAAACCGGTTATTGCCGCAGTAAACATGGGCCGTTCCTATGCCATAGACAGCTCTGGAAATATTAAATTTTTGGCACCGAATGAGAGTCCGCAGATATTAACAGGCGCTCTTGCCATTCATAAGCAAAAATCATGGTATAATAAAGCAGGCGACCTGCCCACTATCTTGGTATGTTTGCTATTACTGGCAGGCCCCATTTCATTAACGTGGTTTAAGCTGTTGAGGAGATCTTAGGCCACTAATTTTGTGCCTACAAAAATAAAAGTCGTTCTTGGTTCACTTTTGCTAATAGCTGGTTTTGTTGTTGTCCGCATCGGACTATATTTCAAGCACAGTGTTGATGTGGCTACCTCCGTATCGTTGCCCTATGTATTGTCTGAAACCGACAATAATCCTTTCTTAGAAGACCAGGACCATGACGGCATAACCGATTATGACGAAGCCTACTATCGCACCGACCCGTTTAATCCCGACAGTGACGGCGACGGCTACCTGGACGGAGAAGAAATTGTCTCCGGCTACAATCCGACAAAAGATGACATCAAGCTCGCAAATCAAGAACCTGTGAACATCACCAACAATCTTACTCAAAGATTAACGGCCGGTATTTATGCCGGAGACCTCAATCCTAGAAACGGCAAGGGCAAGGCCTATGATCAGGGAATAAACTACATCGCTCTGGCCGCGATCGATGAAGCTCTCGGAGAAATAAATAATATACCTTCAAATAATACTATCCAGACAACCGACGGTTCAGCGGCTTCTCAGGAACAATACTTAAAAAATGTTGCCGATATCCTTGAGGGACCGTTTCTTGACACATTTATTCAACAGCCGCAGATATTACATCAGGCATTACTTCTGGCCGCAGGCGACCGGTTTCAAGAAGCCAATGATATTTTTGAGGATTACAACATTAAGTTCACCGGGGCTTACACCAGACTGCTTGCCACTCCCGCACCCGATAACTGGGTTGGATTCCATAAAAATTTGCTAGATTTTTTTCGTAAAATTGCCGTGGAATATAATTACGCTACGAAATGGCAGGAAGATCCAATGTTAGCACTTACTTCGATAAGCGACCTGGCCAGATCTCTCAGCAGTATTGATACTTCCATTTTACAAGAGCTCAGATCATTGATTGAAAAAAATAATTTAACAATACCTGATTCCAAGATTTTTGAAGTTATCGGACTACTAAATAGCCCTCAACAATAATGATGCGCGGTAGGTGGCCTAAAATTATTCTTGCCGTTGTCTTGGTCTTTTCTTTTATTTTTTTGCCCATCTACACGGTTAAGGCATTTTCCGGTTGGTTGATCGTCCTAAAAGAATATGTGCTTGATCTCATAGCTCGCCTAATATCACGTACGCTTCTTAGTATAATGAGCAATGGTATAAGCAGGGTAATTTTGAACTCTGGACGCGAGGGTGGTCCGGCAATTGTTCAAGATTGGCGCGATTTTTTGGAAATTGCCCAGTACAGGGGAGAGGATTCTACAAGAGCAATAATCGGGGATGCGGCGTTCGGAAGCGCTACTCTTTGTTCTTATCTGAGGTCTCCTGTGGCTGGCATATTTAACGCAGGCCTTATTCCGGGCTTTGATCCTTCCAAATATCGCATTGACAACCTGCAATACTACAACATCCGCAATCGATGCACATTGCCTGCCAATTTCAATGTTTCTGCTTTCAGGAATGATTTTCGCAACGGCGGTTGGGCCGCATGGGAACAACTTATTCAACCGCAAAATAATTTTTATGGAGTTTACGCCGACAGCAATACTGAGCTGAGCAACCAGCGTGTATTTGAGCAGAGCATAGACACGTCTGAAACTGAATCCGGAAGCGGTTATACTTCAAGACGAACGGGCTGTGAGGTTAGGGCCGGCAACACCCAGTGTCTTGTTTACGGCAAAGTTGTTACTCCGGCTGATCTTTTTGGAAAAAACGGCGCCGCCACTATTGATAGGGAGCTTGATTGGCTAGTAGGCTCCGATGAACTAGAGGAAGTTCTGGTTGGCCTAACCGGCGTTGTTATTAACAAGCTTACTAATTTTGTGGTCAACTCAGCGCTTAATGAAGTCGGCCCCGGACTGGGAGCTGATTCAAATGCTGCACCCAAAGACGCTCCCACATCCGCTCAGCAAGACTGTGTTAATGCCTGCATCGCCTCCAATTGCTCGCCGGCGCTACAACAGTGCTCCTACAACAATGACGGTGAAACTATAAATAAGCCTTGCGTTCCAGAAGATGTCGATCCAAGGGATGCCTGCATAACCACCTGCCAAGCGCAAAGATGCCAGTAATACTCTTGAGCAAATAAACTATGGCGAAAAAAAGGTTAAAGATTGTCGCTATTTGCGCAGTATTAGCATTACTGGCCGTTTTGGTTCCGCAACATCAGGCCAATGCCGGACTTTTTGAATGGGGGATTTCGCAGATTGCTCAAGAAGTTGGCACATTTATACTCGGCCTAGTCGGCACAGCAATTGGCTGGGTCGCTCGAGGTTTCGATGCCTTTGTTCAGTGGCAAATTAATAGTAACGTCTACGGCATTCCAGCCGTTACTAATAGTTGGACTATTATTAGAAACTTTGTAAATCTATTTTTTATCCTGGTACTTATGGTTATGGCTTTCGGCACTATCTTTGCCATTAACAAATATACCTGGAAAGAAATGCTCATGCCGTTCCTGATATCTGCCCTTCTAATTAATTTTAGCCTTGCGATAGGGCAGTATATCATTGACATATCCAATGGTTTGGCCAGTGTTTTTCTAAAAGCAATGGTTCCCAACAATAGTAGCCCCAGTATGTCTGTACAGTTAGCTCAAGGATTTTCACAACAAAACGTACTGACGGCGACAACAGCGGGAGGTATTGTAGTGGGCTCAGCTGATGCGGTAACTAGCATTGCGGGTAGCATAGTTTTCGGTATTATATGGCTAACGATGGTGCTTTTGGCGTTTTTGTCAGCTTTTATTTTTGCTCTGGCAAGATTTTTTGCGCTCTGGTTTCTTTTGATAATTTCCCCGATTGCCTGGTTGGGCTATGCCTTACCTAATCTAAGAGCTTCCCTGTGGAGCAAGTGGTGGCAAAGTTTTTTGTGCTGGTGCTTCTTCCTTCCTTATTATTTATTCTTTCTGATGTTTGCGGTGATTTTTATAAACAGGAGGGGCGAGTATCAAACAGTTGGTTCCGGCCTCATTTTAGGCTCCTTAACCTTTAATGATTTTGTTGTTTACGGTGTTAGTTTGGTTTTCATGGTTATGGGACTGGCCATGGCTCGCAAACTAGCCTGTGCCAGCGGCTCAGGCATAGCGATGGCATTCGGCAAAATTGAAACAGGGGTACGCAAATACGCCCCGGGTGCGGCATATGTCAGGGGTGCCATAGGCGGCGTTAAGGAGCGGGGCGCCGAGATAGCAGAAAAAGGAGTCTTCGGTATTGGCGGTGCTCAACGTGGCAGATTGCAAGAGGCCACCGCCAAGGGCTGGATAGCCGGCACTCCCGGCATGGGCCAGGTACCAGGAGCTAGAGAGGGAGTTTACAGGGCTCAAGCAGCGGAAGTAGATAAAGAAGTTAAGCGATTACAGATACTTAATCTTACTTTGGATCAGTTAAACGACAAGCTTATTAATGCAAAGGGTGTAGAAAAAATAGCCGCTTTTAAACTCAAAACTGAAAATGGCTGGTTAGAAGGCTCTGATGCAGATACTTTTGCAAAAATGGTCAGAGATGCAGGCGGCGGAAAAACCGCCCTGGGTGCTTCGCTTATACAATCGGGTGTTAAGGGCGGGTTCGAGAGAATGGCTGACGGCATAAAGGAGAAAGAGGATGTCTACGCCAAGTTCATCTCCGCGGATGCCGAATTAGCTAAAGCATTTGGTCTAAACGCCGCTCAAAGCAATGCAATACAAGATGAGGCTATACTCAAATCATTGCTACAGCTTGTCTCAACTGGAACTGAAGCTGAAAAAGAAAAGGCTCATAAGCAGATCCAGAAAAATATTGAGAATGTATACCGCACCAAAGCTGACCGTGCCGCATTTATAGGTAGTGCTATTACTGATGATTGGGACAAAGAACTTAAGAAAATGGCTGCAGAAATTATGGTTACAAAGGGCGAGAATGACGTTGCTAATATTGAAACAATAGTCAATCTTTTTGGCGGCCGTGATCCAGGCGGCAAAATTAAAACCAAGGAGGCTAGTAATCTTTACGAAAAAATGTTGGAAACTGTCGCCAAGGGTAATGTTGCCGAAATGCGTGAATCATTCGACAGCCAAAAAACTTTGTTCAATGGCTTGACTGATCATGATCTGCAAAAAGCGTTCGGCAGGGCTATGACCAAAAGCCGTACCATCAATGATGAGGCTATCCTCGAAAAAGTTCTAGATTTGTACAGTTCGGACACTGAAGAAATACAAAAACAAGTCGCTGAAGAGGTTCAGAAAAATATCGAAAACGTTGCCAAGGACACCCAATCACGCAGAGACTTGGTTAATAGCACTACTGCTAGCGATAACTTAAGAAAAATTGCTTCTAAGGTTCTGGTTGATAAGAATGAGGTTGATACCTGGCAATTAAGACGAACTGTTTTAGAAATGAATGGCGGAATGAACCTGGCAACCGGCGACGCTAACACAATTGAAGGTGTTGATCTGGTGAAAAATATAGGTACCGGCAATACAGCGCTAAAGGCAGAAGCTAAATACAGGAAAGACAATAGTATACGGGCCGATACGCCCCTGGCCTCTGGCGACTACTCCAACTTAGAAAACACCGTTATAACTGATATCAAGTCCGGTTTGATTAGGAGCCTGAGCACCGAAGAACTTAAAACACCAGTAATATTCAATGCCTTGGTAAACGGCAGGCTGCGCGGAACTCTTTCTGCAAACGAATACAATAATGCTGTTGGCTTAGTATCTCCCAAGAGAGCGAAGGGCGCACCCCCTGCGATCGGAACAGAAATCAAGGGTAAGCCTGACAGAAAAAAACGCGAAGCCATCAACGCGATTACCGCTGCTGCTGGCCCGGTATTATACCCCTAATTTAAATTACTCATTAAATTATGCCTATACCCTTAAACGAACATCTGCGCCTGAGTCCTTATTTTGTAGACACTGATAAATCGCCAGGTTTTAATTGGGAAAGGTACCAGAGTAGAATTGATGACACTCCCGAGAATTTATTCAACGTATTGGTTGACGAAAACACGTCTGAATTTATAAAATCCCTAACACAAAAATATATCCAGCTATCGGTACAAGGAGCGGATATTGCTAGATTGATACGCGACACAGTGCTTGCTGACATCTTTATCGGAGATATGCCGCAAGAGATTACGCGACGGCTCGGAGTTGATCCGGCAACTGCCCGCGAAATAGCAAACCTGATCGTTTCGCAACTTTTCGCTCCGGTTTTGGAAGATATTAAAAAAGTCCATAACGAAAAATATCCTGGCAGATTGCCAGAAAAATTCACCCCGTTAGAGAAAGGCCGCCCCGAGGTGGCTGAAGCCACGCCTTCGGCGGGGCGTTCTCTAACGGGGCAAGCCCCCTCCTCCACAGCAAAGCACTACCAAGGCCAAGATTTACCCGAAAGCGGAGGAAATATAATAGACTTAAGAAATAAGTGAGGGCTTTACGGATATGCCTTATAGCGCCGTCAAAACATTATGAGATTCCAAGTCCCACAATTCATTGAAACGGAAGTCAAAATAATCGGGCCATTTACGCTCAAGCAGTTTTTGTTTCTGGCAGCCGGAGCGGTTATAATATTTATATTACAATACGTTCTGCCGCTGACATATCTGATAATGGCCGGCTTGCCGATTGCAATTATTTCATTTGCTTTAGCGTTTTATAAAATTGACGGCGTACCGCTGCCTAAATATCTCCTCATGGCCCTGTCATTTATGACTGGAACAAAAAGATACCAGTTCCGAAAAGAAGAGGGGCCCACCTTACCTGAATAATTGTAGCTCTCCTACGCTAAAGCTTCGGAGGAGCACTTCTTCGCCAATGAAGATGCTGCGCACTTCGTAGCTCCGCAGGAGCGAAGAAGTGGCTGAACAAAAACCAAAACAAGGAACCAGCACCAAAGATTTCGTCGTAATATCAGAAATTCGCGATAGCGTCGCTATTTTAAAGGACGGCTCTTTACGCTCCGTCATCGAGGTAGCTTCAGTAAATTTTGACCTGAAGTCTCTTGATGAACAGACGGCCATTATCGGTGCGTTTCAAAACTTTCTGAATTCGATAGACTTCCCCCTGCAAATCGGCATCAGCTCGCGCAAATTAGATATTGCACCGTATATTAAGTCCTTAGACGCCCTAACGGCTAGCGTCTCCAATGAATTAATGAAGATACAGGCGGTGGAATATACGCGGTTCATTAAAGGCCTTACTGAACTGGCCAATATTATGTCTAAGAAATTCTATATCGTCGTGCCGTTACATATAATTGAAACCATAAGCGCGTCCGGGGGGGCGGGGGAAGCGGCAAAAGGATTTTTTGGCGCTCTAAAAAGTATGGCGGGTTCAACCAGAACAGTTAAAACCCTGACAGACCAGGAATTTCAATCACGCAGAGTCCAGCTAGATCAAAGAGTTGAATTTTTACTTGGCGGCATAAGCGGTTTAGGCCTGGAGGGAAGAATCTTGAATAAGGATGCGCTGATGAATATGTATTATTCTTATTACAATCCCGGACACAATTTATAACTATGTCTCTATTTGGCAAGAAAAAATCTGCTATCTCTCCACAGGAAAAGCCGAAAATGATCGACGAGATTTTGGCTCCCTCGGCAATAGATGTTTCTTCCAGCTACCTACAAATTGGCGACACTTATGCGCGCACGCTTTTTGTCGCAACCTATCCTAGATATCTGAACACCAACTGGTTCTCACCCGTCATAAATATGGACAGGCCCTTTGACGCGTCTATTTTTGTCCACCCCGAGGATACCGCTGCAATGCTCAGACAGTTACGAGATCGCCTTGGCAGGCTTGAAGCTCAGGCCATGGAAGAAGCATCCTCCGGCAAGGTTCGTGATCCTATTTTAGAAACAGCCATAGGCGACATCGAAGCCTTGCGCGATAAACTTCAACAGGGAACTGATAGATTTTTCAGACTAGGCGTTTATTTAACTATCTATGGCTCTTCTTTGAAAGAGTTGAACGATACAGAAAATAAGATCAAATCCATGCTCGACGGCCAGTTAATCTATTCTAAACAAGCCACATTCAGGATGCGCGAGGGATTCTTTTCAACTATGCCCCTAAGCGACGATCAGCTGGGCGTCCACACTTCATTAAACACCCAGCCCATATCCTCAATTTTCCCATTTGTATCATATGACCTGACAAGCGACAAGGGGATACTTTACGGTATTAATACTCATAATAATTCTCTGGTACTTTTTGACAGGTTCGCCCTGGAGAATGCGAATATGGTAATATTCGGCAAATCCGGAGGCGGTAAGAGTTATGCTGTTAAACTTGAAATACTCAGAAGTTTAATGTTTGGCACTCAGGTTTTTGTAATTGATCCGGAAAATGAATATAAGTTTCTATCGGACACTGTCGGCGGAACATCAATTAAAATATCCATATCCTCGCCGCACCATATCAACCCGTTTGATTTACCAAAGCCGCTGCCCGATGAAGCTCCGGCAGACGTATTACGCTCTCATATTATAAATATGGCTGGCCTTTTCAAAATAATGCTTGGCGCATTATCTCCAGAAGAAGAAGCAATTTTAGACGAAGCAATAAATCAGACCTATGCAATTAAAGACATTACGCCGACAACAGTTGATCTAAAAAATGCCATACCGCCGCTAATGTCTGACTTTCAAAGCATACTCGAAGGAATGACCGGAACTCAATCTCTGGTTATCAGGATTAAAAAGTATACTGAGGGCACCTATTCTGGATTTCTTAATAATACGACCAATGTACCTCTTGATAAGCAGTTGATTGTTTTTAGCATCCGCGACATGGAAGAAGAGCTAAGGCCAATTGCCATGTATTTGGTTTTGAATTTTATCTGGACACAGGTCAGAACTGAGCTTAAAAGACGCATACTTGCCGTTGATGAGGCCTGGGTTTTAATGAAGTATGAGGCCGGCGCGGCATTCTTATTCAACATCGCCAAGCGCGCCCGTAAATATTATCTTGGCCTAACGACCATTTCGCAGGATATTCCCGACTTTATGACTTCTGCTTACGGCAAACCAATTGTAACTAACTCATCTTTGCAATTACTCTTAAAACAGTCGCCCGCGGCCATTGATCTAGTAAAGCAAACCTTTAACCTCACGGATGCCGAGAAGTTTTTCTTACTTGAATCACGCGTAGGACACGGCCTCTTTTTCGCCGGAACTAATCATGTTGCGCTAAGGATAATCGCATCCTACGCTGAAGACCAGATCATCACATCGGACCCGAGACAAATATTGGAAATAGAAGCAGCCAAAAAAGAATTAGCTCAACAAAACTAGGTGCTGGGTGTTGGGTTTTGGGTGTTAGATAATTTCCTAAAATCTAAAGCCTAAGGCCTAAAACCTAATGCCAGATGACCAATACTACCACGACCTTGCTTATGCCCGAGCGCAGCAAAAAGAAACGGGCGAGATTAAGGACATCGCCAAAAAAACCGTAAGGCCGCCTTCCGGTGGCACATATGCCTTCCTTTATGGATTAGCTATCTCGGGTGACTTGATAGATTTACTCGATCTTACCGGCATAGGTGCGCTTATCTCTTTTATAGTTGATCTTTTTATTGGCGCAATACTGTTTTTTACAGGGCGCGCGGCTAGAGATAGGATGAGGTCAATGAATGAATTTCAAGATAGTCTTCACGGCCACATAGAAAGGCTGGAGAAAAAAATTGTTGCCTATAGAAATGCTTATGCTAGAATCTTAAGAGTATCCAGGAAGGTTAAGATTTTGAGAAAACCAGTAAGAAAGCTTGCTCTCAAACTATCCAGGCTACGCAAAAGCGTAGTCAGGAGTCCACTTGGCAGAACAATGGCCGCGGCCGGCTTGGATCTGGTTCCGTTTCTTGGCCTAGTGCCTTGGCGAACATGGAGTATATATATGCTGAGGCGCGACGAGATGCGGGCATTTGAAGAAGCTCAGAGTATGCTGCCGGAATATATGTCCACCAAAGCAGACGAGATTGAAGCAAATAATGACCTCCAGGAAGCAGAAACGATAGAGGCTGGCATCGAAGAGCAACCGGCATAACTTAGCTAAATTTTCGACTTAAATATTTAACTTAATCCCTTTGTCTAATAAACTACTACATTTCATAGTTTTCTCTCTTGCTGGTTTAGCCGTTTTCTTGGGCGGATATTTGTTTAGCCGTAAGTCTGACCCACTTGGCCAACAAGCACTGATTAACAACTCCCTCGTTAATCGTTTTGATAAGGCCGAAGAAAAGTATCAGGCACCATCAGGTCTTTTTGAATTAACTTCCGGCGAAGCAAGTTTCCCGCATATTTCAATAGCCGGCGAGATTCTGTATTATCTTCCCAAAAGTGGCGAAATCCGTTCGCTTTCAGTTGCGGCTCCGGTAGCCGGTACAACCTTGGTTGCCAAAATACAGCCCGGTGCAAGCCGTATAGACTGGGCAACGAACAACACCTTGCTTGCCAACTATCCAACCGGCGCGATTTTTTATGACTTAAAGTCTAATTTTTCAAAAAAATACGACCCGCTTATAAAAAATCCGTCTTTAAGTAGGGTGGGGGACAAAATCGCTTATACTTACTTCAACCCGGAATCAGACGAAGGCAATATAAGTATCGCTGATCCGAGAATGGAATCCTTTAAGAATATTTTACCGACGCGTTTTTCCGGCTGGCAAATAAAATGGCTCAGCGATAACAAGCTTGCCCTAATAAAGCCTCCGACGCTGGAGAATACACACCTGTCGCTATTCACACTAAACTCCGAGAGTGGTGCATTAGAAAACATCTTGGAATTTAGAAATAATCTACAAATTGCTTGGTCAGAAAACGGGCAAAAAATACTTTATTCTTACACCGACCCGGCAACCCAAGTAAATCAATTGTATTTCATGGATATGGTCACTAAGACAGAGGTTTCTCTTGGCTCTCAGCTCGAGGCCTTAAAGTGCGCCTGGAGCATTAACGGCAAGACTATTTATTGCTTAGGTGGTAAGTCCTTGTTTTCTTTCGACACGTCAGCGTCGGGCACGCAACCCAAAGAAATCACGAGCCTTGATTCCTCGACCGCTATCGCCAATGCTGTGCATCCTATTCTCACCAGCATCGAAGACTATATTATCTTCAAAAGCTCAAAAGACGGCAAACTTTATGGTTTGAAAATTAATTAGGTGCCGATGCGTGGGGCTCGGTGCTAGACCTCAACTTACCTGGATAACTCAGGGGGTTTTTTGAGGGAGATTGTCTCCCGAAGATCGGCCCTGGTGAATACGCCAAGGGCTAAAAGTAATGGAAAGTATGCCAGCGACACGACAGAGGCCTTCACAAAACTGCCGATGAGCGGGTACATGAGCAAGCCAACGATACTGCTGGCTAAAATCGTTTTGACAAATGCGAACTTATTAATAACAATTTTTGTATTTTGTCGTATAAGCCAAAACATGCTTGCGGTGATAAATATCTCGGCTAGCACCGTAGTTGAGGCCGCGGCAAAATAACTGTATCTGGGTATTAAAATTATATTGAGCCCAACATTAATCACCGCACCGCCCAAATAAATCCACATGGCTTTTTTCTGAAGATTTAGGGCGATAATGGCGTTGCCGCCGAGATTGCCGAAAAATATCAGGAATATTGCAAAACTTAGAATTTTAAGCACCGGGCTTGCCTGCATAAAGGCGCCGCCGCCGATAGCTCTAACTATCCAATCAGACATTAGAAAAATATATGTTGAAAAGTACAGGGCAAAAATTGTAATTACATTAAAGGCGCTTCTGAAAGTTTTAATAAATTCCAGCTTACTCTTAATGGCAAACCTGGAAAGGAGGGGCATGACTAGGCCAATATAAATGGCTGGTAAAAAAATAACTGCCTCCAGGACTTTATAGGCCGCGGAGTATATGCCGACATCTTGAGCCGGCTTCATCACCGAAAGCATAACTGTGTCTAGCTTGAAATAAATCAAAACGAGGACAAGCGACACGGCAATAGGAAGGGCGGTCTTGATGGCACTACGAAAGTATACAAAATCAATTATCGGCTTTATCTTGATCATTCGGCGGGAGAATCCGTAGATAAGGCCAGCATGAATCGCTTCCGCAAAAACAACCACTGCCACAAACCACAAAAGTCCATTTTCAAATTTTATCAAAATTACTAGTGAGCCCAGCTGAACTAATCGAGCCAAGACATCTGCTAACGAAACCAGATAAAGACGTAGATATTTTTGGAAAACACCCACCAAGATCTGGGACAAAGAAGAACCTACAGAAAATAGCGAGGCAATTAAAACCCCAACTTTAACTATGGGCGGGTAGGGTAGTAAGAAGACGAGCATGTCTGCCAAGATAATTAGAATAACGACCGCAAGAAGCCGTAGAGTAAAAATCTTACTGGCAATGCTCCTCTCGTCTGGTGAGTTGTCGGTGCGCGAGATCTCGCGCACCATAAAAGTATACAGTCCTAAATCGGCGACTGCTGTAAAAATATACAGATACGCAAAAATAGCACTGTATTGACCGAAACCCTCTGGCCCAAGGTAACGAGTGAGAATACCGACCACCAGTAAACTTAAGATCCCGATTATTCCTCGGGATAGTGTTGCGATGCCTAGATTGTATGATATTTTTTGCAACATCTTCACTTGCCCTCTAATTTTCCTTGAGGCTCCGCCATAGAGGCCTGTGGGGACGTTCCGCTCGTCCAGCGACTCGCTCCACTATTTTGAAATTGTGGATTCAGCTCGCAGTGTTTTACTATTATACTGCTCGCTGACCATGCAATCACACAATTTCAGAATCCCCGCAAACCTCTATGGTCTCCGCCTGAACAAACTATATCCAAAATCCTGGAATATCCTCATCGTGCTTTTTTGTATTTATCATTTTTTATCTTAATCATATCTCAATTTAATCATTAAAAAACAGGCGGGTCTACCTGCAATGATCGAAACACAATACAACATCCGGTTTCAAAAATTAATTTTATAAATCCAGTCGTGTGGCCCTATAGTCAAAAATAGTACATTGTTTTTATCAATAAAACGAAATATGATTCTATGTTTTCGGTCTACTCGTAAACTCCACATTTGCCTGCCCTGTGGTTCCAATTTTTCAGTGCGAAGCGAGGGGTGGTAGGGATTTTCCCTAAATAGTTTCTCTTGTTTTTCGGCTTTTCGTTTAATAACCGTAGGCAACTTTTTATATCGCGCCGTAAATTCTGCGGTAACAATTATTTCCATCACCGTAAGTTGTTATTTCAGGTCTTTTAGCGACTCTATTTTTTCATATCTTTTATTTTTATAATCCCTTTCGGCCCTAGTCACACTATCTATAAAGTCCCCACTAAAAAGCCCCAGCCCGGCAGCCAGTCTTTCAAATTTTTCAGCATCCATTTCCACCAATATTTTCTTCGGATGCTTAGGTATTGATTGCACGGTAATATTTAAACTCATATTTTAATTCTAGCGCTGTCTTCATTAAAAATCAAAGGGGGAGCGAAGGTTTGACTACAATTCGGCGTCTGGGTTCTTGGCCGATACTTTCAGTTTGAAGGTCCTTGAATGTTGCGAGCTCGGTATGGACAAGACGCCGTTCGTAGGCGTTCATCGGAAGTAGTGCTTCAGCTCTTTGTGTTTGTATAACCCGCTTGGCAACATTACGAGCAACATCAACCAAATAATTGGTACGTGATTTACGATAGTCGTTTATGTCCACAATAAAGCTGATGGGGGATTGACTAGCCGTAATACTAACATTACGACTGACAAGCAGGCGCGCTATGTGCTCAAATGCGCTTAAGTTCTGACCATTTTTGCCTATGAGCATGCTCAGATCGTTCTCTGATTCCACTGAAGCAACCATGAGGCTGGCCCTTGAGTTATTGGTAGAATTATCTGGGTCTACGACCGCGAGACTTTCGTTTAGTCTTACCTCACCTTCAAAACCGACCCTCCTTAGTAGGTCTTGGACGGTTTCTGTTATTTTATTTTTTATTTTCTCGTCCATCGTTATCAATCTAAGCGCTATTCACTCTATACTTCCTGTTAATATATAGTTGTTCAAATATTGAAAAAACTGTTGCCGCAACCCAGTAAAGGGTTAGCCCAGTAGGTAAATTCCAAGCGATAATTATAACCATAACAGGGAAAAAATACAACATTTGCTTGCTCATTTGAAGTGCCGGCGATGGCGGCTCATTTTTTGAAGGCTGAGCCTGACTAGCCACAGATTGTTTCATTTGAAACCATTGTAAAACACCGGCCAAAATCGCCATCATATAGCTCTTCTTTGCCAGATCTAAAAAGCCGAGTGCTGTCTGATTTATATTTAGTGGATGGCTCACAAAGGAGTACAGCGCGGTTAGGCTTTCCGGCTTCAACCCTGACCCAAGAGCGCTATAAAGAGCTATCAGAACAGGCAGCTGAATTAAAATCGGCAAGCATCCGCTTAACGGATTAATTTTATGCTCCTTATAGAGTTGCATGGTGGCCTGTCCGAGAGCCTGTTTATTCCCCTTATGCTTTTCCTGAAGTTCTTTTATTTTTGGCTGTAATTTATTAAGTTCGCGCTGAGAGATGAGCGCCTTAATGGAGAGCGGAAAGAAAATAACTCTGACAATAATGGTCAGCACGATTATGGCGACGCCAAAATCAGCCCCAGGAATACTGTTGTAAAGAAAAATTAAAAGATTAAAAAGTGGGCGGAAAAGTAGCTCGTGGTATAAAAATGTCATACTTTTATTAAAATTTTTTACCTATCCTAAAATTTAACTAAATCTAAGCCGCCCTTAGATAGCGGGCTGCATCGTAAAATTCTCCATAGGCCCATAATCGTTCCTCGACCTAAGCCGTATTTCTCTATGACCTCGTAAAAATACTGTGAACAAGATGGGTAAAAGCGGCAACGCAAACCACTGTTAGTAAAAAAAGGGCCATGATCGGGGGACAAAGTCCTTTGATATAGTTTTATGCTTTTGAGCACAAAGTTTTCCATTTGTTTAATATGGCTAGACAAAAATTTTATTTATTGTTTGCTCTACTTCTCTCTTGATTTCTTTCGTTCGCTTTTCTACGATGTTTGCAGTGGCGACAACCACCATGTCAAATGATCTTTTTAAAACTTGTCCAGAGCGAAAAGATTCTGCGATTATTCTCCTGATGCGATTGCGCACAACCGCTTTCTTAGAGACTTTATTTGAAATAACTATCGCTGCTCGAAAGTGTTCGGCTTGATTTTCTAAGAATTTAATAAAGAAAAAACTGTTTTTTGCAGTTCTGCCTCGCTTTAAAACCATCTCAATGTCTTTTTTGGCTAGTCGGTACTTTTTTGCAAGAGCCAACTATAGGTTGCAAGTTATAGGTTATAGGTTATAGGTTTAAAAATTTCTAACACCTCGAACCTGTTATCTACCACCTACACAGTAAGCACGTGTCTGCCCTTCTTGCGCCGGCGCGCTAAGACTTTTCGACCATTTTTAGTCAGTGTGCGAATTAGAAAACCATGCGTTTTCTTTCTTTTTCGCTTTTTAGGCCTATATGTTAGGGCTTTGGATATCATATTTAAATACTACCAAAAAAAATGTTTCCTGGCAATGTTGCATTCTTTCTGTGTGTGTTCGATACTTATATTCTCCTGCTCGCAAAAACCCCTTGCTAAACTATTAACTTTTCATCCACACCTTATCAACGAAACTTATATTTCCGAATATTTTCTCTCCTCTATACTTATAGCATGACAAACGAAGAACTTTGGAAAACCGTACTAACCGAAATGGAATTATCCCTCTCACGGGCTAATTTTACTACTTGGTTTAAAGGTACCGCTATTTTGGCTAATAATAGCGGGGCCATTCTTGTTAGTGTGCCTAACGGTTTCGTAAAAGAGTGGCTGGAGAATAAATTTAACAGACAAATTTTGAATATTGTCAGAACTCTTCATCCCGATGTACGAGATATAAAGTACGCGGTAGGCGGCTTACGGATGAGTATTCCTACCCAAAAGAAGGATTTCGCTCAATTTATGCCGGAAAGAACAACTGAAGCACGGCAAGATACTGATATTGATAAGGGGACAAACTTAAATCGCCGGTACTCTTTTAATTCTTTTGTGGTTGGTTCAAATAACGAGTTGGCGCACGCGGCCAGCTTAGCGGTAACTAAAAATCTAGGCAGAGTCTATAACCCCTTATTCCTTTACGGGGGGGTTGGTTTAGGAAAAACTCATCTTTTACAAGCAACGGGTAACCAAGCTCTGCTGGAAGCTCCTGATAAAAAAGTTCTTTACATGTCTTCGGAAAGACTTACCGCAGAAATTATAGAGTCTATTAAAAATAAGACTATCGAGGAAATGAAACAAAAGTACGCTAAACTAGATCTATTAATTATAGACGACATTCAATTTATTGCTGGAAAAGAGCGCACCCAGGATATATTCTTTGGAACATTCAATGAACTTTATGGAAAAAATAAACAGATAATACTCTCCTCCGATAGGCCGCCTAGCGCTATTCCTGCCCTGGAAGAGCGTCTTAGATCTCGTTTTGAGGGTGGAATGATTGCTGATATAGGAATACCTGATTATGAGACTCGCTTAGCAATATTAAACACTAAGTGCAAGGAGAAAAGTTTTGAAGTTGATCCTAATTCTTTAGCTTACATCGCTTCTAATATCCAAAAAAATATACGCGAGCTTGAAGGTGCACTCAATCGTATTATAGCTTTCAGCCAAATATATAATAAAACTCCGGATTTTAAGGAGGTTAAGAAGCTTTTAGCGGCATATCTTAATACGCCTTATCGTAAAACAACACATCAGGCGATTTTAAAATCTGTCGCTGATTTTTACAACATCACACAAAACGATCTTTTAAAGAGGAGTCGGAAAAAAGAAGTTGTGCGACCCAGACAGATTGCCATGTATTTATTGCGAGAAGAAACCAAATCATCTTTCCCCGAGATAGGTGCAAAATTAGGCGGCAGAGACCATTCTACAGTCATACATGCCTACGAAAAAATAAAGAAGGAAGAGGATGGTGATGAGACAACTAAACAGGAAATTACGTTGATAAAGGAGCGTTTATATCAGGCGTTTGAATAGTGTATTTAATGAGGATAAGTAGTTAATAAAATAGCAGAACTCTAAACTACAGAATATTTTTCACCAAGTAGTCATCTGTTTATCACTAGTTACCCTTAAATTTATCCAGCATATATACACAAGTAATTTATGTAGTTTATCCTTATATATGGCCTTAAACTTAACTATTGCGTGCTTTATCAACACCCCTAATAATAAGTAGTTATTAATTAATTTAATTAAATAATGAATATAATAATAAATCAAAAAAAACTCTTGACCGCTGTCAGAGCAGTAGAAAAGGTTATTTCTAGAAACGTATCTTTACCAATTCTCAACGCTATCCTTTTTAAAACAGACAGTGGCCGTGTTAAGTTATCGGCTACAAACCTGGAGATAGGTATTAACTACTGGATAGGAGCTAAAATTGAAGAAACAGGCGAGGTGGCTATACCTGCCAGAATTTTTTCTGATTTTTTAAATAACGTAACTGACGAAAAAGTATCTTTATCCGCAGTAAAAAATGTTATAAGTATTAATTCTGATAATTACAAAACTCAAATACTAGGAATGGAAACCAAGGACTTCCCGATAATACCAAAATTAAAAAAAGAGCCTAATTTTAAAATTAACAGTCAAATTTTAAAAAATACATTGGCTAGTGTATTTGACTCAACGGCAGTTACAGAAACAAGGCCGGAATTGAGTGGTGTTTATGTAAATATTATTGGTGGAAGAGCAGAATTTGCCGCAACAGATAGTTTTCGTCTTTCAGAAAAAATAATTGAATTAAGCAGTGATGGTAATAGATCTTTTATTTTGCCGCGTAATACGGCAGTCGAGATTATGAGAGTACTGGAAGGTATAGACGAGAATATAAGTTTTGTGGTATCTGAAAATCAAATAATGATTTATGGAGAAGACTTTGAATTAATCTCTCGTTTGGTTGACGGCCATTATCCCGAATATAAAAGAGTTATACCGGATAAATTTATTTCATTAGCCAGAATAAATAAAGTTGCATTGGAAAAAAATGTTCGCATGGCTAGTATTTTTTCATCAACAATTTCTGATATAAAACTTAATGTTGCCAAGGATTCGTTGGAGATAACAGCTAAAAATAGCGAGAGGGGAGAAATTACAGCCAATGTCGCTTGCGATATAAAAAATAAACCGTTTGAAGTTTCGATTAACTATCACTACCTACTGGACGGACTTAAAATAATACCTACTGAAAACGTAGTTTTAGAGT
>MGJI01000027.1 GCA_001794195.1 Candidatus Yanofskybacteria bacterium RIFCSPHIGHO2_01_FULL_44_17 | reverse complement strand
AACCATGAAAGAAAAACACCCTTTCCTTTTTCAAAAGAAATAATTCACCCCCGCCAAATCAGAAACGCAAGGAGAGTTTTTCTTTCGGGGTTGCTGGCGTACTCGCCAGTGCGTGGGGTTTTATCCGAATCATTTGTTTTGGAAATAGGTTCGAGCTCGGTACAATAAAGACACCAGACAGGAAATTGCAAATAAGGGGCAGTCGCCTCGCGGAGTTTATCCTGAGCGAAATCGAAGGACTCGGCCACCAAATCGTAAGGAATTTTGGGCGAAAAAATCAGTTGGCGATTCTGCATTTTGGGAAAAGAAAATTTTTTAATCATGCGAATTTTGAAAGAAACTCACGGAGTTTCTTTTTCTATTTTTGGCTTGATTTTTTTGACACATTTGGACTAATATACAAATCAGTACACCGTTCAATTAAAACTGGAGGTAAGCAATGAAGATAGGCCTTGATTTTGATGGCATCATCTCTAACTGCGGAAAGCTCAAGTCCGATGGTGCGAAGAAGCTCTACGATGTTGATATTCCGCCTGTGAAGTTCAAGAAAGAAATCGTGGTGGGAGAAAAACATCTCACGATGGAACAGTACCACGAGCTTCAGAAGATCATCTACGGAACGCGAGAGATTGGCTTCCTCATGGAGCCCGTTGACGGCGTTCTGCACTTTCTTCCTCGGCTTGTCGCCGATGGTCATATTGTCCTTGTCGTAACTTCGCGTGGCGAAATCGAACTCGGAATCGCCAAAGAGTGGTCTATTCAGAAAGGACTTCAACTTGATTTCATTGGTGTCGGCCATGGCAAGAGCAAAGCTAATGCGGCAAACGGCCTCGACTTCTACGTGGACGATGACCTCGACAAGCTCGAGCCACTCGTCGATATTGTGCCGCACCGTTTCCTGTTCTCGTGGGGCTACAACGCCCACGTGGACGTTGGCGCGATTGCCAAGCGTGTCGCCTCGTGGGAGGAACTCTATCGCACCATTCAGTTACTTGGAGGCGTCCGGTGAAATCGGCCGCCTCTTTTTTTATTTGCATCTGCTGGCCAGTAATGTTATTTTTTTAAGGAACTTATAGGAAGAGGAGGAATCAGTGAGATTAACAATTATCATAGTTTTAGGGTTATTGGCGCCAGTAGGTATCTGTCTTGGACAAAATCAAGATCAAGGAGCAGGTGAATCGGAGACTCAAAAAAGGTTCTGTCGTTATTCTTTTTATCCTGAAGGAGGGGCGCCGTCGTTTAAGCCAGCGCTTGAGTGGGGTCTTGCCCACTTCGAAGAGCTAGAAGAGATTCTTAACAATTCGCAGCTAGCGTACTGTTGGTACGATGCCGCCATGGTTGTTGGGGCGAGCGGAACAATGAGGGCCGTTAGGCTATTAGAGAAGTTTTTCTCGGAAGGCGAAGGGCCGCTCACGGAAAGTGAATTTGATGGTAAGTTCGGCGCGATGCTTGGGTTAGGATGGGCTGCAAATCGTTTCGGTCTGCCGACTGATGCAGCAAGTTTCGAGGCTACCAGGTATCTTATTTTTTTAAGCAGGGGAAACTCACCGGTTGGCTGGGTTACTCCATATCCACACGTTGAAACCTGGGTTCATATAACAAGAACGGCCTTCAGGGCACTTGGTTTGACAGGCAAATCTAGCGCCAGGGCGTCGATCAGCAATAATCCAGTGTGTAAATTAGTCAATTTTAAGGCTAATTGTGAGAGTGGGCTCGACCTAATTAAACGGACACAAAAAGAGGGCCTTGATAAAATATACCCACAATAATGTAAGCCTTGCTACCCAAGCTCAAATCTATAAATGTTGATAACTTGTAGGTAAAAATTCTAAGCCCAGTGAATACTAGGATGATCTATCTAGTAAAAAACAGCCAATTTGGCTGTTTTTTTGATATTTATGCAAAATATCGGATTGACGTCAAAGTTATGCACATTGTGTAGTGTTGCATTAGTAAAATAATGTGGGATATAATGAATGTGGAGTGTAAGGAAGTGGATTAAAGTGTGAATAACTGAACAATTTTGTGCGTAAACCCCGTTAGAGGTAGCTAAAGCTAGATAATAAAAATTGCCCTCCTCTTGTTTTAGATTAAATATTAATTCCACTTAAGCCATGTAAAACGGAAATGTAATCATTTCCTACCTCTAACGGGGTAAACATTAATAAAGAGATATGCGAATCGTAGAGTACGAACCGTATAAAAGAGTAAATGAAGACCATCGAAAGTTGGTGATTTACTACTATTTTTTGAAACTATGCTTATTGGAGAATACAAACACGCGCTTGATCCTAAGAAGCGATTATCAATTCCGATCAAGCTCAGAAAAGAAATCGGGGATAGGGCTGTGCTAACCAGAGGGCTTGATAACTGTCTTTTCCTTTTTCCTATGAAAGAGTGGGAGCAACTGGCTGAGAAGCTTGGCAAGCTGCCATTTGGCCAGCAAGACACCAGGAGTTTTGTGAGGTTGTTATTGGCGGGAGCTTCGGAGGTAGAAATGGATCAGCTTGGCAGGATACTGGTCCCGGACTTCTTAAAAGATTACGCAGTATTGAAGAAAGCAGTTGTTATAACCGGCCTTTTTAACAGATTAGAGATCTGGGACGAACAGCGCTGGACAAATTATAAGAATAACCTTGAAAAAAATAGCGACAGAATAGCTGAAAAGCTAGGAGAGCTAGGAATAGTTTAACCCATGCATATCCCGGTTCTTCTGAATGAGGTTATTGAACACCTTAACCCCAAGCCGGGCGGCAAATTTATTGATGCGACTATTGATGGCGGCGGACACGCACTGGCCATATTGGAGCGGGTTGTTCCGGAAGGCAAACTTTTGGGGATAGAGTGGGACAGTCGGTTACTTGGGGACATGAGCGCCAGAATATCAAAAACGGAGTTTAAGGAAAATATAATTTTAATAAACGAGAGTTATGTAAATTTAAAACAAGTTGCCGAGCAAAATAATTTTATTGGAGTGGATGGAGTGCTGTTTGACCTGGGTCTTTCAAGCTGGCATTTAGAGGTGGCGGGCAGGGGATTCAGTTTCCAAAAAGATGAGCCGTTAGATATGAGATTCGGAATAAACGACCATGGCCAGCAGCCAACGGCGGAAGATATTATCAGCGGAGCTTCATATGATGGGTTGGTAAAAATATTAAAAGAATATGGAGAGGAGAGGTTTGCTAAATCAATAGCCGCCGGCATAGTAAACACAAGAAGGGAAAAACCGATACGAACCACCCTAGAGCTTGTGGAAGTAATTAAAAATTCAGTGCCATTCTGGTATAGACGCGGACGACTGCATTTTGCGACCAAAACCTTTCAGGCGATAAGGATTGCCGTAAACAGTGAGTTGGAAAATGTCAGGCAAGGTCTAGCTCAAGCCGTTGAGATATTAGGCGCTGGTGGCCGGATAGCGGTAATATCATTTCATTCTTTAGAAGACAGGATTGTTAAAAATTTTTTTCGGGAGGAGGCACAAACTGGAAATCTGAGGATTGTAACTAAGAAACCGGTCCTATCAAAGCCGGAAGAGATAATGGAAAATCATAGAGCCAGAAGCGCAAAGTTGAGGGTAGCAGAAAAAAAATAAGCCGAGAGGAACGCCTCGGTTCAAATAAGTGACCACCTATTCAGGTGTTCTGGGTAAAAGAGATCTAGTTTTAGCTCAAACCGGCGGATATTCGGTTTATAAGTTGAATCTCGGCCTTCTTTTGGCGACAGTGATGCTTGCCGGCACATATATATTTCTTGCTAATTTTGCAGTGGCACAAAAATATTCCCTGGGCTTTAATAAGAATAAGCTGAATAATCTAATTGCTACTACAGTTTTAGAAGAACGATTCACTAACAACAATGATGTCGGTTCGCTGTTGATATTCGCTCAAAAATCAGGTATGGTTGAGGCCAAAGATACTGAATCTATACTCCAGGACAGGAATTTTGCTATAACCCCGTAATGTATAATGAGCTACAAAACAAATGACGGGCGTGTAGCCTTTTTCATAATCGTATTACTTGCTCTAACCGGCCTAATAATATATAGGCTTTTTAATTTAACACAGATTCGTCACGAAGAAATAACGCAACTAGTAAAGGGTCAATATAACAATCCCGACTCATTATTGGTCGGCCGCGGTAATATTTATTTTTCTGATTATTCGGCAACCCCCTCGAGCCCGCTCGGGACAGGCGAAAAAAAGATAGCGGCAACAAACAAATCTTTTTCCTATCTATATTCTAATAACTCTCGAGTTAATTCCGCGTCTGCGGCAGCAAAACTATCTCTTATATTAGGCAGAGAAGAGTTCGAGCTGAAGTCGCTATTAGACCAAAAAGAAAAAAGCTATCTTGTAATTGCTCGTAATCTGACTGTCGAGCAATCCGATAAAATAAAGGCGCTTAAAGAGGCCGGCCTCACGGTGGCGTCAGAAGTAGTGCGTTTTTACAGCAACAAAACTTTGGCCTCTCATGTATTGGGATTTGTCGGATTCGACGGCAATCGGCGAGTGGGTCAGTACGGCGTAGAATTTTCTTATGACAATATTTTAAACGGTGACAGGCGGACGCAGGAACTTTTAGGCAATAGGACATATTCAAAACTAATTAGCGGCCTAAGGTTCTGGTCTAAAAATAAAAAAGAGCCGTTACCGGAGACGGAAACCCAAGAAGGAGATGACCTGGTGCTGACCATTGATTTCAATATTCAATCAATGGCCGAAATCAAGCTCGATGCGCTAATTAAGAAATGGAGTGCGGCCGGGGGGTCAATTATTGTTCAGGATCCCCTGACCGGGGCTATCTTGGCCATGGTATCGTCACCGAGCTTTGACCCAAATAACTATGCGAATTATAAATTGAGTCATTTTATCAATCCAAGCGTTCAGGAAGTTTTTGAGCCAGGCTCATCGTTTAAGACAATTACAATGGCAGGAGCGCTTGATAGCGGCGCGGTAAGACCAGACACAACCTATAATGATACCGGCGAGGTAAAAGAGGGGCGCTACACCATACGTAACTTTAATGAAAAAGCCAACGGCATACAGACCATGCGGCAGGTCTTGGAGCATTCTCTTAATACTGGTGCTATATTTGCCCAAGGAAGAACAGGAGATGACAAGTTTCTTAACTATGTTGTCGGCTTTGGCTTCGGTCAGAAGTCGGGAGTTGATTTGGGCGGTGAAGTATCAGGCAACATCGCCAATCTTTATAGCGGACGTAAAATTAACTTTTTAACCGCGTCTTTCGGCCAAGGTATCGCCGTAACGCCGCTGCAGCTTATTAATGCTTATTCGGCTGTTGCCAATAACGGTAAGTTGATGAAGCCTTACATTGTAAAAGAAATAATTAAGTCTGATGGTTCAGTAATAAAAACCGAACCGATAGTTTTGGGTGCGCCCATAAGCGATAAGACCTCGGCCCAGCTTAAATCTATGCTTGTTGACGTAGTGGATCGTGGCTTCGACAGGGCGCGTATTAAGGGCTATGATGTGGCTGGTAAGACTGGTACGGCTCAGATTCCAGATCCAAGCGGCGGCTATCTCGATAATAACCGTTTCGTTCATGACTTCGTTGGTTTTGCGCCGGCATATTCTCCGCGTTTTGTGGTATTAATAAAAATGGATAAGCCACAAGGCATTAAGTTCGCTGCCGATAGTTTATCGCCGGTCTTCGGGGAAATTGCCAGATACTTAATACGTTACTTCAACATACCTCCAACGAGACAATAGACGTAATTTTCAAAAGAGTTAAATAAGATGCACCATCTATTAAAGCTTATCCTAAAAATTTTAGCCAAGCGGGCCATTCTTCGTTATAAGCCGATTGTTATTGGTATAACGGGTTCTGTTGGTAAGACAACGACCAAAGAGGCCGTGTTTGCAGTTTTAAGCCGTAAGTTTTGGGTAAGGAAAAATGAAAAAAACTATAATAACGAATTCGGAGTGCCGATGGCAGTACTCGGCATAGATCCTGCAAAACTACAAAATAACCGCTTCGGCAAAGCTTCCCGCCTAGACTTGGCGAGACTGGCAGCGAGACGAGTAAACTACAAACTACAAACTTTTTGCCATGCCTTATGGCTGGTATATGGTTGGCCAGAGCAGAAATATCCGAAGGCTTTAGTTTTAGAACTTGCGGCGGACAGGCCTGGCGACATTGAATACTTCGTTGATATTGTTCGGCCGCAAGTCGGGATTGTAACGGCGGTGGGAGAGGTGCCCGTTCACATTGAGTTTTACGCAAGCCCGCAGGAGGTGGCAAATGAAAAATATGAGCTAATACGCTCTCTTCCCCCCGATGGCTTAGCGGTTTTGAATTATGACGACCAAACGGTTTTAGACATGAAAGAAAAATCAAAGGCCAAGGTTATAACATTCGGATTTTCTAACCTGGCCAATCTGTGGATTTCGGATATTTCATATTTTGCGGTTGAGGATAATAAAAATATCGGCGGACTTTCTTTTAAAATTAATTATGCCAGCTCTTTTATTCCGGTTAGGATTAGCGGCATCATAGGCCAGCATCAGCTTTACGGGGTATTGGCGGCTGTTGCCGTCGGCATTAATTTTGGAATGAATTTAGTTGATATTTCTGCTGCCTTGGAAAGAATAGAGGTTCCAAGGGGCCGCATGAATCTATTGGCGGGGATAAAAAATTCAGCGATCATAAACGACACCTACAATGCCTCTCCGCTCTCAACTCATGCCGCCCTAGATACTTTGAGAGATTTTGCCAAAGCGAGGGAGGCACTGGGCATAAAAGGCCGCCGCATAGCCGTACTGGGTGATATGCGTGAGCTGGGCAAGTACGAGATCGAAGCTCATCGCTCAATCGGCAAAATAGCGGCCGAGCGATGCGATGTACTTATCACTGTCGGCGCTGCGGCCAAATTCATCGCTGATTCCGCGGCGAAGCAAATGTCTAAAGAAAATATAATGAGCTTCAACACTTCTGATGAGGCTAAATCAAAAGTTCAGGAAATAATACAAGAGGGTGACATCGTGCTGGTCAAGGGTTCTAGATCAATGAAAATGGAAAAAATAGTTGAGGAAATTAAAAAAATAGGCTAAATTATCAATTATTGCTCCTGTCGTCTAGTGGCCTAGGACACATGGTTCTCAGCCATGGAACTGGGGTTCAAATCCCCATGGGAGCGCAAAGGGTAATTAGTATTTACTTTTCTTAGTATACGTGGTATTATATAAACAAGAGTAGGGGCTGTTTTTTTATTATCCAAAACCAAGTGCAAACTACTAAACATAAAATCGAACAAGAGCTTAAAAAGGGATCAGATCTCTCTATGATTAATTTGGTAGACGAGCTGATCAGGTTCGCTAACGAGTCACGGGCCTCCGACATACATTTTGATCCCAACGAAAAGGGCATTCGTATTAGATTTAGGATAGACGGTGTTTTACAGGATATGTTTAGTTTTCCTCGTGAAATTAAATCAGAGGTAATAAGTCGTATAAAGGTTTTAGCGGGCTTAAGAACGGATGAACATCAAACCGCGCAAGATGGCAGATTTCGCAGCCTATTCGAAGACCTGGGGCCGGTAGATATAAGAGTTTCGATTGCCCCAGCTTATTATGGTGAGAATGCGGTTTTGCGTTTACTTTCCGACAAGGCCGAAGAATTCAATCTCGACCTACTCGGATTTAGCGACGCTGATGCCGAGAATGTTTTACGAGCCGTTAAAAGACCGCATGGTATGATTCTCTCAACCGGGCCTACAGGTTCCGGTAAAACCACATTGTTGTATACCCTAATAAAACTTTTAAACACTAAGGAGATATCAATTATTACCATCGAAGATCCAATAGAATATTCAATTGAGGGGATAAACCAAATTCAGGTTAATTCGCGCACGGGCCTATCATTCGCCAACGGTTTGCGTTCGGTCTTGCGACAGGACCCGGATATCATAATGGTAGGCGAGATAAGAGATTCTGAGACTGCAGCGCTGGCAGTTAATACCGCCCTGACTGGCCACCTGCTTTTATCTACTTTGCACACAAATGATGCCGCTACGACGCTGCCGAGATTATTAGACATGAAAATTGAACCATATTTGGTTGCTTCTACGGTTAACCTAGTTATGGCCCAGCGCTTAGTAAGAAAAATTTGTCCTGTCTGTAAAGATAAAAAGCCCATAAGCGAGAATGAGCGCAAGAGCTTGAGCGGACTTTTCTCGGCCAGCTTGCTGGAACCGATTAAGAATTTTTATAATGGCAAGGGCTGCGATAAGTGCGGTCAAAGCGGTTATCGCGGCAGATTGGGAGTCTACGAGGTGATGGTTATTGATGAATCCATAAGGGAGGCATTTTTGCGTAGGGCGTCGGCAACAGAGATCAGGCAATTGGCTATTGCCAAGGGCATGACTCCGATGATTGAAGATGGTTTTCGTAAGGCCGTAAGCGGCCTTACGACAATTGAAGAAGTTTTAAGAGTAATACATGAGTAAGCTTTTTAATTCTTTTGTTAGCCTTTCGACCAAAGAAAAAACCCTTTTTGCCAAAAGGTTGTCTTTTTTAATTAAATCAGGCGTTCCGATTATTCAGAGTTTGAAAATATTGCAGAAGCAGTCAAGCTCAAGTTCGCGCACAAAAATATTAGACCAGGTGATCCTGGACGTTTCTAACGGCCAATTCCTATCTACCAGTCTGGCAAAATTCGGACATATTTTTGATCAATTTGCCATAAATCTTATAAAAATAGGTGAGGAAAGTGGAACTCTCGATGCTAACTTAGAGTATCTGGCTGAGGAAATGAGGAAGAAACATCTTTTGCAGCGCAAGGTGATAGGGGCGATGGTTTATCCGATTTTTATTGTTTTTGCGACGCTGGGTATGGCCGGTTTATTGACGGTATATATTTTTCCGAAGATTCTGCCGATTTTCGCCAGTCTTAACGTCAAGCTGCCGATTACCACCAGAATTCTTATTTGGGTCAGCAATTTTTTGAGCAAGTACGGTTGGGCTCTTGGTCTGGTTATCGTGGCGGCGACAGTCGGTTGGTTTATGTTGCTGCGATTGCCCTCGATCAGATATTGGTTTGAGCGGTTAATTTTCCGTCTGCCATTAATCGGATCCATTACCCAAAATTATCACATGGCTAACTTTTGCCGAACTCTCGGCCTGTTGCTTAAAAGCGATATCAGGATTGTGCGGGCGTTTTCTATCGCTTCCGAAACCACCTCTAATCTGGTCTACCAGCGTGCATTACAGAATGTAGCCACCGAGGTTAACAAGGGAGAGAAAATAACCTCCTATATGGAGA
Organism: Candidatus Yanofskybacteria bacterium RIFCSPHIGHO2_01_FULL_44_17; assembly: GCA_001794195.1. GTDB lineage: Bacteria > Patescibacteriota > Minisyncoccia > 2-02-FULL-40-12 > IGHO2-01-FULL-4-A > 2-01-FULL-44-17. The sequence goes on along the minus strand of MGJI01000027.1, from coordinate 10,820 downwards.
AACATCCCAGACTTTTCCCGCATATTTTGTCGCAAATGTTATCCATAGGCGAAGCAACCGGCAAGCTGGACGAGACTTTGATTTATTTGTCGGAACTCTACGAGAACGAAGTGGATGAGATGACCAAAAATTTATCCACAATTATCGAGCCGGCACTGATGGTTTTTATGGGTATTATTGTTGGATTCATCGCGGTATCAATTATTACCCCTATTTATGAAATTACCCAACATTTACAACCGCGCTAGTGGCTTCACCCCGTTAGAGACAACTATGTTTTATACTTACGTTTTACGTAGCAAAAAAGATGATAAGTTATACACCGGTGCTACCGAAGATTTACGGGAGCGCTTCAGGCTACACAACAACGGAAAGGTTTTTTCTACGAAAGGAAGGGGACCATTCGAATTGATATACTACGAAGCTTGTGGTTCTAGTAAAGATGCTTTTATGCGTGAAAAATATCTTAAATCGGGTCCGGGTAAACGATTTCTAAAAAATCGCCTGAAGCGCTCCCTGCCTCTAACGGGGTTTACGCTGATTGAAATAATGATCGGCTTGGGCCTGCTGGTTATAATAATCAGCTTGGGCCTTTTTTTGAGCATGGATTTGTATAGAAGTTATGCCTTCAGATCTGAGCAGGACACAGTTTTAAGTATTATGCATCGGGCTAGAACGCGGTCCTTGAGTAATATCAATCAGTCGCCCCATGGAGTTCATTTTGAGGCCGATAAGTATGTGATGTTTGAGGGAGCGGTTTTTGATCCCTTAGATACGAGTAACGAGGAATTTCAGACGAGCGGAGTAGTTTCGCATAGTCCGGCTACATTGGACACAGTTTTTGATCAATTGACTGGCAATACTAGTTCCGGCATCTTGGTGTTGTCGGGGCAGGGGCGTACGGCTACAATATCATTCAACAGTGAAGGCAGAATCGACTGGTAGTAAATTTCATGATTTTTATTAAACCTAAAACCTATAACCTAAAACCTATAACCTGCCAGGAGGGGTTTACCCCGTTAGAGACAACTATGTTTTACACTTACGTTTTACGTAGCAAAAAAGATGATAAGTTCTATACTGGTGCTACCGAAGATTTACGGGAGCGCTTCGATTTGCATAATAACGGCAAAATTTTATCTACAAAAGGAAGGGGTCCGTTCAAATTAATTTACTATGAGGCCCGTAGCTCTAGTAAAGATGCTTTTGTGCGCGAAAAGTATCTTAAGTCAGGACCAGGGAAACGATATCTAAAAAATCGATTGAAGCGCTCCCTGTCTCTAACGGGGTTCAGCACACTCGAAGTCATGATTGCCATGGTGATTTTGATTTTGGCGGTTACGACCGTTATTTTAGTTTTATTCGGAGGCCAATCGGTTACTACCGATGCCCAGACTAATCAGGAGGCGATCTATATGGCGCAGAAAGATCTTGAGGTCGCTCGTGCCAAGTCACGCGGCACGGTTGCTGAATTTAATTCCATTGTTAGCACTACTGCCACAGTAAGCGGGGATATTTATACGAAACAGTTACTAGTTTCTAATATTTCTGATTGCGCCAAAAGGGTAACCAATAACTTAAACTGGATGCTTGAACAAAGATCGCAGTCCATATCTATTTCAAGCGTCCTTTCCAGTATTAAGGCCTTTCTGGCAAGCGGGAGTAATTGCTCTGTTCTGCCGCCACCGCCGGACCTTAAAAACCCTTCCTCCAGTCACGACCCTATTATAATCAGTACGGTTAGCGGTCAGAGCATAGCCGTTTTGAATAAAATCATTTATTTGGGAGTACACGATTCCAATGAAAACCTTGATGACCTTTTTATTTACGATGCGAACGATCCCAGCGATCCGCAGGCGCTTGGTAGTGTTGCGATAGATTGGGGAGCTAATAAAAAATTAAATGGCATCATAGATCTAGTAGCGGTTGACTATCAGAGCTTGGGTAAAAAATATGTTTTTGCCGCTGGAGTTCACGGTAGGTTTTATGATCAGGATGATTCCGGTCCGGCCGGTGAAGAACAGGCTAGCGGCCAGTTGCAGGTCATAGATGTTACCAGCGGCTCATTTCCCTTCCAAGTTGCTTCTGTTTCTTTGCCTGGTGTTTCGGGAACTTGCAATGCCACATGTCCTGGGGGCAGAAGTATCGCATATTATGATGGCAAGATTTACGTTGGTACGCATAGAGTCGCCGGCCCCGAATTCCATATATTTGATGTCGCTACCGATCCAACCAACCCAATCCACCTAGGGAATACGGGATCTATCCAAGTTGATCATAATATTAACGATATCAAAGTAAAAGGTGCGAAGGCTTATTTGGCGACTTCTTCCAATACCGAGGAGGTGATTGTTCTGGATGTAAGTGTGCCTGGCGCGATAACAATAGCCGGAACTTTTGATGCCAAAAAAGCTGATAGTACGGCAAGCGCTAAAGATGGCAGGTCTTTGAGTATAAGCGGGAGTCGTATTTATCTCGGTGTTGGACGTGCGGTTTCAGCTTTGGAAAGAGATTTCTATGTCGTTGATGAGAATAACCTCACGACAGCGTTAGGATCAAAAAATTTCAACATGAATCAAGGAGCTGGTATAAGCGGCATCCACGTAACAGACGGATTGGCATTTGTAAGCACCAGAGCTCCTAATAAACCGTTTAGTATCTGGGATGTTAGCAATTCTGATCCTAGTATTATTGTGCAATGGGATACCTGTCCTATCAACTTCTCGGTTGATCCGCAAAATATGGTTTACGAAAACGGCGTCATATATACCGTAAATAATCAGCAAAGCGAATTGCGTATTATTGTTCCTTCGCCGGTCTGTATTTAAATATGGTCACAAGCAAATTTAACTATAGTAGTGGCTTCACCCCGTTAGAGACAACTATGTTTTATACTTACGTTTTACGTAGCAAAAAAGATGATAAGTTATACACCGGTGCCACCGAAGATTTACGGGAGCGCTTCAGGCTACACAACAACGGAAAGGTTTTTTCTACGAAAGGAAGAGGACCATTCGAATTGATATACTACGAAGCTTGTGGTTCTAGCAAAGATGCTTTTATGCGTGAAAAATATCTTAAATCGGGTCCGGGTAAACGATTTCTAAAAAATCGCCTGAAGCGCTCCCTGCCTCTAACGGGGTTTACTCTAATCGAGGTGCTGATATATTCGGCTCTTTTTTCATTGATGATGGTTGGAATGTTGGGCGGGGTATATATGGTAATTCAGAGTGCGAATCAATCAAACGCCAGGCTCTTGGTTGATGATGAGGCCAATTTTGTATTAAGGAAAATGAACTGGGCGTTGACGGGTGTGAGCTCTATCAACGTGCCAACTGCTGGCTCGACTGGCCCAACACTAAATGTAATTAAAACCGGCGTAGGCGCTGTCAGATTTCGCTTAAATTCAGAAAACATAGAGATAGATACGGGTAGCGGTTATATTCCGCTTGATACGGACAACGTAATTGCAGCGAGTTTAAGTTTTGAGCATATTCCGGCTTCTGGTAATCAGCCGGCAGCGATAATGGCCACCTTTTATTTAAACGATGTTTTTTATGAAACCACAAAATATATTAGAAAATAGTCAGGATGGATTTGTGGCATTGATCTCTGCGATAATTATCGGAGCGGTTTTGGTTGCAATTACTTTTGCATTGGGTTTTAGCAGCTTTATCAGCCGTGCAAACATTTTAGACGTAGAATTTAAAGAAAAAAGCATTGGTTTGGCCGAGGCTTGTGTTGATGCGGCGATAATATTGCTTCAGGGAAATTCTGGATATGTGCCGGTGGCTCCGCCGGGAGATCTTATCCCCGTGGGTTCCGATTCTTGCTATGTCTGGTCAGTGGATGGTGTTAGTTGGCCAAAGACGATCAGGGTTCAGGCTAAATATCCGCTCGTAAGCAATAAAAGCGCTTATACCAATTTGGAAGTCGTTGTTTCTACATTAGCCGATGAAGTAGTTGTAAATTCATGGAAAGAAATACTGTCCCTGCCATAATTTGCAATATAGTGCAGAATATGTTATAATGTAGTTTCAAGGGTCGATAGCCTACCCTCGTGCTATAAGAGGGCTAAATTTTAAAGGATATGAATCCCGTACGAAGTAGCCCTAACGGGTTAAACGAACGGGAATTCAGATAATATAACAACAGTAGTTCTGCGCCTGTAACTCATACTTATAGCTGCGCAGCAGCTACTTCGTACGGGATGAATAAAAAAAACAAACAGAGCGGGTTTACGCTCATCGAAATCTTAGTGGTTATTGGTATTATTGCCATTTTGGCGACTATCGTCTTAATCGCAATAAACCCGGCCAGACAGTTCGCTCAAGCACGTGATACGCAGAGAACTAGCCATGTAAATTCTATCTTGAACGCCATCGATCAGAGAATCGCTGACAGCAAGGGAATCTTCGGTGGAACTTCAGGCGGACTTACCTGCACGGTAATACCGGCCGCGACAGCTTCACAGCAAAGGCTCAGTATTCTTAACGATACCAGTGCTACAACCGCAACTACTATCGGTTTGGGTTGTCTCGCCCCGACATATATGTCAACAATACCTGCCGATCCTAAGGCAGCGGCTGGAACTGATACTCAGTATGACCTAGTAGTCGAGACCATCACTAATGGCGGAAGATTAACTATTGATGCTCCAGATACGGAGATTGCGAGTCCAGACATTTCCGTAACCCGCTAAATTATTTAGCCAATACAAAAACCCCTAACGGGGTTTTTGTATTTTTGTTAAGGTGCTATAATTAGGCAATGGGAAGGTGGGGATATAAAATATTGGCCGATGCCTTGCTTGTTATCCATTTGATATGGATTGTTATTTTATTGGGCGGAACTTTCTATATATTTTTTAATCGGGGTTATGTCAAATATCACATTATCATTGTCTCCGGTACGCTGCTTTTTAATCTTTTTCTGGGAGGTTGTCCGCTGACTTGGTGGGAAGAAAGGGCGCGTAAAATTTGGGACCCTAGAACGTATTACCATCCTAATTCCTTCGCCGTTACCTACGTTCATAGATTATTTGGGCATGACATAACGCCGCAGCAAGTCAATTGGGCGCTTATTGGTATAAAGGTGTTCTCTTATACCAGCTCTGTCCTTTTGTTGACTAAGATTATGTAATTTGGTAAAGTTGTAAAATTATGTCTTTTGCTGTTATTAAAACCGGTGGCAAGCAATATAAGGTTGCTGAGGGCGATAAACTTTTAATTGAAAAACTTAACCATGAGATAGGGGAGGAGTTTGATTTTGATCAGGTATTGCTTATTGGTAACGCCAAGGCCGAGAACGCCAAGATCGGTACCCCGTTGGTTGAGGGGGCTAAGGTTAACGCCAGGGTTTTAGATAACGGCAAGGCCAAAAAAAAGATCGTCTTCAAATATCACAACAAGACTCGCTATAAAAAGAAAAAAGGCCACCGTCAGCCTTATACCAAAGTAGAAATTCTCAAAATTATCGTTTAGTAAAATTACAAAGCCCTCAGCGGCCTTTGTGCTATAGGATCTCCGGGCGGTCTGAAAAAATTCCATCAATCCCCAAACGCTTAAGATACTCTGCTTCAAACCGGCGATTGACCGTCCAGGCAAAAACCGTCAGGCCTTCTTTGTGGGCCTTTTTTACTATGTCGAGCTTGAAGCATGCCACTGGTTTCTGCAGACTTATTGCTGTGGCACGATGTTCTTTGGCGGCGCTTATAAAATTGTTTACGCCAATATTCGATACCTTTTTCATCGTAGCAAGAAGTGCAACGTCAATTCGTCCGGACCATATTTTTAATTCTTCCCATGAAGAATCTGAATACTCGGCCCCATCATCTGCATCAAAAGATGAAATAAGAACCTGAGCTTTTTTGGCCAGGGCTGTATGCACGACCTCGTCCATTAATCCAGATTCCTTCAGCTCAATGTTGATAAGATAATGTTGTCCGAAAATATCCAGTACATTTTCTAAAAGAGGTATGTGACAGGCGCGGCCGGCATCAAACATCCTAAGTTCGTCATACGTAAAATCAGAAACCAATCCGTGGCCGTTGGTGGTGCGGTCAAGTGTTTTGTCGTGTATTACAACTAGCTTGTTATCCTTCGATCGCCTGACGTCTAGTTCAACAGCATCCGCTCCTATGGCCAATGCCTTAGCGAAAGAAGCTATTGTGTTTTCGCCATAGCGCGGATAGCCCGGCGCCCCGCGATGACCGATTTTGAGCATATTTTAAGATCCCCAAATTATTAAGAAACCCTACTTATTAAAGCATGGGCCAATCTTAATGTCAATTTTTTGTAAATTAGCGGCGGTGCTTGAGGGCGTTGACCAGTGTTATTTCGTCCGCATATTCAACTGATGAGCCGGCGGCAAGACCGCGGGCGAGTCTGGTTGTTTTAACATTCAATGGTTTTAATTCTTCTTCAAGATAAAGTGCTGTGGTTTCACCGTACGTATTGGGATTAGTAGCTATTATAACCTCAACGTCCGGTGTTAGTTTTTGTAATTCTAAGATCCTGTTAAGTAGTTCGCTAATTTTAAGATTGTGAGGCAGAGAGCCGCCGCTTGGATTAATTGTTCCGCCAAGTACATGATAGACCCCATTGAAGGCGCCGGTTCTTTCCATAGACTGGAGATCGGTGATTTTTTCAACGACGGCTATGCGGGTTTGATCCCGCTTGTGGCTTGAGCAAATTGAGCATTTTTCTTCATCCGTCAGATTAAAGCAATTAGTGCATAGTATCGGGCCGTTTCCGAGCCCTGAAATAGATTGAGAAAATTCTTCCAGTTCGCCGGCTGGCCAGTTCAGCATATCCAAAACTAGCCGCGCTGCCTGCCTCGGCCCGATTCCCGGCAACTTAGTAAAAAACTCAATCAATTTTTGTACCCGTTGACTCATGTTTATTATTGTGATATATTTCTTAAAGTATATTTACAAGTGGTGATTTATGGAATCAACCGGTCTAGTGCTAATAATGGTAGGTATGCCGATCTTTATAGTCTCTCTTTGCGTCTTAGTCCCGACTATATTTTATTCTATATTCCCTCGTAATTGCAGAGTTTGCGGGAAAAGGGTTTTTCCTAACAAAGCATCGTATACTCATTATCCAGAGTTAGGTGGGTTTTATTCGTACAATTTACACAGAGACTGTGACCGCTAAATAATTCAGGAGCAATCCTGTTTTTTTATACATTCACAACGTGGTGCAAGCGAATGGCATATAATTTTGTGGAGGGCGGAGGCCATAGAGGTTTGTGCGGATTCCAAAAGAGTGGATTGCATGGTTTGCGAGCCCCGTTACTCAACTAGTTGAGTAACGGGGCGAGCAGTATAATGTTTCATCACTGTGAGCAAAATCCACGCTTTTGAAATAGTGGAGCGAATCGCTGGATGAGCGCAACGTCCGCGCAGGCCTCTATGGCGGAGCCCGATCTAACATTATATGCCACGAGCCAAGTTTTTAAACGACACCGTATCCTCATCAAAATACAACTCAATAGAGCCCACCGGCCCGTTTCTGTGCTTGGCCACTATGATCTCAGCTATATTTTTTTTCTCGCTTTCCTTTTTAGCCCTATCTTCACGATAAATTAACAGTACCATATCGGCGTCCTGTTCAAGCGAGCCACTATCTCGAAGATCGGATAGTTTGGGCCTCTGGTCGGGCCTATTTTCTGAGTTACGAGAAAGCTGTGACACCGCAATGACCGGAATATTAAGTTCGCGCGCCAAGCCTTTCAGGTTACGCGATATTTCGGTTATCTGCTGTACGGGGCTGTCGTAGGCTCGACTGGGCTGCATTAGCTGGAGATAATCCACTATGAGCAATCCTAAGCCTCTTTCCGCTTGTAACCTTCTGGCCATAGCTCTGATTTGTAAAACGGTAGGTGAAGAGGCGTCATCAATAAAAATATTGCTTTGTGCCAGACTATCCAGGGCAACCTGGATTTTTTCAAAGTCATTGCCATCGCCCTCGGAAGACAAATGCCCGGTGCGCATTTTCCATAAGTTTATACCCGCCTCGGAAGCTATAAGGCGGTCTACGACCTGATCCTTGGACATTTCAAGAGTAAATATACCCACCGGCAGGCCGCTGGCCTTGGCAGCATTTCTGGCGATATCCAGTGCGAATGTGCTCTTACCGAGAGAGGGTCTGGCGCCCAGTATTATTAAGTCTGATTTTTGGAATCCGGCAGTTATATTGTCCAGATCAAAGAATCCGCTTGATACGCCGCGCATGGTGCCATCAGACTTGTGAAGTGCGTCTAAGCGTTCAAATGCTTCGTGAAGCGCCTTGTCGATGGGCTCAAATGTCTGCTGAACTGATTTTTGTGAAATTGAAAATAGTTTTTGTTCGGCCTGGTCAAGCAAGACATCTACATCTTCGTCTTCTGTGTAGCCCAAACCAATTATATGGTGCGCGGTATCAATGAGGTCTCTAAGTATCTTTTTACGTTCAACGATTTTAGCATAATTGCTGACATGCGCTGATGTCGGTACGGCATTAACCAGTGAAGTGAGGTAGCCAACGCCGCCTACCGTTTCAAGCTGGCCAGCCTCGCCGAGTATATTAGACAAGCTTAGGATGTCTATTGGCTCGCTCTTTTCGAATAGTTTAAAGATTCCTTCATAAATCAATTGATGGGCGCGGCTATAAAAATCTTGTGGTTGAAGAGAGTCAGCTACCTTATTGATAGCTTCTTTATCAAGTAAAAGCGAGCCGATTAAGCTTTTTTCGGCTTCTATGTTTTGCGGCGGCAGCTTGTCAATTGTTGACTGAGTTTTGGGCATGTTAAGGAGTAATTATAAGTCAGAAGGTAAAATTTGGGGAGGGGATAATATGTGGAGTTTAAAAAATTGACACAATTGTTCTGTGTGGTAAACTTTTGATAAAGATAGTTTTTTAAAAAAGGATGGTTAGCAATGACAATTGTACAGGCGCTTTTTTTAATAGACGGTCCAAGTCGTAATATTTGCAATAAAATACTAACGGAAAACTTTAATCTTTTTTCGAGGGTGCAAGGATCTTCGTATAATCACCAAACCTGGGAGGGCGGGTACTTAGATCATATAACTGAAGTCATGAATTGGGCAGTTGTTTTGTATGGCGCGATAAGCAGGGAGAGGACACTGCCGTTCTCGTTGTCTGATGCTCTTTTAGTGCTTTTTTTGCATGACATTGAAAAGCCGTGGAAATACAAGCTTACCTTAGGCAACCAGCTTAAGATACGCACATCTCTAAAGAGTAAAGAAGCGCAAAAAGAATTTAGGGATAAAAAATTAAGTGAATACGGCATAGTTCTTTCCGCTGAACAGGAAAATGCAATGAGATATGCCGAGGGAGAAAATAACGACTACACCAATCTCAGACGAGTAATGAATGAACTTGCCGGTTTTTGCCACATATGCGACATCTTAAGCGCAAGGGTTTTTCATAATTATCCGCGTCGCGATATGCCGGGCCTGGGTCAGGCGCAAAGAATAAACGGAGATTTATCTAATTTTCATCTTCCTGATCTGAGTCTTTCTTAACCAAGGGGCCGTATGCCGTGTCACTTACCTCGTAACCGAGGCTTTTTATTTGTTCGCGCAGCTCATCGGCGCGGCCGAAGTCTTGGTTTTGGCGCGCTTGTTCGCGCTGGTCAACTATGGCTTGTATACTGATTGGATTAGTTGTTGGTTGAGGCAAAACCACGCCTAAAATATTGTCAAAAAAATTAATAACTTTAACGGCTGGGCCAATTGATTTCATGCTGTCTAAGCTCTGGTTAGATGATCTTATGAAATCAAAAAAGAGCCCGATAGCTTTAGGAGTATCAAAATCATTGTCCATGGCATCTAAAATCTTTTCAAATAAAATCTCAATAAGCTTGTCGTTGCTTACCTGAGTATTTTCAGTATTTTTATTGAACCAGAGATATCGATTTCTAAACTCGTTTATCCTCACGACTGCTGCTTCGGCCTGTTTTAATAAATCCTCATTAAAATCAAGCGGCGAACGGTAGTGAGAACTTAAGAAGTAGAATCGTAAGGTTTCCGGGCTGTATTTTTTGAGGGCTTCACGCAGGACCATGAAGTTGCCAAGGGATTTAGACATTTTTTGGGTTTTGTTGACCAGGAACCCGGCATGCATCCAATAACGGACAAATGGTTTCAAGCCGGAGGCTGATTCCTGCTGGGCGATTTCAGCTTCGTGGTGGGGGAACATTAAGTCTGCGCCGCCGCCATGGATATCATACTGCGGCCCGAAATATTTTTCAGTGATGGCGGTGTCTTCGATGTGCCAGCCCGGCCTGCCGTAGCCTAACTCGCTGTCCCAGCCTGGTTCTTCGGGCCTAGAGAACTTCCAAAGGCAGAAGTCGCCGCGATTTCTTTTATCCGTGCTTTCATCTATTCTCGAGACGCCATCCTCGGCCATTTCTACGGTTCTGCCGGACAACTTGCCGTAATCGGGGAAAGTTTTCAGATCAAAGTACCAGCCGTCGTTTTCTATTTTGTAGGCACTGCCCTTGTCTGCTAAAGTTTTTACCTGCTTTATGACTTGATCAATATTTTTGCTTGCCGACTCATAATGGCTGACCGAATCTATGCCCAGTTTTTTTATGTCTTCCATGAAGGCATCGGCAAAATCTGCCGCATACTCAATCGGGTCTAGATTCAACTCCATGGCTCGAGCAATTATTTTATCATCAATGTCGGTTATGTTTTGTATATATTCAACTTTGTAATCCTTGTATCTTAAATATTTTGCCACTACATCAAAAATCGTATAGGTTCTGGCGTTACCCACGTGGATATAGTCATAAACCGTTGGTCCGCA
>MGJI01000026.1 GCA_001794195.1 Candidatus Yanofskybacteria bacterium RIFCSPHIGHO2_01_FULL_44_17 | reverse complement strand
CTTACGGTTACCCTACAGCTCTAATGGCTACTACCGAGAACACACACCTACACTCCCTTAAGTATAGCAAAATAGTGGTAGCAAAGTCAACTGGCTAAATTAAGTTTCAGTTCCAGAAGCATCAGTCTAGGGAGCAGCGACAACAAAACCGCTTTATTCATTTTTAGATTAGCGACGCTTATTGTTTTTTTAAATTCTTGCAGTGTATAATATTTTTCGAAATGACAATCATCATTGCAACCTCTTAAATTGTAAACAGCCTGAGAAATTTTGTTTTTAGGGAAAAGGTCCATTATGTACATATTGCCATTTTCTTTTAGCACCCTTCCTGCCTCGCTAAGCATTTTTATGGGCTCATCGTAGTGGTGCAAGGACATGTTGCAAAATATTGTATCAAAACTTTTATTAGGGAAACTCAAGGAGCCCGCATTTTTAACAGCAAAGGAACCCCAGCCGTATTCTTTCTGCGCATCTTTAATTTTCTCTTCGGATATATCTACCCCTACTAATCCAAGAATTGGTCTGGATAGATGTACTAACTCTAAAAACTGACCATCGCCGCAGGATAAATCTAATACTCGACCCCTTTCTGGCAGTTGGACCGTGTCTAGTAACTTATTTCTTCTCTTGCGCCACTTACTTTTTTCTTTCCACTTTTCGATCATAATTTGCGGAAGAATTAAAAATTTGGGACAAACGAAGCGAAGCACTTTTTGTCGGACATTGTAAAAGTTGAAAAGCGAGGCCATATTACCTTTTGAGACTTCTGAAGTAACCGCCAGCATGGTTTTGTCATAGATTGAGCGTAGCGAACATCTTGACAAATGGCGGTTACGTAAAAAGATGAGCCGAGCCCGCTGGGGCGAGGCGAAGTTCTCAAAAGGTAATATGGCGAGCGAAACTTTTGCGATGAGGGGCGGAGCTATACGTTCGGCCTGCACATTCACGCTGCTTCGTTCAGTATTTAGTAATCTGCATTACTCAATCGCCTATGCTCGTCAACTATTTTTTGCCTTCGATGATTGTCTGCGCGACATTATTTGGCACCTCTTCGTAATGAGAGAACTCCATATTATATGTTCCCCTGCCTTGGGTTAGAGAGCGTATGGTAGTGGCATAACCGAACATTTCTGAGAGCGGGACTTTGGCATCAATTACCTTGAGATTAAGCGGCGAGCGGTCGGACATCTGTTCTATGCGTCCTCGGCGCGAGCTCAGGTCACCCGTAGCTTCACCAAGGAAATTTTCCGGCACAATGACCTCGACCTTCATTATTGGTTCGAGAATAACCGGCTTAGCTCGTCTGACACATTCCTGCAAGGCCATGCCGGCAGCAATCTTAAAAGCCATTTCCGAAGAATCGACATCATGATAACTGCCGTCATAGAGAGCCACCTTGAGATCTACCAGCGGATAGCCGGCTATTACGCCTCTGTCCAAAGCTTCATTAATTCCTTTTTCAGCCGCAGGAATAAATTCACGCGGAATCGCACCGCTTTTTATTTCATCAATAAATTCAAAACCCTTGCCACGCTCCTGCGGCTCAACGCGCAGCCAAACATGACCGTACTGACCTCGTCCACCCGATTGCTTGATGTACTTGCCTTCTGCTTGGGCGGTTTCTTTGACGGTTTCCTTATAAGCCACCTGCGGCCTGCCGACATTGGCGCCAACGCCAAACTCACGCTTCATGCGGTCAACAATAATATCCAAATGCAATTCGCCCATTCCGGAAATTATGGTTTCAGCGGTTTCTTCATCGGTTTTAATCCTGAAAGTTGGATCCTCGTCTGATAATTTCTTGAGGGCAAGGCCCATTTTTTCCTGGTCGGCCTTTGTTTTCGGTTCTATGCGAAGAGATATGACCGGCTCCGGAAAAACTATTTTCTCGAGTATTATTTGACTGGCCTGATCGCAAAGCGTATCTCCGGTTTTGGTGCCTTTTAATCCCACGGCGGCGGCTATACCGCCAGCATAAACTTCTTTGATTTCTTCTCGATCATTGGCACGCATTCGTAATAAACGACCAATTCTTTCTTGCTGGCCGGTGGTGCTATTGAATACATAAGACCCGGCCGCAATTTTACCGGAATAAACGCGAAAGAAAATCAATTGGCCAACAAACGGATCAGTGGCCACCTTGAATGCCAGCGCTGAAAAGGGCTCATTCTCGTCTGAGTGTCTGGCCATTTCTTCTCCGGTCTTAGGATCAATACCCCTAAACGCCGTTCTATCGGCCGGAGAGGGCAAGTAATCAACCACACCGTCGAGCATGAATTGAACCCCCTTATTCTTTAGTGCCGAACCGCAAAAAACAGGAACAAGTTTGTTTTCCAGCGTTGCTTTTCTTAAGACTTGGCGAAGCTTATCAATGGAAGGCTCTTTGCCATCCAAATATTCCTGCATAGCCCCATCGTCATGCTCAACAATCTTTTCAATAAGCTCTGCCCTGGCCGTTCCTGCACGTTTCCGCAAATCGTCAGATGGAAAATCTGTCTCAATAACATTTTCTCCGTGCTCGCCTTCAAATTTGTAATATTTCATTTCAAGAAGATTGGCCATGCCATGGAACTGGTCTTCTTCGCCATCGGGCAGTTGCATTTTAATGGCATTGGGAGTCAGGCGCTCCAAAATTGATCTGTACGAACGTTCAAATGAGGCACCCAGACGGTCAAGTTTATTAATAAAACAAATCCTGGGCACCTTGTAGTCGTCAGCGTAGCGCCAGTTAGTTTCTGACTGCGGCTCCACGCCGGCAACGCCGTCAAATATTACGCATGCACCATCAAGCACGCGAAGGGAGCGCTTAACTTCAACAGTGAAGTCTATGTGCCCAGGAGTGTCTATGATATTGAAGCGATATTCGTTCTCCTTGATTTTGGCCTGGCCTACCTTGTGCCAATAAGCCGTAACCGCGGCGGCAGTAATGGTAATGCCTCGCTCACGCTCCTGCTCCATCCAGTCCATTATTGCCTCTCCTTCGTGCACCTCGCCTATTTTGTGGGAAAGGCCAGTATAAAACAGCACTCTTTCGGAAGTGGTGGTTTTACCGGCGTCAATATGCGCAATAATGCCGATGTTTCTAATTTTTTCAATTGGATAATCAGCCATCTTAAAGTAATTTTATAAATTCTTCGATTTCTAAGCCCGATTGTTTTATAATATGTTTTAATGTTTTCGGTTTCAAATCTTTGTTGTGGTAAGGGATCATCACTCCAAGGCGATCCTTAATATAAATGCGGTGGCTGCCTTTTTGTCTCGCGAGAATAAAACCGGCTCTTTCTAGAGCCTTGCTTACTTTCCTCGGTTTTAGAATTGGTAATTTCGGCATTCCTAAACTCTTATCTGGATTGGAGCTACTACCACCCCGCGCTCTTCTTCCGGTATGTCAGCTTTTTGTTCTTTAATAACTTCCAAATACAAACCGGCGGCCTCCTTAATATTATCGGCCGCTTCCTCAAACGTGTCTCCTTCAGATATACAACCAGGAAGAGACGGAATAGTTACTGTAAAACCCCCAGACCTTACGTCTGGTTCAAATATTGCAGTATATTGATAGATTTTTTGAGAAATGCGTTTTGCCATTAATTTTTAGCCTAGCAATTAAATCGGTCAGGGTCAATTGAAGATTGATTGATTTTTTGGCGGTCTGGTAGTTATAGTAGTTTAAGAAATTTAATAATCATGGGTTTAAATTACCAGGCGAAGTGAGCAAAGGCCTTGTTGGCCTCAGCCATGCGATGTGTGTCCATTTTCTTTTTAATGGCTATGCCGGTGTTATTGCAGGCATTGATTAGCTCTTGGGCGAGCTTTTCCTGCATCGGCTTACCCTTCTGACTGCGCGAAGCATCTATAATCCAACGGATTGCCAAGGCCATCTTGCGTTCTCCCCTGACTTCGTAAGGCACCTGATAATTAGCCCCACCGATTCTTCGAGACTTGAGTTCAAGCTGCGGGCCGGCGTTATTCAACGCCAAATCGAGGGTTTCGAGCGCTGGTTTTTTTATTTCCTTCTCTGCCCGCTCCATGGCACCATAGACAATTTTTTCGGCTATGGACTTCTTGCCCTCCTGCATTATCTTGTTGATAAACTTAGCCACCAGAAGTGACGAGTATTTGTAATCAGGCTCGAGTATTATTTTTTTCTTTAACGGTTTCCTCATATTTTATTTGTTTTACTTGGGACGCTTTGCTCCATACTTGCTTCTGCTTCTGCGTCGTTTTTCCACTCCGGAGGTGTCCAGCCTTCCCCTTACAATATGGTATTGCACTCCGGGTAAATCCTTGACTCTGCCGCCGCGTAACGTAACCACCGAGTGCTCTTGTAGATTGTGCCCTTCTCCCGGGATATATGCGGTAACCTCCATACCATTAGTTAGTCTAACGCGCGCGAACTTGCGAAGAGCTGAGTTGGGCTTTTTCGGTGTCATAGTGCCAACCTTTATTGCAACGCCCCTTTTAAACGGGGCAGAGTAAAATATGGGCTTATTTCGAACAGTATTAAAACCCAAGGCCAAAGCCGGCGACCTGGTTTTCGCTCTAGCTTTACTTCGTGGTCTTTTTAATAATTGATTGATTGTTGGCAATGTAAACAAACGCGACACAAATACCCGAGTACATGCGAATAATCCGTAAGCACTCGTAATCAATGTCGCCATTCTAGGATAGCGCGAAACCATAAATTAATCAAGCCGCTCGACGCCATTTAAAATCTGATCGCTATAAAATTACTGCCGGCGATAAGCCAATAAATTCCGCCCGCAATGTAGGGCATAACGAATATCGCTATAATCAGGGCCAGGAAAATACCACCAAACATCATGCGTGATTGAAAAATGCCGGAACGGGGAAACAAATCCATCATCAGCTTGGATCCGTCTAGCGGCGGCACAGGAATGAGATTGAAAAATCCCAGCCATAAGTTAATGTAGACTACCCAGGAAAAGGCAAGAGCAAGAATGTTCTGTGTACCGATAAAACGAAGGGCCAGCCCAAAAACTATCGCTATTAAAAAATTGGCCGCCGGACCGGCAAAAGCAACTTTAGTGGATCCGAATTTTTTATCACTTAAGTTCGCCGGATTATAGGGTACTGGCTTGGCCCAGCCGAGAAAACCTCCACCCATCAGGATTAGTGTTAGCGGCAATAAAAATGTGCCGAAAAATTCCATGTGTTTGAGTGGATTAAGGGTCAGCCGTCCTAAGCTTTTAGCGGTTGGGTCTCCGAGATAATCTGCGGCATACCCATGCATGAATTCGTGAAAAACAGCCGATATAATGATTATGAGATATAAAAACAGTCCGAATACCATAAGTTATTGCCAACTTATCATTTTTTTGTTAATCTGTAAATCAAACAATGATTTCAACTTGCCGTCGTCTCAGCCCATAGCTGACGCCTCGCCAAATCTGAATCTTCCATAAGGTGACTAGATGTCCTCGTTGCGGTAAAAAACCTGTGATGGTAAATAAGCGCAAGCTTTTGCGTGGTCATTATAATCCGGTCAATCGCTTGCGTAAGTATCCCAATCTACAATGGGCCAAAATAGACGGCAAAAGAATTAAAATTTGCACTTCTTGTATTAAAACACTAGCTAAGGTTTAAATTGTCCAACTTCAAAGAAACAAAAAAATTGGCCCCCTTCAAAAGCATTCGACTAGAAGATCTAAAAAGGGCTAGCCTCGAATCCCCTGATTTTTCATCATCAGAACACAGGGGCGCTCTTATTTTTGAAAAAAATGCCAACTTAGTAGGTGGCGATGACATTTTTAAAAAAATATTTCAAGTAATAACTACTGGCTGGAATAATTTAGGTACGGTCGAAAAGAAAGAAGTGCTTGATCTACTTGAAGAATTGATAGAAGGACTGAAGGAATATCATAATACATACGTTGGTTTAAAGGGCGCATCATTGAGACGGGAGTACTTTGACGATGTAAAAAAATTCCAGGCAGCCATCATGAATGCCGACCAAAGAGAAAAAATAATGCATGATGCATTCTTAGATAAATTGAATAGATTGTCTAGAAAAATGAAGGAAATTGGCTTGGATAACTCCTGGCGTTCAAATGAAGAAATATGGGGCATAACACCCGATGGCAAACGTAATAAACCAAAGTTTTGGATGTTTAAACTTTTCAAGGAAAGCGATTGGATAACTAAA
>MGJI01000025.1 GCA_001794195.1 Candidatus Yanofskybacteria bacterium RIFCSPHIGHO2_01_FULL_44_17 | reverse complement strand
GGAGTTTTCATTTTAGATAAAAAGATTCTTGGTCTCATGCCTGAAGGTAATTTTTCTTTTCAAAAAGAAATTTTACCTAAATTGGTAGCGTCTGGTCAGCTTGCAGCCTTTAGGATGGATCATCCCTATTGCGCCATAACAAGTATGGAAACATTGGCTTCTGCAGAAAAATTTTTAAAACAAAAAAAGGTGATATTTCTAGACAGAGACGGTGTTATCAATAAAAGAATGCCGCCACACGAATATGCCAAAAACGTTGCTGATTTCGAATTTTTACCAGGAGCGGTGGCTTCGCTAAAAAAGTTAAAGGATGCCGGATATAAAATATTTTTGGTCACCAACCAGGCTGGTATTGCCAAGGGCTTGATGTCAGAAGCCGATTTACAAAAAATTCATGAATATATGTTTGGCGAATTGGCGAAAGCCGGGACCACTATAGATGGAATTTACTTTTGTTCCCACGGATATAGTGATGGATGTGATTGTCGTAAGCCTAAACCAGGTCTGTTTTTTAAGGCAGCCAGGGAGAATTTTCTTGATTTGACAAAGACCCTTTTTATAGGGGATAGTGAGACTGATGCTGAGGCTGCTCTGGCGGCTGGGTGCAAATTTGAACTAGCGTCTGGAACGAGAACCCTTGAAGCTATCGTTTCGGATTTAATCCGATGAGGTTTTATGAGCAAAAAATCAAAGGTGTTTTCTTGATAGAGCCGCAGCCGTTCGCTGATGAGCGTGGAATGTTCAGGCGCCATTTTTGTAATAAAGAGTTTACTGATCATGGAGTCGTAGCCAATGTCGCCCAATCCAATGTTTCTGAGAATAAGTTTAAGCACACACTCCGGGGCTTCCATTATCAATTAGCACCTCATGGAGAGGGCAAGACATTATCGTGTCTTAGGGGGGCGATTTATGATGTGGTTGTTGATCTCCGCTCAGACTCTCCTACATATTTGGAATGGGTGGCGATTGAGCTTAATGAAGATAACAGAAAAAGCATTCATGTGCCGCCAGGGTGTGCTAATTCTTTTTTGACTTTGGCCGATAATTCACTCATTCACTATTATTGTTCAGAATTTTATGAGGGAAGTGCTGAAAGGGGTATAAGATATAACGATCCGCTGTTCAACTTTAAGTGGCCGGCGAAACCAGCAGTTATATCTGATAAGGATAAAAACTGGCCAGATTTTAAAAAATGATTAAAGTAAAACGCGTTTTTGTAACTGGTGGTACCGGTTTTTTAGGCAAGCCTCTTGTTAAACTTTTAGAGAAAAACGGTTACCAGCTATTGTTGTTGGCGAGATCGCCAGAAAAATATCACAGCTTACTTAATGCAAAGAAAACCAAATTAGTAAGAGGCGACCTCAGTAATTTTAAAGTCTGGTCCAGGGTTGTTTCAGAATTTAAACCAGATCTTGCAATACATCTGGCCTGGCAGGGTATTCCAGATTTTAGTTATGAAGTATGTAGCCGTAACTTGAAATACGGCCTAGACCTTTTTGAATTTTTAGCCAGAATCGGATGCAAATCAGTTATTACAGCCGGAAGTTCCTGGGAATATGGGTTGGCCGCTGGTCGCGTAAGAGAGGATGCGCCCGTCCGTCCATCTAACGCCTTGGCGGCTACAAAAGACGCATTGCATAATTTGGGCTGTGAAATCGCAAAGGCAAATGGCCAGAATTTTATATGGTTACGCCCTTTTTCTATTTATGGCCCCGGTCACAGAAAAACGTCACTAGTGTTACATCTGGTTGGGCGTTATAAAGCCGGTGAGCCTGTTAAAGTAGACAATCCGAGCGTTGGTAATGATTTTGTTTATGTTCAGGATGCGGCGGAAGCCATTACAACTATTATTGATCAATGTCGGACTTCTGGCCACCAGGTCTTTAATATAGGCCATGGTAAGCTTGTAGGTGTAGCTGAGGTTGCTAATATAGTTTATGGAAAAAAAGTTCTGAACGTAGAGTCGCCTAAAGGTTTTTATGCCGATATCTCGCATATAAAAAAACTTGGATGGCATCCCAGAACTTCTATTACAGAAGGCATAAAGAAAACTATGCTTTTGGAAGGTTATATATAAAAATATAAACACATGATTCATTGCCCCGCCTGTTTAAACACTAATCTAGAAATAATTTATCGTTTTGGCAAAGCGCCGATTTTTAATCATGTCTTTTTTGATTCTCGCGATACCGCAAAAAAAGCGAAAAGTGGTGCCATAGAGCTCAGGGGTTGTAGGGGATGCGGTCTCGTTTTCAATGCCATTTTTAGTAGCAGACTGGCCCGCTATACTGAGCACTACGACAACACACAGAATTATTCCAAGTTTTTTACTGCTTTTTCAGAAAAGTTAGCACAAGATCTTGTTAGGAAATATGATCTTAAGAACAAAAATATTGTTGAGGTGGGCTGCGGCAAGGGCAATTTCGTTGAGATTCTCTACGACTTAGGAGTAAAAAATATGGTTGGTTTTGATCCTGCATACACAGACTACAATCCCAAAATAGATCGCTTGGTCGTCAAAAAATATTTCAACAAGAATACCATTAAAAAGAAAGCCGACTTTATAATATGTCGGCATACTCTTGAGCACATACCCAAGCCGAAAGAATTTATAGCATCAATAGTGAGCTGCTTGGCCGAGGATGGAAAGATGTATTTTGAGATGCCGGATTTGGAGTGGATCGTAAAAAATAAAACATTTTTTGATTTTACATATGAGCATTGTAACTATTTTACGCCGCATTCGCTCTATAATCTTTTTGCCCAGTTTGGATTCAAGCATATAACTTTCAAAAAAGGTCTGGATGGACAGTATATTCAGGCTGAAATAAGCCGTGGTAAGCCCAATACTGCAAGGTATAAATCTGTCAGTTTTGCAAAAACCGGCGCATTTATAAGTTCAAGCATAGGCAGGGCGGCTCGGATGGTTAAGGGAGCTGGAAGATTTATCGTTTGGGGCGCTGGCGGAAAAGGAGTTTTCTTTTTGAATCGTCTTAAAGTTGATTACAAAAGATGCGATCGCGTCATAGATATAAATAAAAGCCAGCATGGCCGGTACATTCCTGGTACTGCCCAACAAGTTGTTGCGCCCAATGTCCTGAATGATGGTGGCGTAGACTCCATCATAATAATGAATCCTGTATATAAAAAAGAAATAAGCCAGTCCGCAAGGAGTTTTGGTTTCAAGGGTAAATTCGTTGTTGTATGATAAATTGCACAGTAGTGATACCAACTTACAATCGTCCTGAATATCTCAAAAGGATACTCGGATATTTCAAGGAGTACGGTGCTGGTTTTGAATTTGTTATTGCGGATTCGAGTACGGCTGATAATAAGATTTTAAATCAAAAAACAGTTGATGTTTTTAACCAGGCATGCGGTCTTAAATGTGTTCGCTATTCTTACGATGGATCGATTCATCTTTGGGAGAAGTTGGCTGATGCTCTGTCTAAGATTAAAAGCAAATACTGTGTTCTTTGCGCCGACGACGATTTCGTAGTTCCGAAAGGCATCAGGGAATCTGTTCGTTTTTTGGAAAGCAACCCTGATTTCTCACTTGCCCAGGGGAAATACATCGGTTTCTATGTAAAGAAAGATGCTTCGCCTAAGGAATTTTGTTGGAAAGATATGTACCCACATAGATCTATAATTTCTGACAATGTGGTCACTAGACTCACAGAGCGGTTTAAAAATTACCATCCCACCATGTATGCCGTCCACCGAACAGAAGTTTTACAGCAAGCTTACGCAGAAACCATTCGCTCCGGTGTTGACCTGTTTCTTTTCGGCGAACTCACGGCTTCTTTGCTTTCCATTATTGCAGGCAAAATGAAGATATTAGATATTTTTTATGGGGCCAGACAGGAGGACATGTCCAATGCCGCGATGTGGCCATCACTTAATAGCGCTGAAAAAGAGGGACGACTTCAAAAAGAGTATGAAAAATTCAGGGAGTACATTGCCGGGTGCTTGCTTAAAGTATCGGTGAGCAGAGAAGAAAGTATAAGAGTAATTGATGAGGCTATGATAAGGTACAGAAAAAGCGCTACCCCATTTCATGATTTTCGTATAAACCTTGCCAAGAACGTCATTCGCCTGACCGAGATAGCTAATTTACCCAAGATTCTTTATAGATCGGGTAAATTTATATATAGATTATTTTTTCCGTCTCTAAGCGGCGGGAATAGAGATGATTTTAACAATACCTCTTTGGAAAAGTACAACGAAGATTTTAAGGCCGTGAAAGAATCGGTATTGTCTCCCGAGTAATTATCAATGACGTTGTTGTGCTGGCGTTGTTTTCGTGTTACATTTGCATGGCTATGTTGTTTAAAAAGGAGTAGCCGCGATGGACGAAATAGTCATCCCCTCATTTATACAGATAGAAACAGTGGCGGGACTTTGTAATTATAGATGCATAATGTGTCCCATTACGGAAAGCAGGGTTACCGGTGTGATGAGTAACGAAGTTTGGACTAAGATTCTTAATCGATTATTACCGCACGTAAAGCACATTGATTACTTATCTTTGTGCGGTTTGGGTGAGCCTATGCTTGATAAAAAGGTCCACGAGAAAGTCAGAATAGCCAAGGATCTGGGTTTTCGAGGAACCGGAATATTTACCAATGGCGAGCTTGTGCCTGAGACAATGTCGGAAAAATTAATGGATGCCAGGCTGGATACATTGATAGTCAGCATTGACGGAGTCAAAAAAGAGACGCAGTCCACAATCAGACTAAGGTCCAATCTGGACAAAATCGTTGACTGCATGGACAGGTTTATATTTGTAAGAGACCGAAGGAAAAGACAGGGCAAGAGTACCACACGGCTAATGATAAAGTTCGTAAGACAGTCGCTGAACGAAAGCGAAGAACAGGAATATTATGAATTTTGGAGCCGTAAGTTAAAAAGTGAATATAATGATAAAGTGGCATTTTACAATGTTAACAATGTCGGCGGGAGGGCCTATTTTCCTGAGAAGTTAAGTGACGAAATATTGGCTGAATCCAAAAATTTTAGATGCGATGAAGTCTACCGCAGGGCATTTATTGCTGAAGATGGCCGTTTGAATTTTTGCGCTGGTGATCAGGATGGATCCCACAATATGGGCAATATTTTTACCCACGATCTTGTTGAGGCTTACAATTCAGAGATGCACAGAAGATACAGGGCAACAATGGATAGGGGTGAAATATTGAGTTTGGAACTTTGCAAGAACTGTTCCATTGCCCGCACAATTTCAACTAAGGTAATTAAGGATCCGATGCCAAATCCCGGAGAATCAAGCGGATTGGTTCAAATTCAATTACGTTGATGATTTAGCACAACAAATCGGTTAACCCCGATTTTTTTATTGTGTTTGACCGTATAAGTTGTGCTTGATATATTGAGGCCATCTAAAGATGCCTAAATACACTTAACTCAAAAGTAATGATCGATAAGCGAAATAAAATCAAAATTCTTCATCTTGCTCCCCATTTTGCCGGTGGAGTCGGAAGAGTTGTTTTTAACTATTTGGAAAAAGTCAAAAATAATTCTTCGTTTTCTCACCAACTTATAGGCCTTGATTATACGAGAGATAAGATAGCCGTGAGTTCGAAGATGACTAATTTTTCTTTCCGAGAGAACATGGCATCTAATTATGCTGAAATTTTATCTGCCATTGCCGATGCCGATATCACTCTTATACATTGGTGGAATCATCCGCTGATTTACGATTTTTTAGTACGGGTTAAGTTGCCTCCTTGCCGTTTGGTTATCTGGAGCCACATATCCGGTTTTCATTCGCCGATGGTTTTTACCGATAAACTTATTCGTTATCCTGATTTCTTCGTTTTTACAACCCCGGTCAGTTTTGAGACAAAGGAGATAAAAAAACTTTCCGACAAACAAAAAAAGTCTTTGCGAGTCGTTTGGTCTACCGGCGGTGTTGAGCGTTTTAAATCAATTAAACCCAAGAAACACAGTGGATTTAATGTGGGTTATATCGGAACAGTTGACTACGTAAAAATGCATCCCAACTTTTTAGATATTTGTAACAAAATTAATATTCCTGATGCAAAGTTTGTGGTTTGCGGTGGGCCCAGTGATAAAGAAATTAAAAAAGAAGCCAAGAAACTGGGTATCGCGGAAAAATTTGATTTCACGGGGCTGGTTCCAGATGTGGCCAAACAATTGTCAGCATTTGATATTTTTGGATATCCGTTAAACCCTCGTCACTATGGTTCTTGCGACCAATCACTGCAGGAGAGTATGGCGGCCGGCGTTGTGCCTGTGGTTCTCGAAAATCGCATGGAAAAATACATGGTCAAGAATGGCGTAACGGGAATTGTTGCGAAAAACGAGTATGATTATATACTGGCCGTTCTGAAACTTTATAAAAATAAAACCTTAAGGGGCGTATTATCTCGAAATGCCAGAGAATATGCCATAAAAACATTTTCATTAAATAGGCTTGCTAAGGATTGGGAGATAATCTTTGACGAGTTGCTGGCGAATCCTAAAACTCCTAAAAAATGGCAAATTGCCAAATCCGGCCGCGATATAACAGCTAAGGATGTATTTTTAGAGTCGCTTGGCGACTACGGAAAAGCTTTTACTAGCTATTGTGAATCTAAATCCAAAGGCGAGAAGAACCGTGCGATGCAAGAAATAATAAAACTAAACAAATCGACTGCCTGGAGAGCCAAAACCAGGGGGACTGTTCATCATTATCATTCCGTTTTCCTGAATGATAAAATTCTTGCCATGTGGAGCAGGTTAATGCGTAATACCGATTCAAAAAATTAATATACCGCCGCTTATTTACAAGTTGGGTAGCCTGGTTTACCGAAAATTTTTCCCAGTAAGTACTAGCAAGCCAGGTCACGATTTCATTGGTACTCCTCTGGCTCACTGCCAAAAAGACCTGGATGCCATTAGCGATAAAGTAATTTCTTTTTCTAAGATTTAACATTCTCACATTCTTAAGAATGTGAGAATGTTAAAAGGGCTTGGCTATAATATGCGGGCCGTTATTTTAAGGCGGTTTTATTATTGTTTGAATTAACTAGGCCTCTGTGGTATTGTCAAAAGTGTCTTTTCGGGGCGTATTTTGATACTTTTTAAGGTCTAAGCTCGTCTATTAATATAAGCTGTTTTTCTGTGGTTTTAGTTATTAGTTAATTAAAGATCGCCAGGCAAACAACTAAAAACATGACCAAAAAATCATTCTATATTGTTCTCGTCGTAGCGGTGGCGTTTGCGTTTTCGAATATGGTCAACGTAGCCTTGCCCACTAATGCTGCCGGGTCTCTTTCTGGTCCCTTGGGGGCTTTCTATGTATTAACCCAGCCCGACATACATTTACCAAACGGGGTTTTGACGACAGAGCTTAATACGGATTTGATATCTCTCTCGGGCAAAAACATAGGCTCTATGACTAACCCATGGTCAAACGTATACGGAGTATTTGGCAGGTTTACCAATATAGTAACTGACAATATTTTTTCTGATGGGCCATTGATCGTTGGAAGCGGTGGCGTCAATCAAGATGTGGCAATCAATCCTTCGGGAACTGGTACGGTAAATATAGGCGGAGACTCATTAGTTGTTGCCTCAAAAACAAGCGAACCAGCAAACCCAAAAACTGGCCAGATATATTTTGACGCTACGCTGGGCAAATTTAGAGGATATAACGGAACCTCATGGGTCGATCTTAGCATGGTTGGCCCGACGCCCACGCCTTCACCGGGTCCGCTAGCCGACGGCCTGGAGTCGTATTGGAAGCTTGATGGCAATGGTAATGACTCGGTTGGAGCTAATGATTTGATTCTGAACAACAGCCCAGCATTTGTTGGTGGCAAGGTTAGTGACGGGATTGATTTGGAGGCAGATAGTAATCAATATCTATCAAAGTCAGACAACTCTTCCCTAAGCATTACGGGTGACATGAGCCTATCTTTTTGGGTTAAACTTGAAAGCCAGCCAGTTAGTAATTTTTATGAGGCGTTAATCGGCAAATATACCGGAAATGGTGAGCAGAGATCGTGGAATGTTTACTATTCGAATGTCAGCGGTGTTAAAAAAATAACGGCGGCTTTTGTTTCCAGCGGCGATGGCAATACTGGAACGGGCGGGTATTTTGACCAGACCTTAGATAACGGAACCTGGTATCACGTTGTTGTAGTTTTCAACATTTCGACCCCGAATGTAGAGCTATATGTTAACGGTTTAAGCGTGGGCATGCTTGGTGGAAGTGCGACTAGTATATTTGATGGTACTGCTCCGTTCCTGATTGGCGCAGTCGCTGGCGACACCCTGAATGTAGCTACTACGGATGGGGTGATAGATGAAGTTGGCTTGTGGTCAAGGGCTTTAATGGGCATTGAAGTGGCAGAACTTTATAATAATGGAAACGGATTTCCCTTTCCTTTTTAATCTCAAAATAATAATCTAAGGCGTATGCCTTCAGACAATATTTGAAGTCTAATAACTAATTGTATAAAAACAAAAAAATGTTTGCTATCCCTACGCGCGGGGATTGAAAAGAGTGCCGTGCAAAAATATAAGAGACCACGCATCTTAAAAATAAAACTCCGCTTATGCGGAGTAGCTGAATGCAATGACTAAGGCGCCGGCGGCCCCCAGAGCAAATATAAGTTTCTCTTTTGTGTCGATTGTTTTAACCTCTTTGAAGTAGAAGAAGCCGACCAGAGTAGGCAGAATCATTTGCGATACGAAAAATATCGGCTGAATTACCACTTGCGGGGCGAGTTGAAACGACCAGTAGGCCAGTCCCAGCGAGCTTACGATAGCCAAGCCTATAGGAACCATAAGTTTCACATTTTTCTTAGTAAATGCCCTTTCAGCCGTATTTTCTTTTTTGTTTTTACTAGAAAAAACCAGCGCTAGACCAGCCATCATGAGCGCTCCGCCGTACCATCCAAAAAGAAAGTTGGGCTTGCTTACCCCGTCAGCCGCCAGATACTTCAGCGAAAACAACAGTAGGCCATGCATAACGCTATGAATGAAAACGTAAAAAAAGAAAATAGCCGGAAGGCGCGGGCTCGCAGAATTGGCTCTGGGTATTTTATAGTAAATTGTAAAAAGAATTATAGAGAGCAGGCCCATTGCCAAGCCGGCTAGCATCGTGGTATTAAGTATTGCGTATTCACCTAGGAAAATGAGACTCAAGGTTATCGCTATAATATCATCTAAGAAAAGAAAAAGAGAGGTTTTGCTCAGGCTGATATCTATGGCTTTCCAGTAAAACATGGTCGCAGTGGCGTTAAACATGCCGATGCCGAATATCTTGAAAAAATCAGGTGAAAGTATATAATCGGCAGAGGTGTTGCCCAAATATAAAAATATGGGCGAGGCGAGCATAAATGCGAAGAAAAACTGCAAGAAGAATCGTTGTTGTCTACCTCCAGAAATTACAGCTTTCTTGAGCAATACCGATGTAAACAGGTCTCTTATCAGCAACCCTAAAATTACTGGTATATACCAGGGCATAATTTACTCCATGTTAAAGGACAGAATTATAGTGGTTAATATATTACATTTTAAATAAAAAGTCAAGTTTAATGTACAGAAACCAAAAAATCATTGCAATTATTACTGCCCGGGGTGGTTCCAAGAGACTTCCGGGTAAGAATATAAAAAGGCTTCTGGGTAAGCCTTTGATTGCTTATGCAATCGAAGCGGCTAAAAAATCAAAGTATGTTGATCGGATAGTTGTCTCTACGGACGATAAAGAAATAGCCGGAGTGGCTAAAAAACATGGCGCGGAAGTGCCATTCATGCGGCCAGCCGAACTAGCTACTGATACGGCACGAACCTTGCCTGTTTTGCAACACGCAGTCAGATATTACGAGAAAGAAAAGAAATTTAAACCAGATTTAGTAGTTCTGATACAACCGACTAACCCCCTCATCGAATCCGAGGACGTCGATGGGGCGATAGAAAAAATTATTGCCACCAAAACAAACTCCTGCTTCAGCGTCACTAAAATCAGTGAAAGACCGGAGTGGATGTATAAAATAGACAGCAAGCTCGCGCAGCTTTTTATTAACAAAAAAAAATCTCAAACTTTGAGATCACAAGATTTGCCAAAGCTGGCAATCACAAACGGTGCGGTTTATGTAATGAAATACGACACCTTGATGAAAAAGGGATTGATCGAGGATCCTAGAAACTCCAGTATTTATTTAATGCCTAGGGAGCGATCAGTTGATATAGATAATTTGTTTGATTTTGAGCTGGCAGAATTTCTTATGAGGCGAAATAATAAATGACCACAAAAATAATCCAAGTAGGTAACATAAAGATTGGGCAAGGTCAGCCCGCTTTTATAATTGCCGAGGCAGGTGTTAATCACAATGGTAATTTAGGTTTGGCAAAAAAACTGGTTTTAGCGGCAAAGGAAGTTGGCGCCAATGCTGTTAAATTTCAGACTTGGCGTACTGAAAATATACTTGTTAAGGGGACGGCAAAGGCTGAATATCAAAAGGCGGATGGCGTCCAAGAAGATCAGTTCGAAATGGCTAAGAAACTCGAATTGCCGTATGAGGCTTTTGTAAAACTTAACAGATATGCGAATAAGGTTGGTATAATGCTTTTTTCCACGCCGGACGATGAAGAGAGCTTACATTTTTTGGTTAAGAAATTAAAAGTTAAAATAATCAAGATCGGCTCTGCCGAACTCACTAACTGGCCGCATTTACAAAAAATCGCGCGCTATCGACTGCCGATGATTATCTCAACCGGCATGGCAACTTTTAAAGAGGTCAAGCTGGCCGTTAGGGCCATAGAAAAAGTATGGCTCCGGCCTAAGCTGGCGATCCTTCATTGCACAACAACGTATCCAACCCGGCCCGAAGAAGCCAACCTTCGTGTTATACGGACTTATATCAAAGAATTTCCAAAATATGTTATTGGTTTTTCAGATCATACCAAGGATACGTTTACTTCGGCCATAGCAGTTGGACTGGGTGCTAAGGTTATTGAAAAACATCTTACTTTAGACAACTCTCTCCCGGGCCCAGACCATCAGGCCTCACTTAACATCCAAGATTTTACTAAGATGGTTCGCGGGATTCGCCTAGCCGAACAGATGCTCGGCAGCTCCAAAAAACGACCTACTCCATCCGAGGTTATGAACAAAAAAGTGGTACAAAGGTTTTTGGTTGCGGCGCGGGATATAAAGAGCGGAGAGATTCTAAGAAAAAAAATGGTAACGGCCAAACGCACATCCGAAGGCGGGGGGTTGGGAGTTGCGCTGGCGGCATTGATTCTTGGAAAAAAGGCCAAGAGATTAATAACCGCAGACAAATTAATAAAAAAGGCGTATTTAATTTAAGTGGCCGGGGTATACATTCGACATTCTCACATTCTTAAGAATGTGAGAATGTCGAATGTATAAGATGAAGAATAAAATTAAAAAAATTTTATATCTGACCGGTACTCGAGCCGATTACGGACTGATGCGCTCGGCTCTTTTAGGGTTGAATAAAATATGTGATTTACGACTGATTGTGACCGGTATGCATCTTGAAAAAAAATTCGGCATGACCGTGAACGAAATAAAAAAAGATAAACTAAAAATTCTAGCAGAAATCAAATTACCAGTTGAGCATAAAACCCACGCCGATATGGCAAGCAACTTCGGATATCTTGTTTTAAGACTTTCAAAAATCATTAAACCGCACCAATTTGATATTTGCCTTGTGGAAGCTGACCGTTTTGAGGATTTGGCCATGGCCATGGTGGCCAAACAAAACAACATCCCCATTTTTCATCAGGGCGGAGGCGATAAGAGCGGAGGAATTGATGATTCTATCAGGTGGGCGATAACCAGTTTTGCCGACATTCATTTTCCCGGTAACATTGAATCGGCGGGGCGTTTGAAAAAGTTCGGTATTTCGTCAAAGAATATCTTTATGTTCGGCGAGCCCGGCCTTGATGACATTTCACAAAAAAAATATTTACAGCCGGCCGCAGTCTATAGGAAGTACGGCATAGATAGAAAGAAGAAATTGGTTTTATTTACCATGCATCCTGACACTTTGAGCGGTATTTCCCCCAAGAAGCAAATTGATCCGATGCTAAATATAATCAAAAAACTGGCCCTGCCAACGATTATAATCTATCCGAATAATGATACCGGCGGCCTAGAAATGATCGTTGAGATAGAGAAGCTGCGCCACTTGCCCTTCGTGAAGATTCATAAATCTTTGCCTCATGCTGATTTCCTGGGGGTTTTAAATATTTGTGATATTTTTTTGGGCAATAGCAGTTCCGGTTTAACCGAAGCGGCTTTTATGAATATGCCATTTATTAATATCGGCGACAGGCAACAGGGAAGACTCTGTGATGCAAATGTTACACATGCTAGTTTGTCGGAAAAAAGGATTGCAGAAGCCGTTAAGTCTAACTTGGATAAAAAAGGAAAATTCAAGATCAAGAATGTCTATGGTTGTGGCGAATTCACCCCCAAGTTTATTAATTTTATTAAAAATTATGCCAGAAATAGGTAGTTTCATTGAATACAAAAAAGATTTTTTTAACGCGGATAACGATAGATTCGCGGGCCTTATCTTTTTTCAGTCTGGAAGGGAGGCTCTGCGCTATTTAATCGGCCATTTCAAGATTAGAACGATTTTTTTACCCTCCTACTTTTGCGACGACGTATGCGCGTATCTTAAAAAAATTAAAGGTTTAAAAATTAAAGAATATGCCCTAGATGATAAGCTCGGAATTAAAAAGAGCATTCTAGCCAAGATTAAAAGTAAAAATGAGGGCAAGGTCGCATTTTTAATGGTTGATTTTTTTGGCAGGAGAGATCCCAATTATGATTTTATCGCCGCATCATTAAAGAGGGCGGGAGTCGTCTTACTATCAGATAGGACGCATTCGGCCCTGAATTCTTATAATAACTTTTTCGATGCTGAGCTCGCCAGCATTAAGAAATTATTCGTAAATCTGCCCGGGGCATATGTAGGGGGCGTGAAATATACTGGTAAATACGCTAGGCTCGACTTACAAACTGGTCTTGCCCTTCTGGGACTAAAAGAGCGATATCTTAAAAACAATGATAAAGTATTAAAAAAGAAGTTTTTGGAGGGCATGCGAAAAGAAGAAGGAAGTTTGGCGAATTTCCATAAAAACGCCCGAGTTGTTAAGGCGCCGAAATTGGAAGAAATTTTATCTAAGGCCGATATAAAAAAAATGAAGCGGGCCAGAATGAATAATTACATAACTTTGAGCAAAAACATCAAGCCCACCAAAAAATTTGCTTGGCTTGATTTAGGATTTGCCAAGAACGAAACCCCGACTTTCGCCTTGATTAAATGCACCAGCTACAAGATAAGAGAGGGCCTCAAGGCGCACTTGATTAAAAATGATATTTATCCGCCGGTTCACTGGCCGAATGGAACTGAGCTTAGCCGGTTGCTGATTTCCATCCCGATAGATCACAGGTACTTGCCTAAAGATATGCGATATGTCAGTTCGGTAATCAACCGTTTTAATAAATAACATTCTCATATTCTTGAGAATGTGAGAATAAAACACGGCCGAATGAAAATTAAAATCTATGGACCCAATTTGGAATAAAATTCATAAAGGCGGGTGGGGTAAGTATCCCAACGAAGCGTTGGTGCGATTTTTGTGTCGTTACAAAAAAGCTGAACCAGATTTTAAAAGAAACAACAAAGTTTTGGACCTTGGCTGCGGGGCCGGAGCTAATACTAAAATGATGGTTGCCGAGGGTTTTAAGGTTTGGGCTGTAGATGGGGCAGGGGAGGCCGTAAGGCATGCCAAAGCTTTTGTTAGTCAGAAAAATACTAAGTTTATTGTTGCCGACTTTGTTGATATAGCAAGTATTTTCCCGAAAGGTTTTTTTGATATAGTCTGCGATAATGTTTCAGTGTATACCAATACCGTAAAAAATATAGAGGCCATTCTTGCGTCTGTTGCCAAAATATTGAAGAAGGACGGCCTGTTTTACTCTTCGTGTTTTTCAACCAAAACTTTAGGGTGTGGTCTTGGTAAAAAGCTTGAATCAGGTACGTTTATT
Organism: Candidatus Yanofskybacteria bacterium RIFCSPHIGHO2_01_FULL_44_17; assembly: GCA_001794195.1. GTDB lineage: Bacteria > Patescibacteriota > Minisyncoccia > 2-02-FULL-40-12 > IGHO2-01-FULL-4-A > 2-01-FULL-44-17. The sequence goes on along the minus strand of MGJI01000025.1, from coordinate 13,903 downwards.
GATATCCGTGAAAGTGTATTTTTTAAGGACAGGGGGATCGCCCATTTTTATACAGAGAAAGAAGCTCGCAAAGTTTATGGTAAATTTTTTACAGTTCAAAGTTTTGATGTTGATTATCACACCGAATTTAACGGGCAGAACACCGTTTCGATGTTCGTATTAATTTGTCGTAAAAAATAATATGAGTAAGCCAGAATTCCAAATTATTAATAGTAACCAAGCTAAGGAGATTCGTAAGTTAGTAGCACGGTGCGTGCCTAATGATATACATTCCCACCCGGATTATTTAGACATGTTTTCTAAATATCTATCAGTGGAGTTGGTGTATTTTCTTTACGGAGATCCAAATGACTATATTTTGGTACCATTTTTTAAAAAAAGATTAACCAATAATGAAGGTGGGGGAGAGTATTTTGATTTAGTCTCTCCCTGGTATTATGGCGGACCGATTTATTGTGTTAACAAAAAATCTGCCGTACCGGGGCTGTCTAGGAGTTTGCGTAGCGCATTAAATAAGTACTGTGCCGGGAACAACATCGTCAGCGAATTTCAGCGGTTAAATCCCGCAATTGATAACTACATGTTATATAAAAATGATTCGGGCCTAGTTTTTAATCGGGAAACAGTTTGCGTCGATTTAAGAAAAAGTTTAGAGCAAATTAAGAAGGAATACGCATACAGCGTAAGGAAAAATATTAAAACAGCTGAAAGGGCAGGGCTGAACTTAATTCGTTCAAAAACTAAGGATGATTGGGAGAAGTTTGTAGGAATTTATTTGTTATCAATGCAACAAAAAAAGGCTGGCGACTTTTATCACTTCAGCAGCGACTTCTATTATAATTTTTTTGACAAATTTCATAACGAGCTGGAAATCTTTCGTGTAGAATATCGTGGGCAAACAATTGCTGCCACTCTTATTTTGGGTAGGTATGGCACCGTGCATGATTACCTTCGAGCGTCATTGCCGCAATATCTTTCTTTTAGGCCTAATGATTATACTATTAACGGTATCATTAATTGGGCAAAGAATAGCGGTTATTTATACTATAGTTTAGGGGGCGGCCTTTCAGAGGATGTTAACGACACGGTATTAAAATTTAAAAAAACATTTTCACCGGATACCAGAAAATTCTACGTTTACAAAAAAATTCACAATTTAGAAAAATATCGCCAGCTATGCTTTGTCGCTGGTAAGAAAGAAGAACGGTTGGCATACGAACAAGCGTCTTTCTTTCCAGAATATCCAAGGTTATAAACTGTTTTTATGAAAAAATATCCAATTGCAAAACCATATATTGCCGACTCAGACAGAAAAGCGATTCTGAGGGTTTTGTGTACTGACCACCTAAGCTTAGGCCCAAAGTATGTTGAGTTTGAGAAAAAGTTTGCAAAAAAAATTGGGACGAAGTATGCCTGCACTGTTTCCAGCGGGACAGCAGGCCTGCATCTCGCCATGGTGGCTGCCGGCATTGGCCTAGGAGATGAAGTAATCACAACGCCATTTTCTTTTGTTGCATCCGCCAATTGTATATTGTATGTCGGTGCGACTCCAATTTTTGTGGACGTAGATCCGCGTACTTTTAATATTGACCCAAAAAAAATTGAAGAAAAGATAACCAAAAAAACTAAAGCAATATTGGTGGTACACATATTTGGTCAGTCGGCAGACATGGATCCCATAATGAGAATAGCCAGAAAGCATAAACTGAAGGTTATTGAAGATGCATGTGAATCTATCGCTGCGAAATATAAAGGCAAGAATACTGGAACATTCGGCGAATCTGCGGTTTTTGCCTTTTACCCCAATAAGCAGATGACTACCGGTGAGGGTGGCATGCTGGTTACTAATGACCAAAAAATTTATAAACTTTGCTCAAGTTTACGCAATCAAGGCCGGGCAGAGAATATGCAATGGCTGGATCACCAATATCTCGGTTATAACTACAGAATGGATGAGATGAGCGCAGCACTAGGTCTTGCCCAATTGACTAGGTTAGACTATATGATTAGACAGAGATCTATAATTTCTGGATTGTACAATAAGTATTTTTCAAAGTATTCAGATTTGATTCAGGTGCCGCAAGTCGCGCGGAACAATACGCACACCTGGTTCGTCTACGTTATTAGGATAAAAACCCCTAAAATCAAAAGAGATAATTTAATTGGGTTATTGGCAAAACAGGGCATAAGTACTAAGCCATATCTGCCCTCTATACATTTGTTTAGTTTCTATAAGGATAAATTTGGTTTTAAAAAAGGGGATTTTCCTGTTTCTGAATCGGTGAGCGATTCTTCTCTGGCCCTTCCTTTTTACATAGGCCTAAAAGAACCCGACATTAAATACATTGCCAACAAAGTTATTGAGGTCGTCTCAAAATCCTTTTCGTAGCGAAATTTCTGATTTTTGGATAGGACAAGGAAGATGAGTAAAATGCCCGGAAACGTAGCAATAGCTACGGTGAGTACATTTTGCGAAATCTGACGTAGCCATAGTCAAAAATCAGAGATTGCAGCAGAAACAGGGTTTTGAGACGACCTCATTAAACAATTCAAGACAATGCCCGATAATACCAACGAATTTAAAGATAAAGTTATTTTGGTAACTGGCGGCACTGGTTCTGTCGGTTCGGAACTGGTGCGGCAGCTTTTAAAATACAAACCCAAGCAGGTTAGGGTTTTGTCGCGCAATGAAACCAGGCAATATGAGCTGCTGGAGGCCCTTAGATACCCGGCTAACATCAGGATGCTGATAGGCGACATCAGAGATCGTGAGCGGCTCCAGCTGGCGTTTAGTGGAGTAGATGTGGTATTCCATGCCGCCGCCCTCAAACACGTTCCTTTCTGCGAATATAACCCTTCAGAGGCCATGAAAACCAACATAGTCGGCTCACATAATGTTATTGACGCGGCGTTACATAGTGGCGTGCAAAAGGTAATTGCCATTTCCACCGACAAGGTTGCCAACCCGATGAATGTGCTGGGTACCTCCAAGCTTATGATGGAACAACTTTTAATTAATTCTAATTCCTTTCTCGTGGGTAAGCTCAGCCTTGCCTGCGTTAGATTCGGCAACGTTGCCTGGGCCAGCGGGTCAGTTTTGCCGATGTGGAAGAAACAGGCAGATACTAGGGGAGCCATTAGCGTTACCAACAAGGAAGCAACACGTTTTTTGATGTCCATAAAACAGGCGGTGGGGCTGACTCTCAAGGCGTCACAACTTTGCCGTGGTGGGGAAGTTTTTATTCTAAAAATGCCCTCGGTTCGTTTGGGCGATTTGGCAGAAAGCTTTGTAAAAAAGTATTATCCCGAGAGTAAGATAAGGGTAAAAACAATAGGAGATCGTACCGGGGACAAACTTCACGAAGATCTTCTTGGTGCCAATGACAGCGGCAAAGTAATTTTGGCCAATAAAGAAATGTTTATCCTGGTGCCGCCAGGCATGCCAATACACAACTTTTCCGTGGCCGAGTATGCTTATGAGGGATTTGAAAAAATTCCCCAAGATTCCTATTTTTCCTCCAAGGATCAATTAAGTCTTAAGAAAATAGAGAGGATTATATAACTAGATGAATCCCAAAAAGGTTATTTTAATCGGTGCCGGCAATATCGGCAGCAGGCATCTGCAGGCATTAAAAGAGGTTAAGATACCGCTTGAAATTTTTGTCGTTGATCCTTACCAATCTTCTCTCTCGCTTGCGGCAGAGCGCTATGAATCAATGCCCGCGGGCCAATTGACACACAAGGTCAGTTATCTGAACGAAATCCCAAGCAACTTAAACAAAATAGATTTGGCTATAATTGCCACATGTTCTGACATTCGTGCCGAAGTTGTTAGGAGGTTGTTTAAAAAATCTAAAGTAAAGTATTTGATTTTGGAAAAATTACTCTTTGGCAAAAAAAGAGATTACAGCTCCATAAATACTTTGCTTAAAAAAACAAAGACTAAGGCGTGGGTTAATTGCCCCATGCGCATGATGCCGTTTTATGCCGGAATACAGCCAGAATTTTTTGGCCAGGCCATTTTTTATAATGCGGTCTGGAGTGATTATAACTTAGTTACCAGCGCTATTCATTATCTGGACCATATGGTTTTTTTAGTCGGTTCTGACGATTTTATTATTAATCTCGACGGCTTAGACCCGAGGCCAATCCCTGGCAAAAGACAGGGATTTCTAGATCTTGCTGGCGCCATGCACGTTTTATTTAAAAACGGCAGTGTAGGAGATTTTATTTGCAATAAAAAAGGGAACATTCCTTCTTTGGTCCAGTTTCATTGTAGTAAGGCAAGATGTATCGTTAGAGAAACTGAGGGCAAGGCTTGGGTTTCGAGGGCGGATGGCAATTGGAACTGGCAGGAAATTGGGGCTTCGATTCCATTTCAGAGCCAGCTAACGACGAAATTGGCCGAAGATATTTTATCCAAGGGAACCTGCCAGCTTACAGAATACGAACAGTCTGCAAAGATACATCTGCAATTACTTGAACCGTTGCTGAAGTTTTTAAATAAGCATTCCAGCAAGAAATTTAATTATTACCCATTCACATAATGGCAACAACAAAAAACAAAATTTTATTGGTTGGCGCCGGTTATATGGCCGTTGAATATGCGAAGGTTTTAAAGGCAATGAAATTGCCTTTTGTTGTTATTGGCCGAGGAGAAGCATCTGCCCGCTCTTTTCAAGCGGCGACAGGCGAAGATGTAACCACTGGAGGCATTGAGGGGTGGCTCAAAACGCAAAAGGACGCATTCAAAACAGCTATTGTCGCGGTTGGTGTAGATCAGCTGGCAAACACAGCAAGAAAACTTATAAGTGGCGGCGTTAAGTCTATTCTCCTTGAAAAGCCGGGAGGACTTACGGCTGCGGAAATAAAATCAGTTGCTCGGGCGGCTAATCGAAAAAAAGTCAGCGTCTACGTCGCTTACAACCGACGATTTTACGCTTCAACGCGCAAGGCAATTGAGATAATCAGGCGGGATGGGGGAGTTAAATCTTTTACTTTTGATTTTACAGAGTGGAGCCACCAAATTGTAAAACTGAAAATATCCCCAGCTATAAAAAAGAATTGGTTCCTGGCTAATTCATCACATGTAGTTGATTTGGCTTTCTTTTTAGGCGGCGAGCCTACGAAGATGAGTTCGTATAGGTCTGGAAGTCTGAAGTGGCATCCGTCGGGTTCAGTTTTTGCGGGTGCTGGCACGACTTCATTCGGTGCTATGTTTTCTTATTCGGCAAATTGGGCCGCCCCCGGCCGGTGGGGGCTGGAAATCATGACAGCTAAGTCACGGCTCATATTTAGGCCGCTTGAGAAGCTCCAGATACAAAAAATCGGTAGTGTTGCCGTTGAAGAGGTTGCGATTGACGATAAATTGGACAAACAATTCAAGCCGGGAGTTTATCGGCAAGTAGAAGCATTTTTATCGAATAAAAGATATCTCCCGACTATTAATGAGCAGGTGCGTAATCTAAAACATTATAAAAAAATCGAGCGTAATTAACACTCCAACATTCTTGAGAATGTGAGAATGTTAAATTATATAATTTAATCAGAATGAACCCTAAACAATTAGCTGGGGTTAATAAGCAGATCAGCAATGTTTCTAAGGCCGCGTTCCCATATTGGTGGGCTTTTCAGGGTGAGAATTCCGTCACAACCCAAGATTTAGGTAAGAAGATGGTTATTTTTTTTGGCAACGATATGGCGTCATTTACCAAGATGGGAATGGATGCCGATGCCTATATAAAGAGATGCAATAAGTGCCTAGATTATATCAGTCGCGAGTTTAGTGACTACAAACTATATTACAAGCCCCATCCGGCAGACAAAGATGAGCGCGCAAGGCTTAATTTGAGTAGTTTTGAGGTCTTGGAGGGTGATTTTAACGCCGAACTGTTTTTATTCCAAAATCGTGAAAAAATACAAGCTGTTTTTTCTGTTGGTTCCGCAGCTTGTTATAGTGCTTATGCGATGGGCCTGAACGCGCACATTTTTTACAAATGTTTTGAAGATATTTATGACGCAGAGATTATGAGGCCACATGATGAATTCTATTTTGACATGCCGGAATCTTTTTTTGTCAGAAATTTTGATAATAAAATTGTTGAGAATGCCCGGTCGCTTAAAAAAGATGAACACCAGGAATTGTTTTTTAGAGAAATTTTAACCAAAAATGAGGGCAAAATTTGGCTGATTATTTTTACGGTTGAATATGTAGTTATGCTTATTGCTTTGGCTAAATTATTTAGAAGTATTGATCCGGTCAGGAAGATTGGTCTTGTCATTTCTCGCCATCGGTATTGGGATGCGCTCAATGCCAATCAATTCAGTAAATATTTTGACGAAATTATTGTTTGGCCCAGAATCAATTACTCATTAAGACCAAATAAGCTATGGCAAGCCATGAAGACGGCTCGTCAAATTAAGAGTTTTAATATATCAAAAGATGATATTTTGATTTCAATTACACAAAACAGCTTTGTTGAGAACTGCCTCAACTCTTACAATAAGAAAAGTTTAAAAATCGGCCTAATCGCGAGCAAAGATTTTAATTTGTTCTACAATTCTCAAAATTCGGTTTATGCCCAGAATAATGACTTCAGATTCAGTAAGGCAAGTTGGTTTTTTAATAAATTTTTTGAGCCTCTCCTGGGCCTTCGTCGTTCACTTTTTATGTTTTACGGCGCTGGCAAAGGCTCATTTATCACCAGATACCAAAAACCCTTGAACGAAGTTTTCGACCAGCTAATCGTCCTAAAACCATCCGAATAAAGTAACTCAGCTAATAACATTCCAACATTCTTGAGAATGTTGGAATGTTATGCTATAGAACTGGTATGAAGAATATGAAAAATAGCAAACAACTTGAGCGGCACTTCAAAGGCGTTGCCAATCATAGGCGGATTGATATCTTGTTTTTGGTCAAACAAGCTGACGGCATAACTCTTGAAGAAATTGCAGGCAAACTACGGAGCAACTTCAAAACTATTTCTGAACATACGAGGCGTCTGGTCCAGGCCGGTCTTTTGAACAAAAAGTATAAAGGCAGGAACGTGACCCACTCGCTATCTCCGTATGGTCAAGAGTTTGTTCGCTTTATTACAACATTCTCACATTCTTAAGAATGTGAGAATGTTGTAGGTGGTCGAGGACGGTTTTGGCCAGATACTTGGATCTTAATTTTTGATCAAAGAGGCGGTAGCCGTTTTCGGCAACCCCATTGAGTAGCTCAGGGTTGTTTTTTAATTCTAAAATTTTGTCAACCAAATCTTGGACATCGTCGCTCTTGCAGTAAAAACCAGTTTTGTTTTCTTCAAGCAGCTCAAGCATGGCCGGTAAGCGTGCATGCAAAAATGGCAATTTCAAAGCTAAGCTTTCAAATGTTTTGTGGGGAATAGAAGTTGGAGCGCGGAGCCTGCCAGATAGCCAGCCAATGCTTAAATGCGTTTCCTGCATTTTTTTTCGCAGATCGGCAATGTCCAGTCTTTCTTTTATCCACTCAACATTTTTAGAGTCAAAAGTTTTTAATATGCTCTCTATTTTAGAGGCTAGCCCGCCCCTAGCCAAGAGTCTAAATTTAATATCGGTATTGGCAAGGATTTTCGCGGCCTCAATAAGATATTCTACCCCTGAATCTTTGGTAAGATCACCTCGAAATAGGATTGTAAATTGGGGCAGTTTTTGGATTGAAGGATCATAAAAAAAATCATTCTCATTAACTCCGGTCCAGGCCAGTAAAAGCCGTTTTTTATTAACCAAAAATTTTCTGGAAACGTAATTAATTAATGTTTGATTTTCAATGAGGCTTAAGGACGCGGAATTGAATGCTAAAAAGTCTGCTAGCCAGCAATATAATGCCAGTAAAGAAAATTTGGCCGCTTGCGTGCGGCCAATGATCTTACCGTCATATAGCGGTCCAAGTGCATTGAATATTATTGGTCTTCGAGATATTAGGCGCAAGAATGGCGCTAATATATGAGCCGAATAGCCAACAAATAAAATATCGTGGGTATCGGTATGCTTGCGGTGGTACTTGTATATATTCCAAAATTTTTTCAATCCAGGCGAATTATCCCGATATTCTTGAATTTCTAATCCATTTTTTCTAAAACCGTCTAAATAAACAGCATCACGCGGCGGCACCCCTTTGGTTATGTTGAGGTATAAAATTTTCATTTTTGGCCCATCGTTCTATAAAGTTCTTTTTGCCAGTTTATTGTTCTGGCCAAGCCATCTTCTAGTGAAACGTAGTCGTTTTTGCCGAACTCTTTTTCAACTTTAGTCATATTCAGCCAGACATCTTCCGGTGCGCCTGCCAGTTTATTTTCGTTTTTCTTCGGAAAGGTTACTGATGCATTCAGGTTTTTGCCTATTTTTTTCGCCAGTTCTCTAATCGTGGTCTTGGATTGGCCGCCTACATTATATATTGGCTCTTTGCCATCTATTAAAATTTTCCACACAATTTCGACGGTGTCTGTAATGTAGCAATATGTTCGTTTTGCATGTCCCTGATCGAGCATGCTTATGTTGCCACTTAGAGCCTTTTCAATAAAAGAATTCAAAACCCTCTTATCTCCTGGTTTTGTGCCGGGGCCGTAAAATAATGATAATCTGGCGCTTTTGGCATCTACCTCTCGGCTTCGAAAGGCATTACAGATTGCTTCTCCGCAACATTTGGCTTCTATATAGCATGACCGTGGGTGGTCAGTATTAGTTGTTCCGATATCGGTTTCTTTGTGTGGGACGTTCTTTGAGCCGCTGTAGACTTCGCTACTGCTTATGAAAATGAATTTTCCTTTCGGCCTAAGTTTATTAAATAATGAAAAAGTGCCAAGCGTTCCTATCTTTAAAGTTTTAACTGGATCTTGCATGAAAAGGCCAGGGGACGCATAGCCAGCTGCATGAATGATATAGTCGGCCACGGGCAGGCGCCTATAAAAATTTTGATCAGTTACGTCTCCCTTTATAATTTTTGCCCCGCTATAATCCAAAAAGTATTTTTGAAAAGGTAAAAAGTTATTGTGGGCCACAGCTATTACCCGAACCTTACTTATCCCTTTTTCGGATAGTCTTTTTAATGTTGCTAGAAGGTATGTCCCTAATAAGCCGGAGGCGCCGGTTATTAATACGGTTTTGCCAATAATCGGGCCGAGGTCAATATTTTTATAGGCAGCTTTTGAATCTTCGTAAATTAAGCTAGATAATTTATCCATTGATTAACTTTTTAATTTTATTTTTTATATCGCCGGTTGTCATTTTCAAAAATTTATCATGCTCGCTGGCCGTGCCGTAATTAGTGAAAAATTTATGGGGTAAGCCAGCAAATTCTATTTTTATTGGGCGGGGAGCGAGAGCGTCTATGACCTCTGTGGCCAGGGTTCCTTTATAGTATGGCTCGCAAACCAAAATCTTATTTGATGGGCAATTTTTTTTCAAAATTGCAGAGTCAAATGGGGCTAATGTCGTGTAGTAGAGTACCGTGACATCAAGATTCTTGCTGGCCTCTAAAACTCTATCTAGCAAAATGCCGACGGCTATTACTGTGGCTTTGGTACCCTTTTGAACGACAGTTGCTTTTCCGAATTTTACCTTTTGAGATTCAGAGTTTTTTTGTTCGCTTAGCCTGAAGTAAGTCGGATGACCGTTACCGTAAGATTCTAAAAATAAATCGTTGAATTCTTCCGGTGTGCCAGGCAAAACTATTTCCATGCCGGGTATTTGTTTTAATATCGGTACGTCTGCCGGGCAATGATGGCTACAGCCAAGAGCCGCATAATCATACGACGACCCGACGCTTACAAAATTACCCCCAAGGCCTTGATAGCCGAAATCTAATTTTAGCTGTTCGTAGCTTCTTTCAACTAAGAAAGGGGCTATGGTATGAACTATCGGTATCAGTCCATTCATTGCCAATCCGGCCGATAAGCTGATTGTCGATTGCTCCAAGATGCCAATATTATGGACTCTGTCAGGATATAGTTTAGATGCATTATTAAACCCCCAAACTCCTATATCGCCTAAAAGTAAAACAACTTTTGGATCGTTTTTGAGTACCGCTTCAACTGTTTTTACGAATTGTTTTCTCATGCTAGTTCTTTTAATAATGACTCGAGCTCTTCTTTGTTAGGAGTTTTATGGTGCCAAGCGTGATTGTTCTCCATGGTTTTAGACCCCTTGCCCTTTATTGTTTCGGCTATAATTGCAGTCGGCCTGGTAGCTGAAAGAGTGCTTAGGGAGGTATAAATTTCTTTATGATTGTGTCCGTTTATTGTTCTGGTTTCCCAGCCGAAAGATTCGAATTTTTTTCTTAAATTTCCTAGTTTCAGAGCCTTGTCGTTGGAGTGGTTATAGTCAATGATGCAGCAAAGATTTGATAGTTCGTGATGTGACGCAAGCAGGGCAGATTCCCAAACAGTTCCCTCATTGCTCTCACCATCGCCAATAATTACAAAAACCTTGGCCTTATTTTTTTTAATCTTAAGAGCCATAGCTATGCCTACCGCCATAGGAAAACCGTGGCCTAGAGAGCCCGTAGATGCCTCAATGCCAGGGACTTTGTTTCTGTCCGGATGTCCACCAAGGGAGTTGTTAAATTTCGCAAAATTTAACAACTCCGAGGTTTTGAAAAACCCTTTTTCTGCAAGAACAGCGTAAATTCCAAGCGAGGCGTGTCCCTTGCTTACAATAAGCCGATCTCTTTTGTCGTCGTTAGGATTCTTTGGGTCGATGTTTAATACTTGATCATATAAGACCCACAAAATATCTAAAATTGAAAAAGCGCTGGGTATATGACCCTCACCAGACGTAGTCGCTGATTCCAATATCAACCTTCTTAGTGTATGTTGATATTCTGTGCTATGCTCATTTTTGTGCATATGATTTCGTTATACTATTACATTAAACTTGATTTTTCAATGGCCAGGTTTGATGAGGATGTGGGCTACAGATTTTTTCTAATGATTCCTGCCCTAGGTAAATCGTGGACGCCCTCATGTAGTAAAAATGATATTGCGTTGATGTTCATTCGCGCCCGTAGTATGATTTATCAAATAATGGCCGGCTGATAGGTGATCGCCCTAGCCTGATAAATAGTTACTTTTCTGAATAACCAATTTATCCTAGGTCAATACAGTAATTTGTCATTCTTTGTAAGTATCTATTAAAATTGTTTATGAAGAAGTTGTTTACTGGACTATTCATTGGTTTGTTTTCATTTGCTTTAATACTGCCTGCTTACCAAACGAGTTATGCGGATAGCTCTATAGTCAGTGTTCTTGTGGTAGCTGGCGGTGCCGGTGGTGGTAATGGAGGTGGTGCTGGTGCTGGCGGTGGCGGTGCCGGTGGTTTTAGATATGAAGCTACATATGCGGTTGCTGCTGGTCCTTATTCGGTTACAGTTGGCGATGGCGGCGATGGCGCCGTTGATTACCAATAAAACGGAGGAAAGGGTGACGATTCTGTTTTTGATACGATAACAGCTACTGGCGGAGGCGGCGGCGGTAGTAGTGCTGCCGCAGGTGACTCGGGTGGTTCTGGTGGCGGAGGTGACGGTTTTCCTGGTACTGCTGGTGGTGTTGGTAATATTCCAGCAGTAAGTCCATCCCAGGGTTCTGATGGGGGATCCGGTTACTTTAATGGTACTACAAAAGAAGCTGGCGGCGGCGGTGGTGGTGCTTCGGCGGTTGGGGCAGATGGGACAGAGGCTGGTGGAGGTAATGGTGGAGACGGAATATCTAGTTTGATAACTGGTTCTGCGATAATTTATGCTGGCGGCGGCGGCGGTGGTGGAACTACTGGTGAGGGTCAAGGGTCACAAGCTGGTGGCTCGGGTGTAGTTATTGTTAGTTGGGTAACTGCCAATTTTGGTGCAAATACTTGTGCGGGCGCTACCCCAACTATTAATGGTGCTAACACCTATTGTAAATTTGATTCTGTTGGGAACTGGACATTTACTCTTGTGTCGTTACCAACTCCAACTCCGACTCCCACACCCCAGCCAGACCCCAACACAACCCTTCTTGAATCTATTCTATCCGAAAGCCAATCAATTCAGGGAATCCTGGATAGCGTCCTAGCATTTCTTACTTCTAACCTAAACGACCTACTTTCTGGAATAAAACTCCAGATAGACAAGCTTTCTTTTGATGAGGACAGCTTTTTAAAGGTTACCGGCAAACTTAGCTCAACCTGGGAAATCGGAACCGCAGAAGGCCATGGATTCCTTGTCACAACTGACGTCGCAACTCTTTCTACAAAAAATGAAACAAGCGTTCTTTTGATCCAAAATCCATTGAGCTCTGGCAAGACAATGCGTTTGAATAAGCTCTTAATTGGAACGAGCAGCCAGCAATCAAATACCCTAAGGATTTATAGAAATCCGCTGGTAGCTTCAACCGGCACGGCCCGGGATATTAATGCTCTAAACACCGGAGGCAGCAGTGTAATGCAGGCTTTCAAATTTCCAACAATTTCAACCAAGGGTTCAGAATTAGATAGCTTGATAATCAGCTCAAGCGGCAGGGAGATAGATTATGGGCTCGGGTTCTATATCCAGCCAGGAGAGAGCGTTTTAATGACCCTGCAGGCTAGTGTGGTAAACTCTGACAATACAATATCGGTAGATTGGTTGGAGGAGTAAGAGAGGAGTAAGATCAGATAGGCCAAACCATAAAACAAAAACAGCCCCGACGTAACGTCGGGGCTGTTTTTGTTTTATTTATATACGAATACGCGCTATTTCAGATAGTTTTCTTGATACCAGATGATTGTATTTTTGAGGCCGGTTTCAAAATCGGTTTTAGCTTTGAAGCCGAATTCTTTTTTGGCTCGCGTGACGTCTAACATTCTACGCGGCTGACCGTCAGGTTTAGTTTTATCCCAAATGACCCCGCCTTTGTAATCCGCTAATTGGCAAACGGTTTTAACCAGATTTTTTATGGATATTTCCATTCCTGATCCTAGATTTACCGGTTCGTGCTCATTGTACTTTTCAGCGGCCATGATTATACCTTCAGCGGCATCCTCAACGTACAGGAATTCTCTTGTCGGTTTTCCAGTGCCCCAGACTTCTATGTGATCCAGTTTTTTATTTTTAGCTTCGCAAACTTTACGTATAAGAGCCGGGATTACATGTGATGAAGTCGGATCAAAATTATCCCTTGGGCCGTATAAATTAACAGGCATTAAATAAATGGAATTAAAGTCGTATTGCTTTCTGTAGGCTTGCGACTGAACGAGCATCATTTTCTTGGCAAGTCCGTAAGGGGCGTTGGTTTCTTCGGGATAACCAAGCCACATATTTTCTTCTTTAAATGGTACGGGGCTGAATTTGGGGTAAACGCAGATTGTTCCTATGGCTACGAATTTTTTTACGTTGGCTTGGCGGGCCGCTTCCATAAGCTGGGCGCCCATCATAATATTGTCGTAAAAAAGCTCGCCCGGTCTGGCGCTGTTTTTGCCTATGCCTCCGCCATTCACGGCCAGATGAATTACCAGGTCCTTGCCCCTGACAACTTTTTGACAATTTTCCCATTTTCTTAAATCTAAATCGCGTGAGCGTGGTATCAAAATATTTTTCTTGGATACGCCCCGCTTAATAAGTTTTTCAACCAAAAAAGAACCGACAAAACCGGCCCCGCCCGTAACCAGTATTTTTTTGTTTTTTAGGCTTTCCCCCATGTTTTATGACAATACAGAAATGATAGTATCTATATCCTTTTTTGTATAGTCCGGGTTATTGCCCACATAAAAGCCTTGTTTGTGTATCAGCTCTGCGTTGGTGTTTTTAAAGTTCTTGGCATGTCCCGGCAGGTATTTGCGAAAGAACGGCTGTCGGGTAATGTCGCCGCCGACCACGGGGCGGACCTCAACAATGCCTTCGCATTTTTTCAAAAGATCGTTACGGATT
>MGJI01000024.1 GCA_001794195.1 Candidatus Yanofskybacteria bacterium RIFCSPHIGHO2_01_FULL_44_17 | reverse complement strand
ATATATTCAAGCGCCATGATCGGGACTGCGCTTTTTGTTTTGGGCTTCTTGGCAGTATTCCATATTGTGGGTAATGGCGACCTTGCTTTGCGTATAGACCAGGGCGGCTACCTTGGATTGATAATTGGCTTTCCGATACTTAAGGCAGTTGGGTTCACTTCCTCGTTTGTGATTTTGGTCATTGTACTATTTGTATCAGTTCTAGTCGCGCTCAATATTCCTGTACACAAATTGTTATTCCGTAAAGAAGAAGAGGTTGGAGGGGGTGAGGAGCAGACTCTAAAAGATAATGTGGTGATTAAGCGCGGTATGCAGGTAGTAGATATCAAGGCCGAAGAAGCGGCTGCCGTGGCCGCCGCCGCTAGAGCCAAGACTCAATTGGCTAAGCCTCAGCTGGCGATTAAGCATGATGATGAAGAGCGAGAGTTTGTTATTAAGTCATCTAAGTCAGGTAAGTGGGAATTGCCGCCGCTTGAGATTCTAAATTCAGACAAGGATCAGCCAAGGAGCGGCGATATTAATGCCAACGTATCTATTATTAAGCGTACGCTTTCTAATTTTGGAATTGATGTGGAGATGGGAGAGGTTTCCATTGGTCCGGCCGTTACTCAGTTTACTTTGAGGCCGGCAGTCGGCGTTAAGATTGCCAAAATTACGACTCTGCGTAGCGATCTTGAGCTCGCTCTGGCCGCTCATCCGATTCGCATAGAAGCGCCGATTCCGGGGAAGGCACTGGTTGGTGTTGAGGTGCCCAACAAAAAGTCAGCCATTGTCGGCTTGCGCGATATGTTCGAGTCAGAAGAGTTCAAGAAGAGCAAATATTTTTTGCCGATTGCGATTGGGCGTGATGTCGCCGGATTTCCTATTTTTGCCGGATTGGAAAAAATGCCGCACATACTGATAGCCGGAGCAACGGGTACGGGCAAGTCGGTAGCTATAAATACCCTCTTGCTTTCTCTTTTGTACAAGCACTCTCCAGATATGCTCAAGCTTATTCTTGTTGATCCAAAGAGAGTTGAGCTGTCTCTATATAACGGTATGCCGCATCTTATTACACCGGTTATCGTTGATTCTAAGAAAGTGGTTAATGCTTTGCGCTGGGCGGTTAGAGAAATGGAGAAGCGTTACGAAAGATTATCTGGTGGTGGTTCGCGTGACATATATTCTTTTAATGTTAAACAGGCGGCCGCGAAAGATGATCTGATGCCCTACATAGTAATAGTTATTGATGAGCTAGCTGATCTAATGGCGTCGCATGGGCGAGATGTGGAGGCCGCTATTGTGCGCCTGGCCCAAATGGCTCGGGCCGTCGGCATCCATCTTGTCGTATCCACCCAACGGCCATCCGTTGAGGTAATTACGGGTTTGATTAAAGCCAACATTACTTCACGTGTTGCTTTGCAGGTTGCCTCAAATGTTGATTCGCGAACAATTCTTGATATGTCCGGTGCCGAGAAGCTCCTTGGCAATGGGGACATGTTATACCTTGCCGGTGACGTATCTAAGCCGCGCCGAATACAAGGATCGTTTGTAAGCGAAAAAGAAGTCAAAGATGTTGTTAAGTTTATTAAACAACAGGCGGAGCAATTGGATGAGGAAGCCGGAGAAGAAAAAGAGGAGGGCCTAAGGCTTGATCCGGATGAAGTAGTGGCCAGCACGGCAGGTGCTAATAACGGCGGTGGCGACATGGGTGATGAATTGTTTGCTGAGGCCAAAGAAGTAGTGGCACAAGCCGGTAAGGCGTCGGCATCTCTGCTTCAGCGTAGATTGCGCGTAGGCTATGCCAGAGCGGCAAGGCTACTCGATATTTTAGAAGAAAACGGAATTATTGGTCCGGGCGAAGGGGCCAAAGCAAGAGAGGTATACATAGGCAAGGGCGGAGGAGTGCCTGTACCAGCAGAGGATAATTATGTTGATGATGGCGCGGTGGCCGAAGTGGTTTCGGCGGACTCCAAACTAGACGACAAGATTGCAACCGAAGAATGACGCTCGTCCCCTCAAAAATTATTCACTCGCCGCTGCACCTCCTATCACCGCTAGCAACCCCAGCGAGGTTGCTGCGCTCCGTTGAAAGCGTGGATTCGCCTCGCAGTGATGAATATTATACTGCTCGGCGACCATGCAATCCACCCTTTCAACGGTGCTAGGAGGCGTAATGGCTCGCTTTGAATAATTTTTGAGGGGGGGGCTCACTTCAACTTTTGGAACCCTCTCAGGCACTCGTTAAGAATGTTTTTAAAATGTAGTAATTGAGGTATGACTGCGAAGTAAATCTTAGCGATCATGATCAAACTATTTTAAAAGGCATGGAACAGCAAGCGAATAATCTAGAACCACAGTCGGGTAAATTATATACAGGAAGAGCCCCTATCATATTGCAGGTCGTAGGAGGTTTAATGTGGCTGAATGGTTTGGGCCTGATTTTGTCGGGCATTTTACTTTTATTGTATTTTGGGCTTGGAGTTATTCTTATAATTTTGGGAGTTTTTAATATAAGGTATGCTAAAAAAATTTTTAAAATGCAGAAAAAGGGGTACGGTGGTAGCATATTTTTGCAAATTGCTTTGATGACTTTGGTGCTAATTATTTATGGAATCCAGGGGTTTAATAGCATAAATTATCCACATATATTTACGATTGTTGCCGCGGGCCTATCAATTTTATTAGTTTATCTAAATAAAAATAAATTTATTTATGACTAATAGCGAACGGGTTGAGGCTTGCCACTGAAATTTTAATTTGTTAGCCTAATTCCATGGAAATTGGTAAAGTTGAACTAAAAAAAATACTCAAAGAACAGCGGGAAGAGTTCCAGGCATTTATCGGTACATTAGCCGAGGATTTTACCGCACAAGTTAAGATTTTGGCTGAAAGCGTATCTGATTTGCAGAGGCAGTTAATTATTATTCGTGATATGGTGGCTAGAAATACAGAGGATATAGAAGCAATGAAAATGGATATGTTAGTTATAAAAGAGGACATAGAATCAATTAAATATACCCTTAAGAAGAAAGTTGATTTAGATGAATTTGCGTCTCTTGAGAAAAGAGTTTTAATTTTAGAAAGAAATCGGTAACAACCCTAATCATTGGAGGATGACGGGTAGATTTATGGTAAAAGAAAAAAAAGAAAAAGAAGTTAAAAAAATAGCCGATGGTACGAGTCGAAGTGTTGAGTTGGCGGTAAAAGAGATACAGGAAAAATACGGCGAAGGAGCGATTATGAAACTAGGAGATGCGCCCAGGGTTGATGTGGACGCCATATCAACGGGATCGATCTCTCTTGATTTGGCTTTAGGCGTAGGCGGTATTCCGCGCGGGCGCATTATTGAGATATACGGCCAGGAAAGTTCCGGTAAGACCACTCTGGCATTGCATTTGGTTTCCGAAGTGCAGAAAAACGGAGGTGTGGCAGCCTATGTTGACGCCGAGCACGCACTTGATCCTGAGTATGCCAAGAAGATTGGTGTTAAAATTAATGACCTTTTGATTTCTCAGCCCGATACCGGCGAGCAGGGCCTGGAGATTGTCGAAACATTGGTAAGGTCTGGCGGAGTAGATTTAGTTGTTGTGGATTCGGTTGCCGCACTGACTCCGCGCGCGGAGATTGAGGGCGAGATGGACCAACAGCACATGGGCTTGCAGGCGCGTATGATGTCTCATGCATGCCGAAAATTAACAGGAGTCATAGCGAAAACAAACACGACTGTTTTATTTATAAATCAAATCAGAAACAAGATCGGCGTTATGTACGGAAATCCTGAAACAAAGCCAGGAGGTTTAGCCTTGAACTTCTATGCGTCTGTCATAGTCAAAATTAAGCGTTCGGCTCAGATTCAGGCGGGGGATAAAATAATCGGCAATCGCCACAGCGCTAAAGTAGAAAAAAATAAAGTAGCTCCGCCATTTCGTATTGCCGAGTTCGATATACTTTATAATGAAGGCATTTCTCGCCATGCTGATCTGGTTAACACCGGAGTAACGCTTGGCGTGGTGGCCAAGGCCGGTGCCTGGTACAACTTCGGCGAACAAAAACTTGGCCAAGGCATTGAGGGCGCAAGATTATTCCTCAAAGAAAATCCCAAAGTGGAAAAGGAAATACTTGGAGCGGTCAAAAAAGCGGCAGCGGTCAAAGAGGCATAGCTCGTTTTTCAGCTTTTCTTCCAGTAGATGACTTTGAAAGTTGTGCTCACTATATTGCCTTTTGAGAACTTAGACCCGCTCCAGCGAGCGGGTCTAATCTTTTTACGTAACCGCCATTTGTCAAGGCGCAAGGCCTATGACAAAACCATGCTGGCGGTTACTTCAGAAGTCTCAAAAGGCAATATGGCCTCGCTTAACTTTCGGAGTCTATATGAAAAATTACAAAACCTTGTTCGCCCCCTCCAGTCAAAAACCGCCGAAGCGCGGTCTTTGACTGGAGGGGGATTCAATGGTATCCTAACTGAGAATTGTTTTGTTGTTTAAAAAGAGGATGAGTGATGACTGTTCAAGAAAAAGAGCCGACTATCAACTCAGTAATAGAAATTTTTCTTCCGTTGGGCAAGAATAAGCCTTCGTTGAGCGATGAATTGCAGGAAGTTGTTAGCCGCGAAGCGGCTGAAGTCGCTGTGCGTCAGGTAGGTGGAGCCGTTGAAACTGCGCGGGTAAATTATGCGGCAGCGAGAGCTATTGTTACCAAAGTCGGCTCCAGGGCAGTGGCCGATTTTGCTGTTTCAAGGTGTATGGAAATTTATGATGCCAATAAGAACCAGTTTTTCAGCCTTGATTCCAATGCCGCCTTGAATGCGGCAATCAGTATGCTGCCCTATGCGTCGCCGGATCTTAAAGAGAGGGTGATTGCCGCCGTTGCCGAAAACGGCTGGTATGGAAGAATTGAGAGCCTGGCCAATAAATATTTGAATAGGGGGCTGACGATTGAAGAAGTTTTGGCTCTTGTTAATAGCTACGTTAATAATAAAGGCGTTCGTGCCGAACATACGGAAAAAGAATTGTTACGAATAGCCAGAGCTTATGCGCCAGGCAAAACAGCGGAGGTCGGTTCAAAAATAAGACAATTCGTCATAGATTTCGAGAGGGACGATATCTATTGATGCCTTGTTGAATACACACTTAAAAGCCGCCGATCAGCGGTTTTTGTTTGCATAAGGTCACATTGTTTTGACTTTTATTCAACTTCGTATTAATCTGTCAGGGGTATATTAATTTTGGAGCAGGGCATGAGATCGTTTAAAATTAAAGTTTGCTTGATATTTATGACCTTTTTTGTTTTTATGGCGGCTGGTGTTGCCTACGGAAAAGACCCAGAACGACCATTTTATGAGAGCTTTGACCACGTAAAGAAGGCTTATTGCGGAGAAGTCGCATCATTGCCTGGGGTGAAGGTTCTTTGTGATGCATACTCAAACGAGGAGCTCCTCTTACAGTGCGGTGAGCTGAGAGACTCAGGAGAGTTTCATACAGTCCTGACTTATAAGAAGTATGACGCCGACCAGCCGTGGCTGATCATAAATTTCATAAGTTCAGATGATGCTTCTGGCGGTAGACGCAAGGTGATTGTCTTTCAGAGAAAAAGGAGCTTTCTATTTTTTAAGAAAGGATTGTCGCCGGTTTTCCAAAAAGAATTTATCGGGCGGCAAGACGCCGAACAGTTTACAAAATTTATGCGTGACAAGTATGGTATTTATTTTCTTTTGAGCCGCTAACTTTTTCACGCCGACCTTCCGTCGGCTTTTGTTTTGATTTATACAAATCTTGTTCAGGGTGACTTTTTATATTGATTTCAGTGGCAAGAGAGCCCCTGTCGCAAAAATTAAAAACCCGGAGCATAGCCAAGTCTGACTTGGCGTGGCGATTTTTATCGTTCGTCAACTATTTTTTAAGTGTCTGCCCCTTGGTATACGGC
>MGJI01000023.1 GCA_001794195.1 Candidatus Yanofskybacteria bacterium RIFCSPHIGHO2_01_FULL_44_17 | reverse complement strand
GAAATGTCAAAAGTCCCGGCGCATTGGAATGAGATAACAAAAGCCGTAAACCTGCGAAACCGGCGGGGAAGTGGCACGCTGATTTTGGGCAATGGAGATATAAAGACTCTGGCCGAAGCGCGTGAAAAGTCCAAGCAGACCGGCGCTGACGGAGTGATGATCGGCAGAGGAGCGTTTGGCAAGCCGTGGTTTTTTGATAATAGACTATCAGAAGAAGAAATCCCGATCGAGAAAAGACTAAAAGTGATGACGGAACATTCCGAGCTTTTTGAGAAAGTATTCAATTCCCCCTCTCCTCAGTCCTCTCCCACCAGGGGAGAGGAAATAAAAAGGAAAAATTTTTCTGTAATGAAAAAGCATTTCAAGGCATATGTATCAGGTTTCAGCGGTGCCTCGGAGCTTCGGGCAAAACTGATGAATACAAATTCATCAGAAAATGCCGCAGAGATTGTACGTAGTTTCTTTGTATGAGCAGGGTTTAGACTATGAAAAAGAAAAGTTCAGTCATTATCGCTATTTTGATCCTCTCTGTTTTTTTGATTTTGTTTTTTGCGAATCGTTCAGGACTTATTCCTTCTTTGGCCTCACAGTACAAAAAAACCCAGCTCGCCTATGAAAGCAGACTTGAACAATCGGGGTCCTCTATAATTCATCAGGCACTTTTCAAAAAAACAGATTTTTATATGGAGGCTTTCAAACTTTCTAAAGTCCCGGCTAGCCCCGACGCCAAACTGGTCGCGGCAATTACCAATCACCATTTAATAGCCCCAGAGTTTATTGCGAAAGTCTTTAGTCTGGTTCAAACCAGTGAACCGATAACCGTTGTACTTTTAAGCCCTAATCACTTTTCCGTAGGGAACGGCTATGCTCTTGTGTCGGAGGCAAAATGGGAGACTCCTTATGGCCAGGTTATTCCGGATTTACATATCGTAGAAGAACTGCAGAAAAGAAATTTGGTCCAGGTAGATGAGGGGCCATTCGAGAAAGAGCATGGGATTACAGGTATAGTAGGGTTTATGAAAAAAAGTTTACCAAATGCAAAAATTGTCCCTTTGATATTGAAAGAAAGCATTTCTGTAGCCCAGATCAATGATCTTGCCAAAAGTTTGGATGAAATTTTGGATGCAGATGATTTATTGATCGGTTCGTTTGATTTTTCACACGATTTTGACTTGACAACATCAAACCGAAATGACGAACTAAGCCTATCTATTTTAGAGAAGCAAAGATTAGATCAAATCACACAGATGAATGTGGATTCAAGAAAAGGTGTGGAGTTACTTCTAGGATTTGTCAGCCTTCGCGGAGCCAATAAATTTACCTTACTCGATCATTCAAATTCGGCTTTGATAACAGGTAATCTGGAACAAAAAGATGTCACTAGTTACATAACCGGTTACTTTACTCGTCAAAAATAAAATGATAACATTGAGGTATGAATAATGAAAAAGAAATAAACAGGAGTCAAACAGAGCAACCACCGGATCATGATACGGAAATACAGGCCAAAGGGAACTTGATGCGCTCGCGGATGATGGCGGTAATTTTTGCTTTAATTCTCGCTGTTGTGGTATTAGGTGTAGCGTTTGCGGTTGTGAAGCCTGAATTTTTCCATAAAGAGAATTCCTCTGTATCGACAGACGTTAATGTGGATAATCAGGATAATTCTCAAACTAGCGACACAAGCACTACAACTTCTGATACCACATCAGACCTTTCTTGGAGTGAATGCTCCGAATCCACTGTACAGGTCACCCGGAAGCTGTCAGGTCAGGTTGTATGGAACAATCCGGAAGTTATCGGGCATCTGGATATTTTTTCTCCAGAACAAGAGTACACTAGCGAGAATTCGATTTTCTATAAAGTCGGGACAGTTTCTAATGGTAAATATACAGGTGGTGATATTATTTTAGGTAATATTGCCTATGAAGGCCCGGCTTTTCACTCTTCATATTATAGAATGGTAAAACTTGGCAGTGAATTTATATTACTGCAAAAATATTCCGACTATTATCCCGAGTATTCCGGACCCCCTACTAAGTTTACTATTGACAACGACTTTGTGGTTTCAGATCTAGAGTATCCAGAAGTCATCACCGGGCCGAATGGCGTAATTCTCGAAAAAGAGGCTTATTTACATGAGCCGTTTTGTAACCATGATTTTTCAAAAATCAATCGTTCCTTTACTCATCCGACCCTGGGAGATGCCTATACAGATAGCTTGGATCAGGAAATAGATGTAGAAACGATGCATCTGCCAGGCACGCATGGATTTTATTTCTACGGGCATGACGGGACTGAGACAGTCTACTCACTTAAAATTCCTTTCGCAGAAGATTATAATGTGCCTCAGGTTGTGTGGAATGACGGTACTAAAAATTCACAAGAATACCGATTTACTGACGTAGGCGGTTGTGGAAGCGTAAACTTGATCGCGGTACAATCCCCATCATTCATCAAACCCAGCGATTTGGTAAAGATTGGAGAAACTTCAAATAATGAGGCCGTGTATGGATTAAAGGATGAGAATCATTCTCTCCTGCGTAGGATTTATGATGTAGAATATTATGTATATACACCTGGCGAAGAAAAGATATCGTATGAAGATTTCGTCAAAGCGTACCCAGTATTCTTCTGGTATGATCCTTTCGGAAGACTGATTAAATTCCAAAAC
Source organism: Candidatus Yanofskybacteria bacterium RIFCSPHIGHO2_01_FULL_44_17 (assembly GCA_001794195.1). Taxonomy (GTDB): domain Bacteria; phylum Patescibacteriota; class Minisyncoccia; order 2-02-FULL-40-12; family IGHO2-01-FULL-4-A; genus 2-01-FULL-44-17. The sequence continues at coordinate 3,259 of MGJI01000023.1, read as the reverse complement.
AGTAGATTTGTTTATCCTGCTGAATGTGGTAAGCCTGTGATCTATTTGTACCCACAAGTACAGACAGATGTCTCAGTGGAAGTAAGACCTACAGAAGGTATAAGCTACTCTGATCCAGAATACGCTGACGGTTGGCATGTCATTGCCAAACCAAGCGGGGAGCTAACAAACAAGTCCGACGGTCAGATTTATCCGTATTTGTTTTGGGAAGGTAGTGGAGGCTTGTATGATACTCCAAAGAAAGGATTTGTTGTTGCAGTTCAAAATGTTCCTAGTTTTTTGGTAGAAAAACTGTCGCTGTATGGTCTTTCGGAAAAAGAGATAAATGATTTCAAAGAATTTTGGCTGCCCCGTATGCAGTCTTCACCATATTACTTTGTGACATTCTTAGACAACCTTGCCTTGGATATCTTGGCTCCACTTGCGATTTCTCCAAAGCCAGACACTATCATTAGAGTTTTAATGGACTTCAAACCTCTTGAAAAACCTATAGAAGTTGAGGGCTTTCGCATTCCGACTCGCCAAAGAAATGGATTTACAGTAGTAGAATGGGGCGGAGTTTTGAGAGGTGAATAGGATTTATAAGAGGTTTTATTAATACAAATCCAAATATTCCAAACAATGCATTACCGGCTGGTTGCAATCCGACAATACCGCAGTGGGACGACCCGCTGGAGTGTTTTTCCAAGAAGACGGCGCGCTACTGGTTACGGATGATTTAGCCGGTGTGATTTACAGAATTATAGCTAAATAGATTTTTTTGAGGAGGAATGATGAAGGGAATTCTTTTGGTTTTAGCTTTGCTAGTTATTCTTTGCGCGTGGGTATCCTGGCTCGGGAATCGAGTGGGAAAAAAGAGTGTGATTCCGGCAACGAAGACGACGAGCAGGGTCACTCCTAACCAAGTCGAAATACCAAAACCGCTCAAAACCGATTGATGGCCTTGTTTTCCGCTACCCGAATTTCGGGTAGTTTTTTTAGGAAAATTATGATATATTGTAGTAGGTTGTTTTATCTCCAGGAGGATAACATGACGAAAGAAGAGCGGAAGAACTTGCTCAAAGCAATTTGGATGCTGGGGCTCGTTGCTTGGTGTGTTTGGTTTGCTTGGACGAGTCGGGCTGAGAGGAAAGCCTTCCAAGATCGTGTCGAAATGAACGCGGCAGAGTCTGTGGTGCGTTTTGAAGTCGACCATCTCGAGGCCATGCTTCGTAGCTTTAGGTCGTCACTTCCACCACACAGAGAATACGAGACTAGGTTGCTTTTTGACCTTTACAACTCGTCTATTGTTCTGGAAGAATACATTGATGTCAACAAGGACAGACTGGATTTTTCGAAAATTCGCCTGGAATCTGAAAAAGTCTCAGACTTAACCAAAAAGTTTGCGATTGAACTGGGTCTCGCCCTAAACAGAGACCTTTCGATCTCTAGATTTTCTGAAAACGTGTACGGGTACTCCTTTGGGATCGCACCGGTCCACATTGAAAGTACGCTAGATACCACTTCGGCGGACGCAATCCAGAGAGAGATGAGCAAGCTTCGAGAAAAGTTTCCAGAGCTTGTCGCGATCTTCTAGAAGATCTTCGATTCCCTAACGCCCAAACCGCGTATGAACGCAGAATGGGTCTTTTTTTTATTGAGAAACCGTGATAATATTCAAAAGTAACGTACTATTCGCGCAAATAGGAATATATGAAAAAACTTGTAGCTTTTGGAGTGGTCCTGGTTTTCGCGGGGATTTTGGTATACTTTTTCAGCACCAAGAATTCGGATGAGAATCTGCCTGGGAATGACAATGATTCCGAACAGGTTTTTGATGCAACTGAACCGAGCCTGGACTACTCGACTACGCTTGTAGATGTTACAGATGGCGAGAGTATCAGAGGTGTCACTACTTCAGGGAGCGCGTCTGGAGAGGCAATAGCCGGACTGGATTCCGGTAGATATTCACTGGTCGCGAGTTTTTCCGGATTGCCGGATCCTGATGATTCGGATTTTTACGAGGGTTGGGTAATGCGACAGGAACCGCCAAGCATTGTAAGTACGGGCAGAGTAGAAAAAAATGGCGATCAGTTTTTTAATATCTTTTCATCAGATGAAAATTTGCTTGACCATAGCTTGTACGTTTTGACTCTGGAGACGGACGATAATGACCCCTCTCCCAATGATTATATTTTAGAAGGAAAATTCGTTAATCTATATAAATGAAACAAGAAAAAATCGATAAACTTCTTCAAGAAAAAGCTGAAATGTTGAAAAAAGGCGATTTGGTCGGATTTGAAAAACTTGAAGAAGTCTATCATCGCAAAAGAGCTGGAAAGTATATCTCCGACCTGATTCTCGGCGCTAACGACGGAATTATTACCACATTCGTAGTCGTTGCCGGAGCAACTGGCGCCGGTCTTAGCCCGTTGGTCATTGTTATTTTGGGATTTGCCAATATCTTGGGGGACGCCGTCTCTATGGGCTTTGGGAATTATTTGGGACAGAAATCAGAGCAGGACTACAATCGGGGGCAGAGACAAAAGGAGGAGTGGGAGGTAAAAAAATTCCCGGAAGTGGAGCGTTATGAGATAAGAAAAATTTTCGAGAAGTGGGGCTTTGGTGGCAAAGACCTTAATAGGGCGGAAGAGATTGTAACTTCAAACAAAAAAGTTTGGGTGGATGTTATGATGAAAGAAGAGCTGGGGATTATCGAAGAAAGCACCCAGCAACCCATCAAAGGGGGCGCGATGACTTTTTTTGCTTTTGTCGCGGCGGGAATTGTTCCTCTAATTCCCTTTCTGGTACCGCCGTTACTTTCAAACGCCCAATGGTATTCGACCGCGCTCGCGGGTATTGAACTTTTTATCATTGGAGCCATGCGCTCGACTATTTCTCCCCAGAAATGGCTAAAAGGCGGCTTTGAGATGCTTTTGGTGGGAGTACTTGCGGGAGGTATAGCTTATGGTGTAGGATTTGTAGTAGATAGAATAATACAAGGAGTTGTATAATAAAATTAAAATATTTTTAATATATGGAAAACGTACTTAACAATAAATTTGTACAAATATTGCTGGGACTTTTGTCCGTCTTTTTATTGGTTTTGGTTGTTTCTGAAATCGTAGAGATTCAAAACAAAACCTCTGAAGGAGATTTACAAAAAGACACACTGACAATTTCCGCCACCGCGGAGGTGGATGCTATCCCTGATTTAGCAACGGCTGATTTTTCAGTTTTAACAGAAGGCAGGACTCCGGAAGGCGTTCAGTCCGATAAC
>MGJI01000022.1:3563-35971 GCA_001794195.1 Candidatus Yanofskybacteria bacterium RIFCSPHIGHO2_01_FULL_44_17 | reverse complement strand
CATTTATGCTATCAACACTGACAATGCCATTCTTCAAGAAGCTATGGCTGAAAAATAAAGGAAGGTCTGTGCGGGATAGTGAATAAAAAGTAAAAATGCCATGGGAAATAAAATTCTTTTATGGGGTGTAATAATTTTTATGGTCGGTGGGATCGGCTGGTTTGTGGCTGTGATACCGTCAGTTATTACGTTCGGAGAGTTACGCAATATTGCTAACCTTTTCGGAATCGCGGCAGGTCTGGGCATGCTGATGATAGTACTAGGAGCTATTTTTAAACTTTTAAAGAAAAACAAAAAGCAGCGTTAAGATATGAAAAATAAATTATATACATTAAGATTCAAGGCGGTAAATCGGGATATTTTTGATGCCATTCGCGGTGGCAAAAAGAAAGTAGAGACTCGGGCGGCAACGGCTAAATACCGAAACATTAAGGCTGGAGATCTCGTCATATTAGTTTGCAGTAAAAACAAGTTTACTAAGCTCATAGCTAAGGCGAAAATCTTTAAAACTATAGAGGCATTACTAAAAAAGTACAAAGTTAAAGAAATCAATCCAAACGTAAAATCAGAAAGCTAACTGCGCAAGCTCTGCCATACCTTCCCTGGCTATAAGGAAAAAATTAGAAAGTGCGGTCTAATTGCGCTAGAATTAGAGAAGTAAATGAAAAAACGAATAAAAAAGAAAAAGGAAATCGTCGTAGCGGTATCAGGCGGAATGGATCCGCTTCATGCTGGTCACGTCAGGCTTTTTAAGGAGGCTAAGAAATTGGGCGATAAGCTGGTAGTAATTCTCAATAATGACAACTGGCTCAAAAAGAAAAAGGGCTATGTTTTTATGCGTGAAGACGAGCGCAAAGAAGTGATAGCGGGACTGGCGGTGGTTGACCACGTTATCATTACCGGCCATGGTCCGAACAGCGACGATATGAGTGTTTGCGCTGAGCTAAAAAAACTTAAACCTAGTATTTTTGCCAACGGCGGAGACCGTACTGCCGATAATATTCCAGAAGTTGCCGTTTGTAACGGCCTAAGATGCAAAATGGTATTCAACGTCGGCCATGGAGGTAAAATCCAATCCAGCTCTTGGTTGGTTTCTGGTCGTTCTAAAAGGTAATGACGGAAAAAGCAATTTTTGAATTAATAGAAATTTTTAAGAAGTCGGCGGTTAATTTGCCAATTTCTTTGAAAATGAAAACCGCTGAGTTGGTTTTAAATTTGATGAAAAATCAGAAAAACTTTGGTCTTTTTATTGTGCTGGGTTGGCATGATCAATGGCAGGATTATACCGATATTTCTGACAGCACTCAGGATATTTTTGTTAAGCATCATATCAATGTCGCCGATATCGAAAACCACGCCGATTGGTACCGCGAGGTTGAGTCCACGGTTGGCTTCGACGGCGCGATATTAATAGATGGCAATGGTGAAGTGGTGCACTCTGGTGTAATCCTGGAGGGCTTAAGGCCGCGATCTGTGGCAGAACGGGTTAACCCCGGCAAATTCGCTGATCTGTCTGAACAATTCGGTTTTTCACAGAAGGTTCATTCTCGACACCTTTTTGCCATCACATCTTCGCATGTTTTTAAAGACACGACCGTTTTTACGGTTTCCGAAGAGACCAACTCCTTCCATGTTTTCGAAAACGGCAGAATAGTGTATTCTCTCGGGTAGCCATATGCGTACCGAATTAAACCCAAAATTCAGATGTGTTTTGCATGGAAGTTTTGGCAAACACTTTGAAGAAATAAAGAAAACACACAGGCTTTTTAGTGCTGCCGGAATTGAGGTTATAGCGCCTGAGTTTTCCGATATAACCAACAGTAATGGAGGGTTTGCTATGTTGGAAAGCGACACCGAAAAAGATCCGAGGATGATTGAGCTTTTGTATTTGAGAAATCTCAAGCGTCTTGGCGAAAATGGCTTTAGCTATTTTGTTAATCCGGAAGGCTACATTGGCAGAAGCGTCTCTTACGAACTGGGTATTGCTCAAATTTCAAATACGAGATGCTTCTTTATGGAGAAACCGCAAGACCATCCGGCATACGTTCACCAAAATTCTATATGGAAACCTGAACTTCTAATTGAGTTTATTAAGGCTAAAGGGTGCTTGCCATTGCCGCAGGTTAAGCGCAGCGAGTCAGCCATACACCGGCTGTGGGAAAGCCTGATGGTTCCGGGCTCGGTTATTGCCGTGGGCGGGATTATAGAATATGTTCCCAGGCGCGGTCATGAGAAACAGGTTTTACTTGTAAAAACCCACAAGTGGGGCGGGCGATATTCAATAATTGGTGGTAAGTTAAGGCGCAACGAACGTCTTGATCATGCCCTGCTCAGAGAGATAAAAGAAGAGACTGGTTTGGCCGCCAGGGTGGGCGACCATATTTGTACTTTTGATCAAATAAAAAAATCCGGCTACTATATATCCGGCACCAATCATATTTTTGTTGATAAAATTGTTCGTGTCGGTAGCAAGAGGGCCAAGCTAAACGATGAAGCCGAAGGCTATGACTGGATGCCGGCTGATGCAGCCTTGCGCGACCTAGACATAGAGCCAAACGCTAGACACACATTGGAGCTTTATCTAAAAAACAAACATGCAGTTCAAGCCTCCTAAAAATGATGACAAGTATCGCTGGACTAATCACGTGAAAGGCAAGATGGTTTATTATGGAATATCGGAGGGCTTGATTAAAAGAATAGTCAGGTTTCCCAAGCGTAAAGAAGACGGCGTGGCCGAGAGAACAGTTGCCGTTATGCAGCCGACCAGCAATAAGAAAAAACCCCAGGAGGTCTGGGTTATGTATCAGCAGATAGATCAAAATTTACGCAGCCAAACCATAAATTCTAAATTCCAGATCCCGGCAGTAAGAATAATTTCTGCTTGGCGTTATCCTGGGATCAGCCCGGCAGGTAGGCCGATTCAAATACCCGATGATGTTTTGCAAGAACTAGATAATTTGCTAGAGTAGTTTTATGCTTAAGATTTTAATTCTAACTTTTATTGCGTTGGTTATAGGTTTCGGCGGTTATTTTTATTTTCAGCAGAGAAATAATTCTGCTTTAGATAAAACTCCTGAATCATCTCCGACTCCTGTGGCCACCGTTAATTCTCAAGAAACTATGCCGGATATAGTTAAGGTCACGATGGAAACTGCTCGCGGTGATATTGAACTGGAGCTTTATTCAGAGGTTGCCCCTAAGACCGTAGCTAACTTTGTTAAGCTGGCTGAGGCTGGTTTTTATGATGGAACTAAATTTCATCGAGTTATTGATGATTTCATGATCCAGGGCGGTGACCCATTATCTAAAACCGACGATCCTCGCGTAGGTACTGGCGGACCCGGTTATCAGTTTGAAGATGAGATTAATTTAAAATCACTTGGTGCCACAGACGAACTCATCGCCCAATATGAAGCGCAGGGTTACAAGTACAGTAGTTCCCTCAAGTCGCTACCGGTGGATCCGGGCTATATAGCCATGGCCAATGCTGGACCGAATACCAACGGCAGCCAGTTCTTCATTGTTACCACCAAGCCGCAGCAGCATCTCTACGGCAAGCACACGGTTTTCGGCAAGGTGGTGAAGGGTATGGATGTGGTGTTGAAAATTAAACAAGGGGATGCAGTAAATAAAATAGAAATTAGTAAATAGAAAATAGAATTAGTTTTAAGGAAATAAAAACGCTGAGGCGGAGGGGTGCCGATTGCTCGATTGCCCTCCCCAACCACTTCGGCCATTTCGGCTAGCCCGATGGTTGCTCTCAACGTACTATTAATTATAGCAAATTATATAACCAATGTCAATAGTACGTACCTCAAAACCGTTAAAAATATCGCGCGCGAATATTCAGCTTATGAAGGAATGCCCTCGTTGTTTTTGGATGTATAAGCACCAAGGTATTGGCCGTCCCCAGGGCTATCCTTATACATTATCAATCGCAGTAGACCAATTGCTGAAGGCGGAGTTTGATGGGTACCGTGAAAGGGGAGAGATGCATCCTGTCTTAGTTGATCACGATGGCATGTCTGAGGCGCATCTTTATCCTGATCACGTCCAACTTCAGAAATGGCGCAATAATTTCGAAGGCCTTAAATATCACGACGAAGAACTCGACGCGACATTGTTCGGTGCGGTTGATGATATGCTGGAGTTCAATGATGGCTCGCTTGCGGTGATTGATTATAAGTCATCTGGTGCCAAAGAAATTTCAGTTTATGATGATTATCAAATGCAGATGGATACCTATACTCACATACTGGATAAGTCCGGTTATAAAATTGCAGGCAAGGCCTTTTTTGTTTTTTATCAGGTAGATAAAACCGATGGTTTTAGGGGTCGTTTGCCATTTCGAGGTATAATTCGCGAGGTAACAACCGACCCGACTTATATTCACGATCTATTTGCCAATGCCGTTCAATTAGCCCGTTCAGATACCCCACCACAGTCAGGCGCAGAGTGCCAGCATTGTGCTTGGGCCAGCCATCGTAATGAGTGACGATTTGGGTTAGGCGGTGTGGGATAATTTAAATTATTTGTCGTCTTTAAATACGATCGTATTTAAAGACGACAAATCGTGAGATTTAATGAGGTACAGCAAATATCCAAATTACGGTATTCTTGATGCCATTGAACGCCGACTTTATGGTGGTTTGCCTAAAAGTACATTTAAGCAAAACCTAATAAGATCTAAACTTTTTCCGAATAAAACTGTTCTTAGTCGCAAACTTTACGCACTAAAGCGACGTGGTTTTATCAAGTATTCAAATGGGGTCGAAGCAGTTATTACGGAGAAGGGATATAAATATATCAATTTTGCCAAACTGGAGGAACTTAAAATAGAAAATAAAAAACGTGACGGTCGGTGGCGCGTAATTATTTTTGATATTCCGGAAGAAAAGAGGGCTGCCAGAGACTTACTTCGCAGCAAACTGAATGAGTGGGAATGCTACCAACTGCAAAAGAGTGTTTATGTAACTTGTTATGCCTGTGAGAAAGACATTGAAGAGTTGGTAAGGTTATTGGCGATTAGTAAGTACGTCTGTGTTGTTGTCGCGGAGTCTTTGGGCGGGAGAGAGGCAGCTGTCAAAAGATATTTTAGCTAATGTCGCTTTTAAATACGATCGTATCTAGGAGCGACAAAAATTAGTTATTAGCTTTTCGGCAGAATTAATTATATACTGAGGTCATATCAACTATTGCTTATGCCAGAAAATAAAAAACCAAAATTAACAGGGGAGCATTTTTATAAATTTTTCCAGTGTCCACATTGGATTTGGTATGACATCTATGGCGACCAGACAAAGAAGGGCGAGATACCGCCGTTGATCCAGATGATACATAAGGGTGGACTCAAGCATGAGCGTGAAATGATCAAGGGCCGCAAGTTTGAGGAGATTAAGCCGGAACTTATGCGCGATCTCGATGAAGCCTTCCTGACAACGATGGAAATGATGAAACAGGGCAAGAATATCTATCATGGCGTTTTAATGGACCAAAATTGGGTTGGTATTCCCGACCTGCTTGAGGCAAGACCGGTTGAGAAGGGAATGAAGTCTAACTTCGGCGATCACTACTACGTTGTCTACGACATAAAAACTGGTAAAGAAATAAGGGATGAATATAAGTTTCAGTTAGTTTTTTATAGTTTAATTCTTGAACGGTTACAGGGCGTTTTGCCGCGAGATGCTTATATAATCAATTCCGATGGCGAGGAAAGATCTTTTATGGTGGATGACTTTCTTGACTATTTCCATCTTACAAAAGATAGGATTGAACAGGTGTTGGCTGGCGAAAAGCCGCCCCCGTTTCTCAAGAGCGGCTGCAAGCAGTCCCCGTGGTATTCGCTTTGTACCGAAGAGGCTAAAGAATGTGATGATATTTCGCTCGTCTATAAACTGAGCCAGAATGATCAGCGTAGATTTTACGATCTGGGCATTCATACGGTTAAGGATCTTGCGTCTGCCGATCTTGATAATCTGCGCTACCGACTTGAGGATTGGCCGTTTGATAAGATTTTACGTTTTTATAATCAGGCGCAAGTTTTGATTTCTAATGAGCCGAGGATTCTCAAGAAAAGCGAATTTCCTGAAGTTAAGAATGAAATATATTTTGATATTGAGTCTGATCCTACCGATGGCATTGATTACTTACTGGGGATGATTATTAAGAAGCCGGGGAAAGAAGCGGAATATAAGTATTTTTGGGCCAAAGATAAAGAAGATGAAGCCAGGGTTTGGCGGGAGTTTTTGGATTTCCTTGAGTCTTTGGAAAATTTTGTAATTTATCACTACTCATATTATGAAAGAGAGGTTTTCAGGCGGCTGGGCAACAAATACGGCATTTCGATAGCACTTGACGATAAGTTCAAGAATAATACCATTGATTTGCATTGGAAATTCATTGAGGCTGCGGTTTTGCCCATATATTTCTACAGTCTCAAAGATGTGGCTAAATATCTTGGATTCAAGTGGGAGGCGGAGGACGCCGGCGGAGCCGAGTCTGTTGTTTGGTATAACGACTGGCTCAAAACCGGCGATCAAAAAATCATGAACAAAATCGTCAAATACAACGAAGACGACGTCCGCGCCACGCTTTTCATAAAGGAGTGGTTGGATAAGCAGAAGCCCAGGGTTTCGAGGGAGAAACTGCCAGAATAATAACGAAAGACAGTTGTTCGGGCAATAAGTTTATGTGGTCAGCAAAACTAAAAAAGTTTGAAATACCCACTCTTTTAGCTACCGTTGCCCTAACTTTTTTATTATTCGGCAACGGCATCGGAGGAAGTTTTATATTGGATGATGGTCGGGCAATTTTCCCAAGCCCACAGGAGAGAAGCATGGGGACCATACCCATGGAATTTTTAAGACCGTATTATCTGTGGCAATCTACTACCGGGCTATATCGACCGCTGACCCAGATATCTTATGTTCTCAATCTTGCCGTAAGCGATAAGCCGACCCTGTTTCACGTTGTAAATATATTGATCCACTCCCTAAATACCTGGCTTTTGTTTATTCTCGTAATCCGAGTTTTTAAATCTAGGCGGCTGGCTTATATTTCATATGGCTTGTTTTTGTTTTTGCCAATTCATGTCGAGGCAGTAACTTACATCTCTGGCCGTTCTGATTTGTTAGCCCTTTTCTTTGGCCTGCTAATCTTATTGGCTTTTTATTTGAAAAAGTATTGGCTTTCCGGGCTTGCTTTCCTTTTGGCGGTTTTATCTAAAGAGGTTGCGATAGGAATATTCCCGTTTATTATCTTTTGGCTATTCGCTACGGAAAAATATAATTTTGCGAGTTGGTTTAAAAAAATAGTTCCTTTCATGGTTTCCGGAGTCGCCTACATAGTTTTAAGGTGGGCTGCTCTGGGCAATAACTTTCTGGCCAATGATAACGGACTCATTGCTAACCCCCTTATCACGGTTTGTCAGTCAACTCGAATACTTACTTCGCTTAAGTTGGCGGCAGTGTATATATGGAAAATATTTTTTCCACTTCACTTATCGGCCGATTACGCCTATGCCCAGACAGTACCCATTACTTCCCCATTAGATTTGGTGATGTTGGTGGGCTTGATGTTAATATTAGCCATGATTTGCCTAATTTTTAGACGCAAAAGCTGTGGAGGACCGCTGGCATTTGGCGCAGCCTTTTTTGTGGCAGTATATTTTCCGATTTCAAACTTAATTTTCCCGATCGGGACAATTATGGCCGATCGACTGGTTTACGCCGCATCAGCTGGGCTTGTTATTATAGTAGCTTTTGGGATTAATTATTTATTATCAAAAAGATACAGGCCATTAATTTATATTTTGTTAGCGGCACTATTATTGATTTATGGAACAACGATCGTAAAGCGTAATCGCATTTGGTTAAACGAGGAAGTATTAGTTACTAGCATGGCCAAAGATTCTCCAAAAAGCATAAATGCTAATTATAATTTGGGCTTATACTATCTTGTTAACAGTAGACGGAGCGAAGGCATACAACTTATAACTGAATCCAACGAATTAATTAAAAAGGCCGAAGAAGAATTAAGGTGTAATAAGTAACGCGATTTTGGTGGAATCATATAAAGTAGGGCCTGATCAATTTACGAAGATTTGCTAGGATATTAACGCTGGAAGGCTTTATATTACAAGGTCTTTCAGATTTGCTGGTCATTTAAAATAAGAACAAGGAGAAGAAATGAGAAAAAAACTTTCAATTATCTTGTTTTTTCTAGCGGTACTATTAATAGGATTACTTCAATTTTCCAACAAAAACGTTGCCTTTGCCCAAGGAAATTCTGATAATGTTGGAAGCCATCGCCAAAAACGGACCTTCATATTGAACTCTGCGGTAGATACAGTCATACCGTTACCTGTAAGTAACGAGCCAGTGTTTGTTATGGCTAGTTTTTCTAATATATCCGGACCAGGAGGAAGGGTAACTTCAACCGGTTTGGTCGCGCACGATACATTCGTATATGATTCTGCTACGAATACTACACACGGTACCGCCTATCCTAATGAACCACGCGACAGCTGGGATCGGGTAGCATGGTCGACCGGAGGCTATCTAATAGCTCTACTAAATCCTTCAAACAATAATACATTTGTTTTATCACTTAGCTCTGCCGGCGCTACAAATGAGATTACACACGCTGTTCTTACGGTTACTATGCTTTGGTAAAAAATTAGTTCGATGATCTCATGCAGCGAAACCCCTCGCTGTTTTTTTATCACAAAATTGTAAAATCTGGGGCGAGGCGAAGTTCTCAAAAAGGTAATATTGTCCTAGGCGGGCACATATGGCCTTGCTTTTATAGGTGTGTTATTTTATTATACTTTTTAATGCGTAACAACAAATTCACTCCCTTAATTATTTTAATCGTCGCTTTGTTCCTGGCGATTTTTGTTTACCCGCAGGGGTGGGACAGGGGAGCCGATATCGTAAATTCAAAACTCAAAATTCAAAACTCAAAGTTTAGGATTCCTCATTTTTTCAATGTTCCACCGTTCAGGCTTGGCCTGGATCTTCTCGGCGGTACTCACCTGGTCTACCAGGCTGATCTGTCCGGTAGCGGTGATCAGAGTTCTGATGAAGCCATGTCAGGAGTGAGGGATGTTATTGAGCGCAGGGTTAATCTTTTCGGCGTAGCTGAGCCGTTGGTACAGATAGAGGGTAAGGATCGTCTAGTCGTTGAGTTAGCTGGCGTAAGCGACGTTAATCAGGCGATACAACTGATTGGCCAAACTCCTTTCCTAGAATTTAAAGAACAGCGCCCAGAAGATGAGTCAAAAAAAATACTTGACGCACAGGCCAAGGATCAGCAGTTAATCGAGGATCCATATTTCATGTCTACCGGCCTAACCGGTCGTTATCTCAAGCGTTCACAGCTGATTTTTGACCAGAATACTTCTCAGCCCCAGGTCTCTCTTGAGTTGAACGATGAGGGTGCGAAACTTTTTGGCGATATAACCAAGCGCAATCTTGGCAAGCTGGTGGCGATTTATCTCGATGGTGTTGCGATAAGTGCACCTGTGGTACAAAGCGAAATTCCTGATGGACGTGCGGTTATATCGGGCGGGTTCAGTATTAAAGAAGCCAAAGATCTTGCTAACCGACTTAATGCCGGAGCCTTGCCAGTGCCGATTACTTTGGTATCACAGCAGACCATAGGTCCGTCTCTGGGCCAAGACTCTTTGAGTAGTTCTCTCAAGGCGGGTCTTTACGGCCTGTTCTTAGTGGCGGCTTTTATGATAATTTATTACCGTTTGCCGGGCGCAATTTCGGTTTTTGCACTTTTGATTTATATGGCGGTAGTTTTGTCTATCTATAAAGTAATTCCCGTTACCATTACGCTGGCCGGTATCGCCGGATTCATATTGTCCTTAGGCATTGCTGTTGATGCTAATGTTTTAATTTTTGCCCGCTTGCGCGAAGAGTTGAAGGCTGGTAAACCTTTGCGGCAGGCCGTTCATGAGGGATTTGAGCGCGCTTGGTTTTCAATCAGGGATAGTCATATAACAACGATTCTAGGCGCCTTGGTTTTGTATATATTTTCAACGTCAGTTGTTAAGGGTTTTGCGTTGACACTGGGTATCGGAGTACTTATGAGTCTTTTCACGGCCACGGTTATCGCCAGAACATTCTTAAATTTATTTACAGGACGTAAGTTTGAAAATAAGAAGTGGCTATTCTAAATATGCGCAATTTTTATAAAATTATGTTTTGGATTTCAGTGGCGCTGACTGTTCTGGCGATAATATTTATTGCTATTTTTGGTCTACAATATGGCATTGATTTTAAGGGAGGCTCAGTAATTGAACTTGTTTTTGAGGCTGCCAGGCCCACTGCCACTGAATTAGAGCATGCCGTAAGCGCAGTTAGCGAGGTTACAAATGTGAGCGTTAACTTGGCTGGGGACAAGGATGCTATCGTCAGGCTCAACGATATCAGTGAGCCTGCACACCAAGCTATTCTTCAGCAAGTAGCGGAAAAGTTTGGCCAGGTGATAGAAAAACGTTTTGATTCTATCGGGCCGACAATCGGCAGTGAGTTACGTCGTAAGAGTATAACCTCAATAATTATTTTACTTTTGGCTGTAACTTTTTATATTGCTTTTGTTTTCAGGAAACTATCAAGAGTCCTTTCGCCATGGGCGGTAAGTTTATCAGCGATTGCCGCGTTGATTCATGATATTCTTATACCGACCGGTATTTTTGCTTGGCTTGGGCATTACTATGGCATAGAAGTAACCGCGGTTTTTGTAGCTGCGGCGCTTACTATACTGGGCTATTCGTTATCTGATTCAGTAGTTGTTTTTGACAGAGTAAGAGAGAACGTACTGAGGCTTGGCCATAAAGATAATTTCGGTGAACTTGTGCATAAGAGCATTATGCAAACGTTGGTGCGCTCTCTTAATACGACATTCGCCACCCTGTTGTCGCTGGTTTCAATTTATTTCTTCGGTGGAGAGTCTATTAAGTACTTCGCGCTAGCTTTAATTCTAGGAATATTTTGCGGGGCGTACTCATCATTTTTTGTGGCCGCACCCATACTTGTATGGCTAAGCAGAAAGAAGAAATCTTAACATGGGGTTGACACTTGATTGTCGTATTGCTATATGGTATATTTGACTAGATTAAGTAGGGTGTGGCAATTAGCACTAGCTTACGGGCCCATTGCTAAGGCATATCCGCTTGATCTCAATTACTGGTGCCAAATTTAAATAATTCAATCAGGGGAGTGGTCGGACAGTTACTTTCGGTTTTAAATACTAGAAATAAGGATGTTATTTCTCGCCGTTTTGGTTTGAAGACCGGCAAGAAAGAAACCCTTGAATCAATAGGTAAGAGCTACGGCATTACGCGCGAGCGAGTCAGGCAGATTGAAGAGGTTTCTCTGCGACAAATAAGAGAGGGCTTTGATTCCGGATCAGTAGCCAAGATCAAGCCCTTTGTTAACCTTGCCGAGAACATCTTGGAACAGGGCGGTGGATCTGTCAGAGAAGAGCATCTTTTTGCTAAGTTTTCGGGCATTGCTAAGGAAAGTCCGGCGAATGCCGCTTTAGTTTTCTTTCTTTCTCTTGATAGCAAGTTCCAGCGTTTTGCCGAGGACGATGATTTTAATACTTTTTGGTCTCTTTCTAAACAGCACGCCGAATCGTTCGGAGATTCAATGTCTTCTTTCATCGCTTCTTTAAATAAAGAAAAGACACCGATAGCAGAGGCGGCCTTAGTAGAATTTTATAAAAAGTCCGGAGCCTCTTTTAAGGACGTTACTTCGGCTGTGGTTGATTCTTATCTTTCAATTTCTAAAAACATAGCTAAAAATAATTTCGGCCAGGTTGGTTTGACTAGTTGGCCGGATATTAAGCCGCGCGGAGTCAGAGACAAGGCCTTCTTAGTGCTTAAGCGCGATGGTAAGCCCAAACATTTCAGAGAGATTGCGCAGCTTATAAATTCAGCGTCCTTTAATGATGGCAGGAGAGCCAATGTTCAGACAGTTCATAATGAGCTCATAAAAGACAAGAGATTTGTCTTGGTAGGACGTGGTTTATATGGTTTGGTTGACTGGGGCTATAAGGCGGGGACAGTAAAAGATGTTATAATAGATTTGATGCGCTTATCCAACAAGCCACTTCATAAAAAAGACATAGTGGCCCAAGTTTTATCGCATCGCTTAGTAAAAGAAAATACTATATTGCTGAATCTGCAGGATCCCAAAACCTTTGAAAAAAAGGGAGATGGTGTATACGTTCTCCGTGAAGCCTAATAAGTGAGTAGTGAGTAGTGAGTAGTGAGTAGAAGTATAAAATTAAAAATAAAACTGGGTGAGCAAGATTTATGTTCTCTGATTAGACTGCTCACTGCCAACTGCCAACTACCAACTGATTCTCGTTGTTTCTCGACATTCTCAGTCCACTAAAAACCGCTTTTTATTACCTGGAGCAATACTGGTGGACATTCGTCCCGTTTTTGCTGTTTTTTAGTGCCTATGAATCATGGCTCTCGTATAAACAACAACAATACCTTCTTTCTCTGAAGTGGGTTTTGCTTGAGATCAAACCACCTCCGGACGTTCAAAAAAGCCCTAAAATAGCTGAAAATATCTTTTCCGGTCTACACGCTGGGTATATCACTTCAAAAACTTGGAAAGAGAGATTTTTTGAAGGCCAAGTTCAGCCTTGGTTCTCATTTGAAATAGTGGGCAATGGCGGTGAGACGGGTTTTTATATTCGAACCCCAGAACGCTTGCGCGATCTGGTAGAGGCACAAGTTTTTGCGCAATACCCGGATGCCGAGATCAAGGTTGCTGAAGATTACGTTAATTCTTTACCGGAATATTTGCCTAACGACGAGTATGAACTTTGGGGCACAGAGTTGATATTTTCCAAGCCAGATGCCTATCCAATAAAAACCTATCCTTTCTTCGAAGAGGAATCTGGCAAAGATGAATTCAAACGTACTGACCCCCTTGCTCCACTAGCCGAAACCATGAGCTCTCTTGAGCCCGGCGAGCATATATGGGTCCAACTAGTTATCAGGGCAACGGGTGGCGCCTGGGCCAAAGAAGCACAAGCCGAAGTAGATAAGCTGACCGGTAGGGAGCCTAAAATTGAACGCGATGCTTTGGGCAAGGCTGTTGATTTTATAGATCAGTTATTGCCGGGGGGCGTACCAGCTCCTGAAGAAAAAAAGAGGGAGGAGTTTTCTTTAATGAAGCTGACTGGTGGTCAGAAATTTGTCTTGGAGCAAGTTGAGAATAAAATTGCTCAGCTTGGATTCAAGTCAGGCTATAGGTTTATTTATCTTGCACGCAAGGACCGCTTTCGTATGTCGCGCGTTGCGGCTGTAACCGGCTACTTCAAGCAGTTCTATCTAAATAATTTAAATTCATTCAGACCCAATAAAAGGACCTGGACCCTAGCCAAGGGATGGTTCCCCTGGCTTTTTCCATCCGACAAGGGATTTGGCTACAAGAAGCAGGAATTTTTAAGGAAGTGGTATCTTTACAGAAACTACAGGCAGCGAAAGTTTGTAGATCAATTCGTTATTCTTGGCGTTGAAGAATTGGCGACCCTTTTTCACTTGCCGGGAATTGGGGTTAAGGCGCCAGCCTTTCCGCGCGTAGAATCGAAGAAAGGCCAACCGCCGGCTGGACTACCAATAAGATAGGTGATAGGTGTTGGGTTTTAGGTGTTAGATTAAAGTCCTAAAACCTAAAACCTAAAACCTAAAACCTATGTCTGCAGAAAACCCAGTAGTTTTATTTGGTGAAACCAACTTTCGAAACAAGAAGGTGACTTTTGGCATCAAGATGGATGATCGTCGGCGCCATATGTATATCATCGGTAAGACCGGCATGGGCAAATCAGAGCTTCTTAAAAACATTGCCATTCAGGATATTCGAGATGGTCGTGGGTTAGCCTTTGTTGATCCGCATGGAGATCCGGTGGAGGATCTGCTTGACTATATTCCGCCGGAAAGAATTAAGGACGTTATTTACGTTAACCCTGCCGACTTGGAATATCCGATAGCGTTTAATGTTTTAGAGTCCGTCGACCCAGACAAGAGGCACCTTGTGGCCGATGGTATCATGGCAGTTTTTAAGAAGCTTTGGATAGATCTTTGGTCGGCCAGAATGGAGTATATTCTCAACTATACTATCTTGGCCCTTTTAGAGGTGCCGGATTCAACCTTGCTTGGAATTAACCGCATGATGGCGGAGAAGGAGTATCGGAAATGGGTGGTTGGACAAATCAAAGATCCGGAGTGTAAGGCTTTTTGGACGCAAGAATTTGAAAAATGGGATCCTAAGTATCGCATGGACGCTACTGCCGCCATTCAAAATAAGATCGGACAGTTTGTTTCTAACGTGGTTATTAGGAATATAGTCGGTCAGAAGAAGTCCAGTTTTGACATAAGACAAGCAATGGACGAACAAAAGATATTGCTTATTAATATTTCTAAGGGCAGAGTCGGAGAAGATGCCTCAAGACTGCTCGGCGGCTTATTGATTACCAAGATTCAAATAGCCGCCATGTCTCGTGTTGATATTCCCAGGGCAGAAAGGAAGGATTTTGTTCTTATTGTTGACGAGTTTCAAAATTTTGCGACAGCTTCTTTCGCTAATATTTTGTCAGAGGCTAGAAAATTCAATTTAAGCCTGGTCATTGCCCATCAATATGTTACTCAGATGGAAGAGGGTGTAAGGGATGCAGTTTTTGGTAATGTTGGAACAATTGTGTCCTTCCGTGTCGGTGCCGAAGATGCGGAACTGCTTGAAAAGGAAATGTCGCCGGAGTTTATGGCGACCGACATCGTTAATCTTGGTAAACGACAAATATACTTGAAATTAATGATTGACGGTGTTTCTTCCAGGTCTTTTTCGGCCACAACAATGGATACCATTGCGCCGCCGCCGATAAGCCCCAGAGAGCAAGTTATAGAGTTCTCTCGAGCTACCTATGCCAAGGCTCGTAAAGATATAGAAGACGCGATTTTAAAATGGCGAGAGCTTACTGTCGCTGCTTCTGGCGCTGATGATTCTTTTTCGCCTCGTCGGGGTGGTTTTGGCCAGTCCAGACAGGATCAAGGCGGAGGCTATGGGTTCGAAGAGCGTTTTGACAGATCGACGGGTAGGGATGGGTCAAGGTTTGACAGGCCCTCCGGTAGGCCGCCTACTCAGAATAGCAATCAAGGGGCAGCTCCTATTAGATACGAATCGCCGGCGCCCGTAAGATCAGGTATCACTCAGTCTACCAGTTACGCAAGTAAGCCGCTGTCTTTTTCTGAGGCTGCTGGACGCGGACCGGTTGATTTTCGCGGTCGTCCGCTTAAGTCCCATTCAACAGGTTCAGGGCAAGCCAAGCCACCCAGAGCTAAAGTTGAAGCAGATGTTGAGGGGTTGCGCAGGATATTGGATGAAACTTTAGGTAAAAAAGAAGAATAGTTGATTCTTTTCTGGCAGGTTGTTATCATTCTGTCATGGTAAAGATTTGTTTTTGCTCTTCGCAGAAGTTTAGGCCAGAGCTTGAAAAATTCATAAAAAATTTTCAAAATATCAGCAAAAAGAATATGCGCAGTTTTATAATATTACATCCTGAATTTGAAAAAAAAGAGCGCGACTTCGAACTCAGTAGCGAGAAGGTGCGGCTAGAAAACATAGCCTACAGGAAATCAATTCCCGGTCTTGTTTATAATCATCTTTTTCGTAAAGTTAAACAGGCGGATGTCGTATTTATATTCAATAAGGATGGCTATGTAGGAGCCAATACGTATGGTGAACTTTTTGCCGCCGCCATTGATTCCAAGCTCATATTCGCCCTTGATCACAGATTCCTCATGGGTAATTATCCAAATGATCTGTATGATGAGCCATCGGCAAGCTATCTGATACACGATATTGTGAAGACACCTAAGGAATTATTTGAAAAAATTAAGTAGCCTCTTTAATCATCGGGAGGGATGGTTAGCGGGCTTGTTAAATATGAAGAGTGTTGTCATCTGCGGCTCCCAAAGATATAAAGGCGAGATCAGGTCTTTTGTAGATAAACTCAAGGCTCTCGGAGTCGGGGTAGTTTTTGAGCCTAATTTTCAAAGACAGCGGACCAGAATGCTCAAAAAAAAAGAGAAGGACAGATTGCTGTCAAAAAGTTACCGTATCAGGGTTCCGGCCATGGTTCATGAGCATTTTGACAGGATAAGGAAGGCCGATGTTTGTTTTGTTTATAACAAAGAGGGCTATCTTGGAGTTAACACGACACTGGAAGTTGGTTTTGCTCACGGCAAGAACATGATAATTTACGCCTTTGAGCCTGAAAAACCTCCAAATTTCGGTGGTGAGATTTGCAGGGACATATTATTTACCGAGATTATAAATACGCCCGAAGAATTAATGAAAAGACTTACATAAAAAGGAGGCTTATGGCAAAGATCTGCGATAATACTTCTGTCGGCGTGATAATTAGAAATAGCACTGGCGACCTGCTTTTGATAGAGAGGAAGAGCTGGCCGTATGGTATGGCGGCCCCGGCTGGACATCTGGATGGCGACAGAGCAGAGGACGGTGCGGTGCGGGAAATAGCAGAAGAAGTCGGACTGACCATTGTTAAGCAGAGCTTGGTTTTGGAAAAAGATTTTGCCAACCCATGCAAGAGAGAAGGCGGTGACCACCATCACTGGTCTGTTTATGGGGCCCAGGAATGGAGCGGTGAGACGTCCATAAGAGAAGAAGAAAAAGAAAAAGTCCGACGAATAAGTTGGACTTCCGCAGAAGGGTTGAGGCAGGCTGTCGCTAGAACTGAAAGTTTTGCCAGAAAGTATGAACTTGATCCGGCGGGTGATCTGACCTCATTAACAAGAAGACTTTGCGAAGATGTTGAATGGCAGAATGAACCCGGCCTTGAGCCGGTTTGGTATCTGATTCTGAAAGAATTGAGGTTGGTTTAAATAACCAATTTTTAGCTCCCGCCGGCTTAATTGCCGGTTTTTGTTTTTTATGGTAAAGTCAAAATAAGATTTTTTAATTTCCGCCCTTAGCTCAGTTGGGTTAAAGTGCCTGGCGGCACTTTAACGCGAAATTTAATGAACGAAGTGAAATGTATTTGTCCACGACGAAGTCGTGGGTAACAAATCAAATTTCCCAGGAAGAGCAAACAATTTTTGGTTACGAAGTCCACCCTTAGCTCAGTTGGTAGAGCTGCTCCCTTTTAAGGAGAAGGTCGCTGGTTCGAATCCAGCAGGGTGGACTTCGTAACCAAATTTTAAGGAGATGGTCGTTGGTGCGACTCCAACAGGGCGGACATCGTATTAAATATATTAAACAATATAATAAGAGTATGACTACAAATAAAAAAATAGAGTGGTTATTGCGTGTCGGTGTCGCTGGCGAGTTCGCCGGCCATGGTTTGTTGGCCATAGGCGGCAAAGCAGATTGGATCAAGTGGATTGCCCAGATGGTTAATGTAAACGATCTAACGGCGACTAGCCTTCTAACGCTTGTTGGCGTCAGTGATTTAATCGTTGCCGCGATAATATTGATCAGGCCTATGCGTCCTGTCTTACTCTGGGCGGCCGCCTGGGGTTTCTGGACGGCCTTAGTTCGACCTTTGGTGGGTATTGGCTGGCTCGACTTTATCGAGCGTGCTGCTAATTGGGCCGCACCGCTGGCGCTTTATTACCTCTTGAAGGATAAGCGAGAGTAGCCATCTCTCAGAATTAAGACATTGAGCTCGCGTTTGCGGGCTTTTTGTTTTTATAATAAGATTAATCCGTATATGAGAACTCACGTTGCCGATACCAAAAACAAAGCAGGGGAGACGGTGGAACTTTTTGGTTGGGTGCATAGCCGGCGGGATCATGGCAAGTTAATTTTTATTGACCTACGTGATCGCTCAGGCACGGTACAGATTGTTTTTGTTCCCCAGCAAAAAGATTATGAGCTTGCCAGCTCGCTTCGCTCAGAATGGGTTTTGAAAATTACCGGTAAAGTAGCGGAGAGGCCGGAGAAGATGATTAACTCTGAGATTGAGACCGGTAAAATAGAAATCCAGCCGGAATCGCTTGAGGTTTTGGCGCAGGCAGAAACTCCGCCGTTTCCATTAGATACCGATGGCCGCGAGATAGGTGAGGAAGTCCGCTTGAAATACCGCTACCTTGATCTTCGTCGCGAACGCCTGCAGAAAAATATTGCGCTCAGGTCTAAATTTGTTGATGCGGCAAGGCAGTTTTTATTCAAAAAAGGCTTCTTAGAAATAGAGACGCCTATTTTAAGCGCGCCGACCCCCGAAGGCTCTAGAGATTTTGTAGTTCCGTCGCGCTTGAATCCAGGCAAGTTTTTTGCTTTACCGCAGTCGCCTCAGCAGTATAAACAACTTTTAATGGTTGCTGGTTTTGAAAAGTATTTTCAGATTGCTAGATGCTTCCGCGACGAAGATCTTCGTGCTGACAGAGGATTTGAGCATACGCAGATAGATATTGAAATGAGCTTTGTTGGGCAGGAAGATGTAACGGCTCTGGACGAGGAGTTTACTGTGAGCGTTGTTGAGTCGTTGGGGTATAAAATTAAAGAGAAGCCATTTCCCGTTTTTACGTACAAGGAAGCAATGGAAAAAATTGGTGCAGACAAATTTGATTTGCGAACAGAAGAAGACAAGAAGTCTGGCGTGTTGGCCTATGCGTGGGTAAAGGATTTCCCGTTTTTCGAAAAAGACAAAGAGGGCAAATGGACGTTTACTCACAATCCTTTTTCTATGGCTAAGCCAGAGCATGCCGACTGGTTGCTGAAGGGCGATAATGTCGGAGATATTTTAACTACGCAATATGACCTTATTTGTAATGGTGTCGAGGTCGGAGGCGGCAGTATTAGAGCTCACAAGCCGGACATGCTAGAGGCGGTCTTTCGAATTATGGGTTATTCCAAAGAATCTATCGATAGGCAGTTTGGCCACATGCTAGAGGCATTTAAATTTGGCACTCCTCCTCATGGGGGAATAGCCCACGGTGTAGAGCGAAACCTTATGACGCTGCTCGGCGAAGATTATTTGCGTGAGGTTGTAGCTTTTCCTCAAACTAGTTCTGGCCGCACTTCAGTTATGGATGCGCCCAGCGAGCTGGAAGAAAAACAATTGAAAGAATTGCACTTGCAGGTAAAAAAGTAATGAGGCCAAGTATCATTTTATTTACTATTGTTCTGGGAGGGATCGTTTGCGGTGGGGTTTTTTTTATTTTTGGATATCCGGTTGAGGTTCCAGGCGCTAACTTAGCGGCCGAACCACTAAGTGGGGGGGCTCAAGCCTTCCTACTGCCGGTAACGGAGACGAATTACCGTCCGGTGCGTGATTTTAATATTACTGAACCTATAATTGAGGCTGAGGCAGCAGTGTTGTTTGATGTTCAGTCGGGGCGGCTTCTTTTTTCCAAAAACATAAATAAAAGGTTACCCATCGCCTCTATTACTAAGTTAATGACGGCTATAATCGTTTTGGATCGTCTAAGTCTTGATGACATCTATGTCGTGTCTGCTGAAAATGTAAATGTGGATGGGCTTGGGGCCGATCTTTATAAAGATGAGCGTTTTTTGGGCCTTGATCTTTTTAAAATTATGCTCATCAAATCCTCTAACGATGCCGCTCTAACATTTGCTACCGAGGCTGAGAGACGAGGGATAAATTTGGTTCAGGAAATGAACCTGAAGGCCCAAGAGTTAGGTATGGCTGACACGCGTTTTTCTGATCCCGCCGGCCTTTCTGATGCCGACACCTTTTCAACCGCCGCTGATCTGATAAAATTGGTTAGGCACACTGCAGGGAGAAAACAAATTTCGGAAGTTCTTACAACTGTGGCCGAGGAAGTCAGTTCTGCCGACGGTAAGATAAAACATGGCATTATAAATACCAACAACCTACTAGGCAAAATCACCGACATCGTGCTTGGGAAAACAGGATATACTGACATTGCATTGGGAACCATGGTACTTGAAGTTAATCTTGACAATGGAATTGATCAAGTCATAAGCGTAGTACTTGGTTCAAATGATAGATTCGGTGAGACGACAAAATTAATAGTGTGGGCTAAGAAGGCCTATTCTTGGCAGTAAAACTTTATGGCCGAAAGTCTTTTCACGGTATTCAACGTGGTTCGCATATTCGTGCTGGCAGCACTGGGTTTTTTTGTGGCCATTGTGTTGACGCCAATTTGGAATAAGATTTTGCATAAATATAAGCTAGGTAAGCAGCTTCGCTCCATCGAGAGTGCGCCAATTTTTCATGAGCTTCACAAAAAGAAAGAAGGCACTCCGACAATGGGCGGCGTCATAATCTGGATCACGGTTACTCTGCTGGCCCTTGTCTTTTGGTATTTGCACAGCACTGCAGACGGATTTTGGTCGCGGGTTAACTTTTTCTCTCGTGGCCAGACGTGGCTGCCCCTTGGGGCTTTGATTGTGGCGGCGATTTTTGGTCTAGCCGATGACTTAATGGGCGTGTTCCGTAAGGGGCCTCGCGGTGGCGGCCTGCGTATGCGCGATAGGCTGTTGCTCTATATTGTCGTTGCTGCCGGTGGTGCCTGGTGGTTTTATTTCAAGCTGGATTTTAATTCAATAAACGTGCCATTTCTCGGTGATTTTGCTGTCGGTTGGTGGTATATCCCATTCTTTATTTTTGTAATTGTCGCATCGGCTTTTTCGGCGAATGAAACAGACGGGTTGGATGGTTTAGCGGCCGGAGTATTCCTTACAATGTTTGCAGCTTATGGTGCGATTGCTTTTGACCAAGGTAGAATGGACTTGGTTACGTTTATCGCTGCCATTATCGGTGCCTTGATTGCGTTTTTGTGGTTTAATATTTTTCCAGCCAAATTTTTTATGGGTGATACCGGCTCAATGTCGCTTGGCGTGGTGCTCGGTATTATTGCGATGCTAACCAACACACCATTTTTACTGATACCAATCGGAGTGATTTTTATAATTGAATCCGGGTCTGTTATCTTACAACTAGTCTCCAAAAAACTACGCCACAAGAAAATTTTTCTTTCTACGCCAATTCATCACCACTTTGAAGCCAGGGGCTGGCATGAGACGCAAGTGACCATGCGTTTCTGGATGATTTCCGCCATAGGAGCTATTATTGGGTTGATTATATTTCTAGTAGATAGTAAACTGCCACCGTTACTTGGGTAATTAGTTTTTATCGAAGGAAGCTTGTGAATAACACTCTGGACTTAGTGGGCAGATTGATTACTAAAATTAAGCCTGGCTCTTTAGGAAGCTTTTTTTAATTGTCGCAAGGCAATTTTTTATTTCAGCCATTTTCATAAACATGAGTTTTGGCGTAAAATTTAAGATAGTAAGGGTCAATCTCTTGAAACGGCCATACTGAGATCTTTAATTTTTCGTCATTCATCTGCCGACTAACAAATTAGCAGAATGAGCGTTTAGAATTGTTGGGTAACACTAAGACTAGTCGGAAAACGCGCAGAAAGCGAGCGGTTAAGCGAAGCTTTCTAGCGGTAAACGGAGAACTGGTCTGTGTCCAACAATTTAGCGAATTCTGCGTAATTTGTAGGAAGGCATGATGTTGTAAGAAAAATTAAGGGGCGATGTGATGTCTAAATCCGGCAAAACCCTAAGCATATTAGTTTTTATTCTAATTGTTTTTGGCTTGGTTATACTTTCGTCTGCCGGTATCGTGGATGGCCAGAAGCGTTTCGGCTCGTCCTATTATTATTTTATACACCAGCTTCTCTATGGAGTTTTGCCAGGCCTTGCCCTCTTTTTTCTTTTTTCAAAAATAAATTATAAATTTTGGAAAAAAATGGCTTTGCCCCTGCTGGTTGCGGTGGTCGGGCTATTGGTTCTCGTTTTTGTGCCTGGTGTAGGCTATGGGCTCAGAGGGGCGCAGCGTTGGGTGGATTTCGGGTTGTTTACTTTTCAGCCGTCAGAAATTTTGAAGTTAACATTGATAATTTATTTGGCTGCTTGGTTTAGCCGGCGCGACGGCCATATTGATGTCGGTCCCGGCTCGGCAATTCCGTTTTTTGTAGTCATGACTTTTATCGGAGGCCTGCTTTTGTTACAGCCAGATATGGGTACATTGGTGCTGGTAAGTATTATTGCTCTTTCAATGTATTTCTTCGCCGGAGTTAAACTAAGCCACTTTTTGGTACTGATTTTAGTGCTCGGTATTTTATTGGGAGCGTTAGCAGTTATAGAGCCGTATCGATTTGATAGATTGAAGGCTTATTTGAATCCGAATGTAGATAAGCAGGGCATATCATACCATGTCAATCAGGCCATGTTGGGTATTGGTTCGGGCGGACTATTTGGATTGGGGTTTGGTCAGAGCCGTCAGAAATTTAACTATTTGCCGGAACCGGTGGGGGACTCTATTTTTGCGATTGTAGTTGAAGAGCTTGGCTTCATCGGTGCGATTTTCTTGCTTGGTTTGTTTTTGGCACTTTCACTGACATTGGCCGGGATTGCTAAGGCCGTCAATCCCTTTGGTCGCATGGTAGTCTTGGGTATAGCGGTTTGGATATCTGGGCAGGCCATTATTAATATTGCCGCCATCTCAGGCTTAATTCCTCTTACGGGTTTGCCGCTACCGTTTATAAGTTTTGGAAGTTCTTCGCTGGTATCAATACTTGCTGGACTGGGCATTGCGGTAAATGTCGCCGAACGCTCCTGACGTAACTTACGCACTTTAATAAAAAACACCCCCGATCTTACATCGTGGGTGTTTTTTATTGCTTTGGCTGAGTGTTTTTATTGATCAGCCGAGTCAGCCTTGATTTGAGCCGACTCGAAGTGTTTTTCTTGATAGTTTTGCTCTTGGCGGCCTTGTCGAGCGCCTTATAAACGCTGGGCAGTATTTCCTTGGCTTTATCAAAATTCTTAGCGATAACGGCCTTACGGAATTCCTTAACAAAAACACGGAATTTAGTTTTCCGTCTGACGTTATGAGCATGCTTCTTTTTTGATTGTCTTAAGGCCTTTTTGGCCGATTGTGTTATTGGCATAAAGTTCAATTATTAAAACACAGACTAACATGGGTATGATTTTTTTGCAAATTAATTAAAACCCGCCGTAGCGGGTTGAAGCTAATTTTCCGAGCTATATTTAAAACTATATAATAAGCCGATAGTCGAGCCTACAATGATTTCCTAATCTTAAGTATTTGTTCGCGGAGTATCATGGCCCGCTCAAACTTGAGTTCTTTGACCGCACGCTCCATATCTTTTTGCAGGCGATCTAGTTGTTTTATTGGTGTGAGGTGCTCCAGCTCTTCTTTGTCGCTTGGGTCATAACTATACCATTTGCTGATGCGTGCTTTTTTGGATGATGGCAAATCAGAGCGTTTAACCGCTTTTATAATCGTTGTTGGCGTAATGCCGTTCTTTATATTAAATTCTTCTTGCGCCTTGCGTCTGCGCGCAGTCTCCTTAATTGCGTTCGCCATTGAGCGCGTGATTTTGTCGGCGTACATAATAACGTGACCGTCTACGTGCCGTGCAGCTCGGCCCATGGTTTGGATCAAGGTTGTGGTATTACGCAGGAATCCTTCCTTATCAGCATCCAGTATTGCCACAAGTGAAACCTCAGGCAGGTCCAAGCCTTCGCGGAGCAAGTTAACCCCCACGATAACATCGTAATTGCCAAGCCGCAGATCATGTATAATCTCAAGGCGCTGGAGAGTCTTAATCTCAGAGTGTATGTAATTTACCTTTACGCCGTTGTCAGCTAAGTGTTCGGACAAGTCTTCGGCCATTCTCTTGGTAAGAGTTGTAACCAAAACTCTTTGGCCATTGGCCGCTCGCTTGCGTATTTCTTCAAGAAGATGCTGAATCTGATTTTCGGTTGGTTGGATCTCTATAATTGGATCCAGCAATCCCGTAGGCCTGACTAACTGTTCGGCCACGCCTTTTTTAGTGGACTTTTTTATTTCATATGGTTTTGGGGTGGCTGATATATATACCCTCTGATTAATGTTTTTTTCGAATTCATCGAAACGAAGCGGCCTGTTATCCAGCGCTGAGGGCAAGCGGAATCCATATTCTACTAGAGTTGATTTGCGTGAGTGGTCGCCGCCATGCATGCCGTTAATCTGGGGAATCGTCATGTGCGATTCATCTATGACCGTCAGGAAATCGCCCTTGGTCTTGAAGAAATCAATAAGCGTAAAGGGCGGGGCGCCAGATTCACGGAAGTCCAGATGTCTGGAATAGTTCTCAATGCCATGGCAATAGCCAGCCTGTTTGATCATTTGCATATCGTATTCCGTTCGTTCTTTAAGCCTTGCGGCCTCAAGACGAAGCCCATCCTTCTCTAATTTTTTAACATGCTGTTGCATCTCAGCCTTTATGTTTTGTATCGCCAAATCAACTTTATCATCGGCCGCTATCCAGTATTTAGCTGGGAAGATTCTGGTTTCAATTATTTTTTCATAAACCGGAACGTTATAAATTAGTGAATCCAGGTCCACGCCTTCGGCAGTTGATATTTTTTCAATTTTTGAACCTTTGAATTTGATTTTTGTAATACGATCGCCGGTGGCGGAAACGATTTCGAGCTCATCCGTTGATTTGCGGAAAGTGCCACGCTTTAACTCCAGGTCGTGGGTGTACTGTAGTTTACTGAGCGAGTCCATTAATTGTTTCGGATTAATTTTTTGCTTCTCAAAAAGACTAAGCGAAAGTTTTTGGTAGTTTTCCGGTGAGCCCAGATTATAGATGCATGAAACCGAAGCTATGACTATAACGTCGTCTCTAGTCATTACTGCTTGGGTGGCGGCATGGCGTAAGCGGTCAATCTCCTGGTTGATCTGGGCGTCCTTTTCGATATATGTATCACTTTGAGGCATATAGGCTTCCGGCTGATAGTAGTCGTAATAACTAACAAAATAATGCACAGAGTTATTTGGAAAAAATTCGCGAAATTCCTGGTAAAGTTGGGCGGCGAGGGTTTTGTTATGCGAGATTACAAGCGTCGGCTTCTTGATGTTAGCGATGACATTGGCGATAGTAAAAGTCTTGCCTGATCCCGTAACGCCCAAAAGCGTTTGGTGTTTCATGCCAGCTTTTAGGCTGCGAGTGAGCTTCTCAATGGCTTCTGGCTGGTCTCCAGCTGGTTTAAATTTGGATGAAAGAGTAAACATTGTTATTATATTGGTATGATTGGTTATATAAGCGGTACAATTCAGGCCATATCTGGTAAATACGCTATCGTTGATGTTAACGGGGTGGGTTATCGTGTCACTATGCCAGCTAAGAGTCTGAATAGTATAGCAAAAATAGGGGAGCAAGTCAAGTTATTTACGCACTATCAAACCAACCCGCGCGACGGTTCAGTTGAGCTTTATGGTTTTACGACTCCAGAAGAATTGAACTTCTTTGAATTATTAACTACGGTGTCTGGAATCGGTCCGAAGTCAGCACAAGCAATACTTGCTTCAGCCGACTTACAGACGTTACAAATAGGAATTGTAAGGGGAGACGGTGATTATTTACGCAAGGTGACGGGCCTAGGCGAGAAGACGGCCCATCGGCTGGTACTGGAGCTTAAAACCAAAATCATGAGCGCCGATCTTGGCGTTAAGGCGGGTTCGGACGCGGGTACGGACGGTGAAACCATAGATGCGCTAGTAACGCTCGGATATTCCCAGTATCAGGCCAGGGATGTCTTGAAGCAGGTGAGCGGAGCCGCCAAGACGTCAGAAGAAAAGATTAAGGAGGCGCTTAAAATTTTAGGAACTAAAAAATAATGGCTTTTCTACAATCTAAAGAATGGATGGAGTTTCAACGATCGCTGGGGCGGGAGGTTTTAGAATATGACAAGGAGGGGATATCCGCCAAGGCAATCAAGTACGACTTGCCGTTTGGTAAGAATTATCTTTATATTCCGCACGGCCCGGCGATGGATTTTAATCAAATGACCGGCGGTCTTAAGAATCCTGTGGCTAATTTTGTTAAGTGGTTGCGCGAGGAAGGAAAAAAACGTAAATCTATTTTTATAAAAGTCGAACCATTGATTGATAGCGTGGCGCAAGTGCTGGCGAGTGGCGGTAAATTTTCCGCCGGAGGCGGACCAGCCTCTGGCTGGAGAAAATCAAAAAAAGAGATCCAGCCGAGCAAGACCGTTATAATTGACCTAGAACAAAGCGAAAACGAGCTGCTTGGCCGCATGCACCATAAAACTCGTTATAATATTGGTGTAGCTGATAAGCACGGTGTAGTTGTAGGGGAAAGCAATGATTCGGAGGTATTTCTTAAGCTAATTAAAAAAACAGCTAAGCGGGACAGGTTCAGTCCGCATGCCGGTGATTATTACAAAAAACTTCTAAGTAACAATGGGCTCCAGACCAAACTATACTTGGCTAAATACGACAACAAGCCAATCGCTGCAGCGATTATATTAATATATGGCGATACAGGATACTATCTTCACGGCGCTTCGGATTATGACCACCGAGCCATAATGGCGCCCCAGGCACTTCACTGGCACATAATAAAACAACTTAAAGCCAAAAACTTAAAACATTATGACATGTGGGGGATTGATTCACGCAAATGGCCGGGTGTTACCCGCTTCAAACTTGGCTGGGGCGGTCGGACAGTCGAACTTCCGGGCGCTTTTGATCTGCCGGTTTCAAGATTCTGGTATTTGGCCTATAGGATTGTTAGGAAATTTTGAATAATTTCCAAGTTAGTAATAGTATATACGTAGATCTTTAATATCAGGTGCGTGGTGAAATATGCCGTTCAATTTTAGCAGGATGAGCCATGAAGAAGTCCTAGACTTTCTAAGCTGTAACAAAAGAAAAACTTTTAAGTTTTGGTATGATCAAGTATGTTTTGTAGTTCCAAATGATGTTAAAATCGGGGGGCAGATTCATTATGTTGCCAGATTTTTAACCGCATTTTCTTTGAAATCTGCGCCACTAGGGGTTTATTTCCCGACTTTGCCTAGGCTCATGATAGCTTATAGGAGCTTAATGAGCGATGTAGATTTCGCTAGCAATCCAAAAAAGATGGAAATAGCAGCATGCAGTGCGCTGCTTTTAGGGGGATTTTATTTCCATGACACTGCGGCTAGTTACAACTTAGCCGATATCGAAAAAACTGGCCGAAGTCTTTTTATGAAATCGGCGGTGGGCCGAAGGAAAAAAGTCCTTGTCGAAATGGGAAAAAATTTTAGGGCTTGGCAGAATTTGTTAGCCTATCTCAACTGGCATTTACACGAAGAAAAATTTCTTATAAACGTACCTAGGCCGATTGGCCCTCTTATAAAAATTACCGGCGGATAAGGCCGGTTTTTATTGTTGGACTTTCAAGTCTAACGTAGTACACTAACTTCAGTTTATTGACAATGGATGGGGAAGTTCAATGCCGGAGATTACTGCCAGCGAATCAGCTATCAATCTTGCAGAATTTATTTGTGAATCTGACTGGATTGAGAATATATACGATGAGCCCAGAGTATTAATTAAACAGATCGAATCTAGAAAAAAAGACGGCCATGTCGGGGCTATGTTAATGCTGGAAGGTCTTGTGCGTCTATCATGCAACGTCCCCGGTTATGTGACCAAAGAAGTAATTTGCAAAATACAAGGCCTAATAACAGCCGAGCAGCAAAGGAAGCGCAATGTGCCCAGGTTATTGCCGAAACACGTAGGTCAGTATCGTGACTGTTGGGTAGGCGTCAAAGGAGGCAAATATTTTTTTCCTGATCCTGAGGTGGTACCAGCTTTGATGAATAGTTTGATTGATCGCATAGTTTGGTGGCAAGACAATTCTCGTTTTCAGGCCTGGGACCAAAATGTCAGAGCTATAGCGCGTTTCCATCTTGATTTTGAGGCGGTACATCCTTTTGCTGACGGCAACGGCCGTACTGGTCGCGCCTTGGTTTATTATCTAATGCGCTGGGCGATGCTGAAGCCGTTTATTTTTACTAGTATGGATAAATCCGAGCTTTACTATCCCTGTTTTATTGATCCAGCCAATGTTCGTCCGATGGAAGAGTATTTTTTTACTAAGATGGGTTGCCCGGAAATAGCCAGGACATAAGTAATTAAGCTAAACGCTCTTCGGATATCTAGCCCAATTAAAACTTGGGCTTTTGTTTTTTGAACATGATGTTATTATAGATGTTAATGTTTATAGAAAATAAAGCGTTAAGCGCATTACTTAATTTAGGCCGCAAAATAATACCTCGGCGAATTTTCCGGGCTGCTCAGCCGATTTATCATTGGGGGTTGGGAATATTTGGGGCGGTGATTTTTGCTTTACCATCACGTGGAATGCGAGTGATTGCCGTTACCGGCACCAAGGGAAAATCAACTACGGTTTACATGATAAGTAAGATTTTTGAAGATCAGGGATTACCGATAGCGGCAGTGGGCTCGTTGGGCTATAAGATAAAAGATAAAACTTGGCCCAACACCTTGAAAATGACCTTGCCCGGGAGGATGAAACTACAGAAATTCTTGTGGCGGGCTAAAAAGGCGGGCGTTAGGTTTATTGTGCTCGAGGCCACATCGGAAGGCATTACTCAGCAGAGGCTTGCCGGAGTAAAAATTGATTGCGCGGTTTATACTAATTTACATCGCGAGCACCTGGAGAGCCACGGCTCGTTTGAGAATTATATGGCGGCCAAACAGAAGCTTTTTTTGAAAACGCGCGGGATCCACGTATTAAATATTGACGATCAATATTTTGAGAAGTTTGCCAATTTTCCGGCTAAGCATAAAATTACTTACGGTCAGAAATGGGGAGTTATATCTTTGGCCAATAGCCAATCACCAGTTACAGATCTCAATTTAAAACTTCTGGGAGAGTTTAATAAATTTAACGCCTTGGCGGCTTTGGCAGTGGCGCATGCCTATAATCTGGATATGGACAGGGCAGTAGAGACGCTCAACTCAATAGAGCTAATTCCCGGTAGAATGGAAGTAATTAGTTCAAACATGGGTTTCAGCGTGGTAGTCGACTATGCGCATACGCCTGACTCGCTAAGGCTTGTTTATGAAACATTGAAAAATAGTCTAAAACCTAACATCTATAACCTAAAACCTAAGCTGATTTGCGTACTCGGCGCTGCCGGTGGCGGCAGAGATAAATGGAAAAGACCAGAATTCGGCAAAATCGCCGCGAAATATTGTGATGAAATTATTTTGACCAATGAGGACCCATATGAAGAGAATCCGCTTTTGATTTTAGAACAAATTGAAAAAGGATTCCCGGAGGCACAAAAACATGAAAAGATTCTTGACCGTCGCGAGGCGATTAAACATGCCTTGACGTTAGCAAAAGAAGGTGATAATATGGTTATAACAGGCAAGGGATCTGAGACCTCAATGGCAATTGCCGGAGACCGCAAGATTTCTTGGTCTGACAAGGAAGTCGTAGAAGAACTTTTAAAATAAACAAGGAGAAAAAATGGAACCTTTAACGTTAGTGATACTTAGTATTGTATGCTCATGCGTTCTGGCCACTGCTGGTATTACCAATCTCGTGACTAATAAAGCTTCGTTTCGTGAAGCGATACTATCTTCGATAGTAGGTCTTTTCCTTACAGCTTTATTTTTTGTGACAGCCATCGGGGTCGTGGGGCCGGATCGCGTCAGAAACGGTTTGCCCAGAACAGAGATAAGCGCCGGCGAATTTGCGGTGGCGTTTATTTATCAAGACGGAGTCGATATTAGTCTTGGCCTGAGCATGATTAACGAAGAGACTACTGGAGCAAATATGGAGCGCAGATTAAGACTCTACCAGTTCAAGAAAGATGCCTTTGAGGGTGAGATAAAGAATGATGCTAAGAATCTAGTCGTAATAGAAACCGGAACGTTCAAGAAGCTCAGGCTGGAATAGTTAGCAGCGGACGCGAGTCCGCTTTTAATTTGACTAAAATTTTGTCGAAGCGTATCTTCAAAGTAAGATCTAATAGTCCGTTAGCAGCGAAAGCTGAGGGGTGAGAGTGGCTGAACCTAATCTCGGACCGTTTAGCTTTGTGGTTTTTCTAGATGAATGTGTGGGCGGGCGGCATCTGTGTTCCTGTCCGGATGGCCATAAGATTGATGACAGGGCGCAGGTTATTGCAGAGAAGGCCCCAAGAGGTCTTTCTGACCGACAAGTCATACTTTTTTTCTTTCGCATGATAAGACGCGGGGGGATTCCAAAAACGCCGGGGGTGGTTACAAAATTCGTTTTTTTAACAAAAGATAAGCGGTTTATCTTAGCTGTTGGCAGGGAGGAGCGTGCCACTAAAAGTCGACATCATGGACTCAAGGCGGATTCTGAAAAGGAATGTATTCGCCAAAACAACATTAGTATACACGTGTGCAGAGTCAGCAAAACGTCTTGTCCTATTCAGCGGTTTAACAAATTTATTTCGTTTTTTGGGGGCTCTTAGCGGTGGGCCCTTTTTTATTAGGTGTCACTCCTGGCCGTGCAATTTTACGTGATTTCTCGGTTATGTTAGAATTTGATTATGTCCGAAGTAGAATTCCAGCCAAAAGGGGCGATCTGGTTTTTAATTATATTAGTTTTGGTTGCCTTTGCTTTGTCGGTGATATATTTCAGCAGGAATAATCCTGATCTTACCGGTGGTACGCTGCCCATAGGAAGGCCTATCACCAGTAGGCAGCCGAGAGTTTACACGGTTTTCTACGGTCTTAAGGTTTTTAGTCCGACAAACATAAGGATACACGTGGGTGATAGCATAAGATTCCAAAATGACAGTAAGGTTACGATAAGAATAGTTTCTGATTCTACGGGAGCAGTGCCGGATCTTCCAGGTTTTGATAGTATCGGGGATATTCAATCCGAAGGCGTTTTCACGTATACTTTTAGTAGTGTCGGAACTTTTGGCTATCACAACGCCAAAAATCCCGAAGAAAGCGGGACAATTATAGTAAGACCATGAGAAATCCATTATCACTTCATGTAGAATCTTGGGTCGGGTCGGTAATAGTTTTAGTGTTCGCGGTTTTTTTGGTTGGCATTTTTATGCTGGCCGTTAAGAATTTCAGTTCAGATACCGAGATACTGGCTTCTTCTGATAATGGGGTTAAACTGAGAACTTTTTCTGATGAAGAAAAAACTCTGATTGACGACTGGTTAACTAAGAGCAACGTCGGCGTTTCAGTCGAAGACGTCGGCTACCGCTATATAATTAAAAAATATCCGGACAAACCCTGGGCGGAGAGGTAGCCGATCATTGCAAAACTCCTGAATCAAAGGGCGGCTTGCTGTCCGGCTACACGAAGTCTTTTTGTTCGACGGAGCTCACAAAAAGCCTTCGTCTCCGCCGGGTGACCAGCCTGGGCTAACACTCTTCTTGGCAATCCGTAAACGATAAAAATCACCTTCGGTTCCAGGTCATTATTAATTTTGGGATGATAATTTGTCTCGTTGGTGCTGAGTGTAACCCCCAGCCAAGTCAATCATTTAAGCATGAATCGAGTTGTGCCATTTTTATAATTTTCTACTAGAACAAAAATCAATGCTAACTTGCCGTTTTTCGTCATTCATCTGTCGACTGACAAATTAGCAAAGCAAGCGTTAAGAATTGTCGGGCAACACTAGGACTAGTCGGAAAACGCGTAGAAAACGAGGAATGAAATGACGAAGTTTTCTAGCGGCAAACGGAGAACTGGTCTGTGTCCGACAATTTAGCGAGCTTTGCATATATTTGTAGGAAGACATGATGTTGTAAGAAAAATGGCAAGGGAGCAGCGATTTTTTAAGTGTGCGTGAAATTGTGCGGCTAGTTTATGATTTTTAAACTAAACAATTTTTGGAGAGTGCTGGTGCCTTTTGGGTTGACGCAGGCGCTGGGGCTTTACGCCGCTTGGCGGTTTTTGCCTGAAGCGGTTGTGGCTAAGACCGCGGATTGGGGAAGTTTTTCTTGGGTTGACCTTGTCGTGCTGGCAATATTTATCGCCGTATTTTTTGTTTTTGCGGTTAAATTCAAGCGGGCGGGCTCGGTTTTTTATAAGGTTTTTTTGTCTCTTATAATTTTTTCAGGTTCTCAGGCAGTGTTGGGAGCTTTGTTTATGCCGCTAGTCGCGACGGCCCTTGCCATCGCTTTGGTTGTGATTTTCTGGTTTCATCAGAGCATTCTCATGCAAAATCTAGCCATGATTTTGACTATTGCCGGTATTGGTGCGGCTATCGGCATCTCACTTTTGCCGATTACCGTTGTCTATGTTCTCGTAGCGTTTTCTTTTTATGACATTATTTCCGTTTACAAGACCGGTCACATGATAAAAATGGCTCAAGCCATGATCGAATCTCGGGCGATCTTCGGATTTGTTATTCCCGAGCCTGGTAAGTCCGTTAGACATAAGATTTCCGGCGTTGCGCCGGGCCAAGGGTTTATGATTCTTGGTTCAGGCGACGTTGTTTTTCCATTATTGTTGTCGGC
>MGJI01000022.1:2223-3550 GCA_001794195.1 Candidatus Yanofskybacteria bacterium RIFCSPHIGHO2_01_FULL_44_17 | reverse complement strand
GTACCAACAAGCGCGTCGCCCGATGGCGGCTCTGCCGCCGATTGCGTTAATGAGCATAGTCGGGTATTTAATCACTTTCCTAATATGAATCCCGTTAGAGGTCTCGCTCGCCAAGTCAGACTTGGCGAGTCCGAAGGACCTTGGCGGGCCCCGTTAGAGAGGCCTAAATTCACGGGGTAATACTTGATAATTAACTTAGTTAGTCCATACCGAGACTCTCTAACGGGGCGGGGCTACCTCTAAACGGGATGAAACTAACTTTCTATGGTGGGGCGCGTTCCGTAACTGGCGCGAACTACTTACTTGAACATCGCGGGCTAAAAATGCTCGTTGATTGCGGGCTTAATCAAGGCAGTAAATATGCCGAAGATTTGAATTATCAGCCATTCAAATATGATCCGGCAGAAATCAAATACGTTTTCATAACCCACAGCCACATTGACCACATTGGCCGGCTGCCGAAGCTTTATAAAGATGGATTTCGAGGAAAGATTTATACAACCACTGCAAGCCGTGATTTGATGGCGGTCGCCCTGCCTGACAATATGCGGCAGATAACAGTTGAAGCAAAAGAGATGGGCCATGAGCCACTCTTCAAGCAGGAAGATCTGGATGGATTAATGTCTTTAGTCGAAGGTGTTAATTATGGGGAAACAGGTGAGTTAGATGGCGTGAGCTTTGTTTTTCACGATGCCGGGCACATACTTGGCTCTGCTATTGTAGAAATACGTTGGCTAGATAAAAAGATATACTTTTCGGGTGACTTGGGCAATCCGCCAACCCCGCTGCTTCCGGTAACGGAGAAGGTTACCGATGCCGACTACATTGTTATTGAATCGGCTTATGGCGATAGAGTTCACGAAGGTAGAGAAGAAAGAAGGAGTAGGCTCATTTCAATAATTGAGTCTACTGTTCAGCGAGGCGGCGTATTAATGGTACCGTCGTTTGCCGTTGAGAGGACGCAGGAACTGTTGTATGAGTTAAATAATCTTTTTAATGAGAAAAAAATTCCGCATGTGCCAGTTTTTGTCGATAGCCCCTTGGCGATTAAAATGACAAGCGTATATAAAAAACATCCAGAATATTTTAATAAAGAAACGGCCTATCTGATTAAATCTGGCGATGATATATTTAACTTTCCTGGATTACAAATGACGGCAACAACCGAAGAATCTAAAAAAATAAACGACGTACCTTCCCCAAAGATTATTATTGCCGGCTCCGGCATGAGCCAAGGTGGTAGGATTTTACATCACGAGATCCGCTACCTTTCTGATCCGGCCAGCACAATTTTATTTGTCGGTTATCAGGTAGACGGCAGTTTGGG
>MGJI01000022.1:0-2201 GCA_001794195.1 Candidatus Yanofskybacteria bacterium RIFCSPHIGHO2_01_FULL_44_17 | reverse complement strand
GGTTATCAGGTAGACGGCAGTTTGGGTAGGAAGATTCAAAGGGGGGACAGAGAGGTTCACATAATGGGCCAGACTATTCAGGTTGCGTGTAATATAGAGAATTTGTCTGCCTATTCTGCTCATGCAGACCAGCCGATGCTGATCAATTGGGTCGGCGCCTCAACCTCTGATGGTGCCGGTGCTGGCAAACTTAAAAAAGTTTTTGTAGTTCAGGGCGAAGAAGAATCCTCCAAAACCCTAGCCAACCTCATTCGTGAAAAATATGGCGTTGAGGCTGTGGCCCCGATTGAGGGCCAGGAATTTGATTTGACGTAGAAAACATAGTAGAATAAAAACATGAAATATAAATTTGTCGTTTCGGGTGCGGCGGAAATCGGACACTGCGCCGTTGATGCCGACAAGCGAGCCTATGAGGTCGGACAGGAAATCGTCAAACATGATGGTATTTTGATTACCGGTGCCACTAGCGGTATTCCTGACTTTGCTGCAAGGGGAGCCAAAGAGGCGGGCGGAATCTCGATTGGTATTTCTCCGGCGGCAAGCTATACCGCGCATGTCAAAAGCTACAAGCTACCCACAGAGCATTATGATTTTATAATCTACACGGGTTTTGATTATTCTGGGCGCAACCTTCTTCTTACGCGTTCTGCTGATGCCGTGATAACCATTTGCGGCCGCATCGGTACTCTGAATGAATTTACCATTGCTTTTGAGGATAATAAGCCCATTGGCGTGCTTGAGGGCACTGGCGGAATGGCCGACGAGATAAGGCATATTGTAGATATGGGTCATCGTGGCAAAGGCAGGATTGTTTACGACTCCGACCCTAAGAGATTGATAGAAAAACTTATTGTGCTGATTGAAAAAGATAAGGAGGAAGTCGATGCACCGGAAACAAAAGAAGAGGAGGAGTTTGGGAGGGGCAAAGAATAATCGCTCAACTCCCTGATTTTCTTTCAGTCTGTCTCCGGCAAATAATATATCCATTTTCTAGTTTTTCTAGATAAAAAAATCGTACCCCTTACGTTCAGCTTCTCGCTACGCTCGGAGCTTCACTCCGTCCCAACTTTCTTTATCAGCGAAAACCTTCAAAAATCTATATTTATTTGCACGGAGCCATCCTGAATTACGAAAATTAGAGAGTCTTCGCTCATACATTTTGTAATTTTTGTTATGACTGCTTGCCTCAACTTTCTTAATCAAAAACCGCCGAGGCGGTTGTGTATTAATATTTGCTTACGAGCTTAGATCTATTCTAAATTTTCGATTATGTAATTACGTTCTTCGTGGTTGAAGATCTTACCCCACTTTTCATAGGAAAGGGGATAATCAACACTAGATTTGATCATCTTTCCGTCTAGTGTGAAAACTCGTGCCTGGTCGTCCCCCGCTAATTGCAGAACCATCAGTTCTTTGCCAGCGAAGCTAGGGTCAACCCTTACAAATGGCGAATTATCAAAAAGACTCGGTTCTCTGCCCCCACTAGCATCAAGAAGTGCAGGTCCATAAATAGCTACCAGATCTTTACTAATTAGATACCCGTTATTCAAGGCAACTCGTATTAAAGTAAAGAATACAAGGTATAGCTTAGCTTGCGGAACGGTGCAGATTTTTTCTGACTGTTTTTTTATAACTAGCTCGCAGTCAGCAATAGTAGCCCGGAATTTAGGGCTTGGATATTTAAGCAAATCCTCGCTCCAGTATTGGGCGCCTTCGTTATCTCTTCCGACCTCCGTAACATTTGATAATAGTATGTGCACGGTCCCATATTTAGAAATAAAACCGTTTCTTGTTACTCTGCTTCCTGAGAAGACAACGCTATCCAGTGGTTTCATGGTAGTCCCTTGTAAATATACTTTTTTAATAATAATATAATAGCTGGTATAAGTCAAGCATCAATAGCGCTAAGCTATTGATTTTGTTATGGATTTAACTTATTATTGGCTAAATAGTTTCTAGCTAATAGGTTTTTATGTCATTTACTTCCGACAACATCACAATCAAAGACGAGTTGCCGTTGATACCGCTGAAGAACGTGGTACTTTTCCCGCGCGTGGCGATTCCGCTTTTAGTCCAACGTCCCAAGTCTGCCGGTAGTTTGGATCTAGCGATGTCACAAGATCGGCTGGTTGTTTTCGTCGCCCAGAAAAATATATATGACGACGTAGATCAAAAGGACCTATTTCGGATAGGTACGGTTG
>MGJI01000021.1 GCA_001794195.1 Candidatus Yanofskybacteria bacterium RIFCSPHIGHO2_01_FULL_44_17 | reverse complement strand
CAGCTTGGGCAGGTGGGGATTTGTTGTATATGGCATAACTCCCAGTTTATACATTTTAAACCGGGGGTGTTGCCAAGGTATTGAGCCATTACGTTTAGGTTGACATTAGGTGAATACTAGCTTAGAATACTAGCGAGGGTGATAAATTCGCCCAGGTCGTTTAAAAAATGGAGAAAAACATGAAAAAAACCATATTACTTATTTTTATTAGCGTTTACCCGGCTTTTAGCCAGAAGGTGGCCGTTCTTGTGGGTGGTTCGGTTTTTATCGGTAAACGGAGTTTTGTTGAGCCAGGTAATGGTAGCCGTGAGACTATCGATATAAACGATACTAAACCAAGAAACGCTTTTACACCCGGCTTGGAAGTTAGAGTTAATCCGCGCGGTCGTGTTGCTTTCGGAGTTGGATATCAGCGGTGGGCGATGGAGCAGGCCCCCAAACACTTTTCCACTCCTTGGTGGATTGATATGACTAAAGAACATAGCCGGTACGATTTGTCCGGCGAAGCCGCCGGCAAAGTCCTTATCGGAACCGCGTACGTCAATTTTACAAAAAAATCAGCCGTTCAGCCGTTTATCGGCATTGGTGCGGGATACAGCTGGTTTAATACTGTAAGGCGAACCTATAATATTTGGCAAAACGTTGACATCCTAACGCCCGAGCTTAAGGCGCTCATTCTTAATAGTGGGATAACCATGGATCAGTATCAAAATCCGCCCGCGGAAGTTACGACCCAAGAAGTAAACAAGTATGTGCTGAAGGGCGTGGCAGGATTTAACGTTTATCCCGCCAAGCATCTTATGCTTTCTTTTGATGGTGGCTACGTAAATGGTCCAGCCGCCAACTTTTCAATAGGCTTAACTTTCTAATCTTTATACTGACCGCCAGGCGCGGTCTTTTAATTTGGCTGAAGCCTTTGGCTTAATGTGGATAACCTTTGTATGAAAATCTTACCATGAAGACTATAATTTAATTAGCAATAGAACTTGATGAAACTGAGGGAAAAACAAATTTCTGCGCTTGTTGTTTTGGCGGCCGTAATCATAGGCGGTGTTTTGTTTTTTTCCGGCGCCTTGGGCTGGCTATTCCCGATCCTTAACCAAAAGGCCACCCCAGAATTACCGGCTGATTTTCCAAGCGAGCTTCTTGTAAATGAGATGGATAGCTTGGTCGCGGCATCAACCGTAAACAATTTTACTTCCGCCGTGTTTTTAAGCAAAGACGAACCGAATTATATTTTAGAAAAGATAATCGCGTCCCTAGAATTCGGTGGCTGGGAAATAATAAATCAAAGCCGGGATTCTTTGCCGCTTTATTTATTCGCAAATTTAAGGGTTAGCGCCACAGAGTTGCGCACCGTTGAATTCAGAATATTAAAAACCGCTGATTCCACTCAGGTGCAGGTAGGTTATGGCAGACAATAAAAATAATATTATGAAAAAATATTTTCGTACGCTGTTTTTATTCGGCGCGGTTTTCTTTTTATTTTTTTTATTTTCAGGTTTAGCATCGGCCGCCATTATTTATTGCCCGCCGCCGGATGAAACGAGGCTCTGCGGAGTTACTTCGAATATAGGTTTCACATTTGGTTGTTCTTTAAGGGGTGGTGATATTTGGGGAAGCAATAGAATCCTTGGCGGGCAGAGGTGTGTCAACTATGGCGTAGACGACGGCGGATACTACATGATAGGCACAGGAGAGCCTGACGGTGGAACGTCAACTTATCCGTTTGGGTCAGGCGCGGCTCCGGGTTGGACTTACGATAAGTCCTACGATCCATCCGGTGTTTGGGCTGGAGGGATAATTCCCGAAGGCGAATTTCCGCACTCGGCTGGATATTATCTTTATAGAACTTTTGGTGGCGACGTTCGGGTCATTCAGACTATCGCCGACGACGAATCCACCGTCTGGGTTTCCGGTAATGTAAGTGCCTGGATGGGCTGTAACCACGATTTTTTCAGGAGCATTTTTGATTCAAGCTGTCCTGCTTCAGACTTCAGGCTTAACGGCGCGCAATTCAGTAACAATTACATTGTATATGCCAATCCCGGCAATCCCTTACTTGCTGCTATACAGAATGACCTTCGTCCGGGTGGTGGTGCCGGCTGTAATGGTGATAACTGTCCTACTTGGGGGGGCGGTAGCGCGAGTGTCACTCTTATTAACGCCACGGGGTGCTATACTAACGCCTACAAAGTTGCTGTGGGCGGCTATATTGATACCAGGACAAGCCATCCCACCCAGGATGGTGCTTGCGAAATCGAGCCAACAGCCAGTCTTACCGTCAACGGCCTCCAGAATATAACCGTGAATGTGGGGGATAGTGTTGATTATATTTGGTCTTCTACTAACGCCATGAGCCCGACTTCTGATTGGGGTTCTTACTACACTGTTAATGCGAATGATACCTGCGGCCACATAGCCGGTACGCAATATCCGTGGGTAGCGAATAGCTCAAGTGGCTTAAGCTCCAGTAATGTTCCAGTATGCCAGGCCGGTAGGACGTATACTTTTACATATTGGGCAAGCAATGCTGTAGTAACGGCTACCTCAGTTGCTGTCGTGACTGTTAATGCTTCAACACCCACGCCAACGCCCACCCCCACCCCCACGCCTTCCACGCTTACCTGTTCCCACCCCAATCCGACAATAGGCATAAACGAACCTGAACAATTTACTGATACCGGCGGCACCGCTCCGTATTTCTGGAACGCGCCCAATGCAAACGAGTCTGCAGTCTGGAGTTCAACTCCTGTTACCTTTACTTTTCCCGCGGCGGGCACGTTCACTGTGTTTAGTAATGATAACGGAAACGTCCAGCAAGCCAATTGTCAGGTTACGGTTGCGACCCCAACACCAACACCAACGCCGGAGACACTTTCGGTAACTCTAACTCCTAATCCTTCCTCTGGCACAGCGCCACTGTCATCAACGCTAAGCGCGCTAGTATCCGGTACGGCCGTTGGTACGATTAATTATAATTTCTGGTGGAACTGTGCTTATTCCGGAACAGACATTGCCACGGCTAGCAGTACTTGTGGCACACTTACAGCGCCAGCCGCAGGGTCGTGTGTTGAGACCGCCGGCGTCGGCTACAAGTGCAATGGCGTTAATACTAATCCAGAGCCCACAGCCAGCCACATTTATAACGCAAGCTCCACCGCTAAGGTTATAGCAGAAAGGGGTACAGCTCCTTCGGCCCAAAGCCAGGCCGCGGTTACTATCACCAATTCAGCGCCGGTTACTTCCAACGTTACCGTTACCGAACCAGATTATTGTGTTTCCGGACCATCGGCGTTTGTTTCGTGGACCTATTCAGATCCCGATGGCAGCACTCAGTCAGCCTATCAAGTTCAGGTAGATGATACGGGTAGCGCCTGGAACGGCCCGGTGATTGATTCAGGTAAGGTGTTGAGTTCAGGTACGTCGTATTTCCTCTCCAGCCTGCTGTTTAATGTTACATACAAAGCTCGCGCCAGAACCTGGGACGCTCAAGATTTAGTAAGCACCTGGACTGAAGAATCAATTTGTAATGGTCCCGGGTGTCTAGGCGGCGGCGGCTCCTGGAAGACCCCCCAGCATCCCTACCCATTAGTTAATTTCACTTGGTCGCCGTTGCTTGATCTTTCGGCTAACCAGCCGATACAATTTACCGACCAAGCGGCCTTTTCAGACGGCAGCGGCTTGGGTCAGCGTGGCTGGAATTGGCTTTTCGGTGATGGCGGTTCTGCCGCAACTCAAAACCCGAGCCATACCTACGCAAGCTCCTCTACCTTCAATGTAACTGAGACTGTTACTGACAAGAGTGGTTATGCCTGTGCCCTCGCCAAGCCAATTGGTATCGAGCGTCCTATCCCGGTTTGGAGGGAAGTAAGCCCGAGGTAAACTATGTTTTAGATGCAATTAAGGTTAAATTAATCCCGCCCTTGTACTAACAAGTCCAAGGGCGGGCCTGTTTTTTATCGAAATTTATGATAAAATGAGGCCATAAATGACAAAACAAGAAGCTAAAAATAGACTAGTAAAACTTAAGACTCTTATAACAAAATACCGTTATAATCGGCTAGTTTTGGATAAGCCGATTATCGAAGAATCTGCCGAGGACTCTCTTAAAAAAGAACTTTTTGATTTGGAACAGCAATTTCCTGACCTGGTAACGCCAGACTCTCCGACCCAGAGAGTCGCCGGGCAGCCTCTTAAGAAATTTGAAAAGTTTACCCATCCGGTCCGCATGCTTTCTTTCAATGACGCCTTCAGTCATGATGATATGCTTGAGTGGGAAGAGAGACTGAGGCGCATTGACCCCAAGGCTGTGTCGCGAGGTTACTACTGTGAACTTAAAATAGACGGGCTTGCGGTCGAACTTATTTATGAGAGTGGAGCATTAAAGACCGGGGCGACTCGTGGCGACGGAACTATCGGCGAGAACGTAACCCAAAATCTCAAAACAGTCGAAGCTGTCCCCCTTAGCCTAAAAACTAAAACCTATAACCTAAAACCTGGTCTGATTGTCCGCGGCGAAGTTTTTATTGCTAGAAAAGAATTCGAGAGAATTAATAAGGAACAGAAAAAGGAAGGCGCGCCTATTTACGCAAACCCGCGCAACCTTGCTGCCGGCTCTATCCGTCAGCTAGATCCGATCGTTACGGCATCGCGCAAGATGGACTCTTACGCCTACTCTATTGTTACCGATCTCAGACAGGAGAAACACGAAGATGAGCATAAGATTCTTCACGATTTGGGTTTTAAAACTAATCCACATAACAAATTTTGCCGGAACCTTGAAGAGGTGCAAGAATTTCAAGATTATTGGGAAAAACATCGTGAAAAACTAAATTATGAAATAGACGGGGTCGTCGTAATAGTAAACAATAACCGAATGTTTCAAAAACTTGGCGTTGTCGGCAAGGCCCCGCGCGCAGCCATCGCCTATAAGTTTTCGCCCAAAGAATCAACGACGATAGTCAGGGATATAATAATAAGCGTCGGGCGCACTGGAGTTTTAACTCCTGTGGCCGTGCTTGAGCCGGTTGAGATAGGCGGCACGACTGTTAGCCGCGCCACACTTCACAATGAAGACGAGATTCGTCGGCTGGGTGTGAAAATAGGGGATACGGTTGTTGTCGGGCGTGCCGGTGATGTGATCCCGGATATCAAAAAAGTTCTTACCGAGTTGCG
Source organism: Candidatus Yanofskybacteria bacterium RIFCSPHIGHO2_01_FULL_44_17 (assembly GCA_001794195.1). Classification (GTDB taxonomy): domain Bacteria; phylum Patescibacteriota; class Minisyncoccia; order 2-02-FULL-40-12; family IGHO2-01-FULL-4-A; genus 2-01-FULL-44-17. The sequence continues at coordinate 21,679 of MGJI01000021.1, read as the reverse complement.
TACCGGCAAGGAAAAATCTTTTCATTTTCCCAACAAGTGTCCGGCTTGTCGTGAGCTCGTCAAACGATTTGCTGGTGAGGCGGCGTATAAATGCGTGAATAAAAATTGCCCAGCAATAAAACGCCAAGGCATATATCATTTTGTATCCAAGGGGGGGATAAATATAGACGGTGTTGGTCCAAAAATAATTGATCAGTTGATGGATGCCGGCCTTATTAAAGATGCCGCTGATTTATATAATCTAAAAAAAGAGGACCTACTTAATCTCGAGCGTTTTGCTGATAAATCCGCAGAAAACACAATCATTGCCATACAGGAGCGCAAAGTTGTGCCACTTGATAGGTTCATCTATGCCCTCGGCATACCGCATGTTGGTTCGGAGACGGCGCTGGATCTTGCCAGAAAATTTGGCTTTCTGGAAAAACTTGCCGGATCGTCGGTGGAAGATCTTAATAATATAAAAGACGTAGGAGAAGTCATGGCACATAGTATTCAGAACTGGTTCCGTAGCGAGTATAATCAAAAACTTTTAGAGAATTTCAAAAAGGCGGGATTGAAAATCATGAAACAAGAATCGGCTCAGAAGTCGGCGAAGCTAAGGGGGCTAACCTTTGTTTTCACCGGTAGCATGGAGAACCTGAGTCGCGAGCGTGCAGAGGAAATGGTTGGGGAAAACGGCGGCGATGTGTCGTCGTCAGTTTCCAAGGAAACCGACTTTGTCGTAGCCGGCGAAGAGCCTGGAAGTAAATATGACCGCGCCAAGAAACTCGGTGTTAAAATTATAACCGAAACAGATTTCTTAAAACTACTCTCCTAATACCATTCCTAATATTATATTGTTTAATTATCTCGCATATGCTAGATAATTAAACAAATGACCAGACCTAAAATTAGAAAAAAGTCTTTTGCGGTCAAGATATTAAAAGCCGTAGGTGCGGCTGGTTTGGTTTTGGTAGCCGCTACAAACCCCTATTTTGGTCTGAGCGTTATAAGCGGTCTCAAGAAGCACTATGACAAAAAGGCTTGGCGCAAATTTTATCATTCACTCGATTATCTTAACCGCCGTGGCTATGTACAAATTTTAGGTGAAAAAGATGGCCAACTTAAAATTAAAATAAGTCAGAAGGGCGAGGATGTTTTGGAGTGTGTGAATATTGACCAAATGGAACTGCCGAAATTGGGAGAATGGGACGGGAAATGGCGGTTGGTAATGTTTGATGTGCCAAATTATAAAAGCAAAAATCGTTTGGCATTTACAGAGAAATTAAAGGCCCTCGGTTTTATCATGGTTCAAAAAAGCGTTTGGGCATATCCGGTTGAGTGTTATAAAGAGGTGGTGGTGTTGCGAAAATTTTATGAAATAGAAAAATACGTTACCTATATATCTACCACCGAAGTAGAAGATGAACTCGATTGGCGTGGCAAGTTCAACCGAAGACACCAAGATTGAGTAGTTACAGAATGGTTAGCCAGTGATCAAGGGTAGTCGCCCCCCCCCCTGTTTAACTATCTCGCATATGCGAGATAGTTAAACAGGGGTTGGCTTTGTGCTAAACTAATGCTAAATTTAATAAATGTCCAAGATTACACAAAAAGACGTGGAACGTATCGCGGGATTGGCAAGGATTAGGTTTGGCGATAAAGAAAAAGAAAAGATGGCAGCGGAAATCGGCGCGATTTTGGGTTATATTGATAAGTTAAAGGAAGTGGATACGGATGGCGTTGAGCCCATTTCAAATATCACGGGCATGGAGAACGTCATGCGTAAAGATGAGCCGACAAAAAACCAGCTTGCGGAGCAAGCGGCGGAAGCGGCGAAGCTGATAGAAATGGCACCAGATAATAAGGATAATTTTGTAAAAGTTAAGGCCGTTTTTGGTGAATAACTCAGTCAATACAATCAAATCTGTCAACGAGGGTTTGAAGAAGGGTGAGTTTTCGGTTGAGGAGATCGTGGCTGACTATCAGGCGCGTATAAAAAAAGAAAACCCTAAACTCAACGCCTATCTTAGTATTTTTGACAGCCCAAAACTAGAAACCAGAAACTATAAACTAGAAACTAGCCTGTTGGCCGGCGTTCCTTGCGCAGTCAAAGACAACATTTTGATAAGTGACGAAAAATGTACCGCTGCCTCAAAGATTTTGGAAAAATATGTCGCTCCTTATGACGCAACAGCTATAGCCAGACTCAAGCAAGCTGGGGCGCCATTTCTTGGCAAAACAAATCTTGATGAATTTGCCATGGGAGCTACTGGCGAGCACTCGGCCTTTGGCCCGACGCTTAATCCGCATGACACATCACGCGTAAGTGGTGGTTCGTCTGCCGGTTCCGGTGCGGCGGTAGCTGCCGATCTCGCTGTTTATGCATTAGGTTCTGATACGGGTGGTTCCATACGTGAACCAGCTTCTTTTTGCGGCGTTGTTGGCCTCAAGCCGACCCATGGTCTTGTTTCACGGCATGGTTTAATTGCAATGGCGTCCAGCCTTGATCAGATCGGGCCAATTACAAAGACAGTTGAAGATGCGGCGATAGTGCTCAACAATATAGCTGGCCACGATCCCATGGATTCCACGTCTGTACCTGTTTCTCGCGAATTGCCAGATTATACCGCTAATCTTAATAAATCGATTGCTGGCTTGAAAGTCGCTGTGCCTAAGGAGTTTTTTAGTGAAGGATTAGATAATCAAGTAAATAATCTAGCACAGGCGGCGATTGCTAAACTTGAATCTTTGGGTGCGCACATAGATCAAGTTAGTTTGCCTATGATTGAATATGCAGTCGCGGTCTACTATATTATTGTGCCCTCGGAGGTATCAGCAAATTTAGCGCGCTATGACGGTATTAAATATGGTTTATCGTCTAATAAAAAATCTAGTTCGCTCCTCGACGTTTATCTGGATTCCCGAGCTGAAGGTCTTGGGCCAGAAGTTAAGAGGAGAATTATGTTAGGAACCTATGCATTATCGGCGGGCTATTATGACGCCTATTATCTAAAGGCGCAAAAGGTTAGGGTGTTAATAAAAAATGATTTTGATAAGATTTTTGCCAAATACGATGTAGTTGTTGGTCCAACGGTGCCTTACCCTGCGCCTAAACTCGGAGAGTTAGACGATCCATTAGCGGCCTATCTGGCAGACGTATACACTTGTCCGATTAATCTAGCCGGCCTGCCGGCGATTTCCATTCCTTGCGGTTTTGCTGACGTTGAAGATAAAAAACTACCTGTAGGATTTCAAATAATCGCTAAGCATTTTGACGAGGCCAAACTTTTACAGGTGGCATATAATTTAGAGCAAGCGTTAAAATAATAAAAATGATAACCCCATCACCTCTTACAATTCCAGGGTTAGAATCCCCTCAAGTGGAGGAATTTTATTATGCCGCCCTCGGCTATCTAAACGGTTTTGATTTTAGCGGTATAGTTTCTGACGTCAAGACGATTGCTATAATAGTTAGCGTGATTTTGGGAACGATTTTGGTTTGGATAATGATTAAGATGGGCGATCTTTATAAAAACAAGCTCAAAGAAGCAATCGACGGAGCGGTCGAAGGCCTGACTCCGCCGGCTGAAGCGGTGACAGCCTATGATAACCGCTGGCAAGAGATAAGGCGGCATGTTGATTCTTTCGTGGATGCTGAGTGGAAGTTAGCGATAGTCGAGGCGGATAAATTCGTTGACGATATTTTAAAAACAGCCGGTTTCGCCGGCGAGTCAATGGGTGAGCGGCTGATGATGATTAAACCTGATCAGATAGCTAACATTCAATATCTTTGGGATGCGCATAAAATTCGCAACCTTCTGGTCCACGACGCTAACTTCCGCCTAACCCACCAGCAGGCCCTCTTCGCCATCAACGCCTTCGAATCAGTATTAAAAGAATTAGGCGCGTTGAATTAATAATAGATGTGGTAAAAAAGGAAAGATTCAAATTAATACCAGAGGTTTATTTATTATTAGTCAGGGATGGCAAGATTTTGTTATTGCAAAGAAAAAATACAGGCTATGAAGACGGAAACTATAGTTTGGTGGCTGGCCATGCCGAAGCAGGAGAGCCATTAACACATGCTATGGTGCGGGAGGCCAAGGAAGAGTGCGGAATAAAAATAAAACCTGGCGACTTAGCATTATCTCTTGTTATGCATAGAAAAACCGATCGTGATCAGGCCGGTTTTTTCTTTAGGCCCTTGAAGTGGGAGGGCGATGTCCAGAATCTAGAACCTGAAAAATGCGAAGATCTTAATTGGTTTCCGATTGATAATTTACCCGAGAATACAATACCTTATATACGCAAGGCTGTGGAGTCTTTAGTTAGTGGCGTAAATTATTGTGAGTTCGGTTGGTAGGCCACATGTAAAGATTAGAGCGAAGCCCTCTGATTTTTGTCATTTGTTTTCGGATGATTTCAATTAAGTGAGCTACCTGTTATTTCGAGAGTTCTGTCGAAGCCGAGCGGGCATGGTGTTGTGGTGTAATTTACGCAGAGCGAACGCAGTGAGCGGGTGGTAAATTATGCCACAACGAGCGAGGCGAGACAAAAAGTGTAGTGACTTTACGCCACGCTGGGGTCGTAAAACGGAACGTCTCGAGAAATGATGGGTAGCGAACGTAATGCATAAATCCCAAATCTTTTTCTTCATTCTCCTCTCCTTCATCCTCGGCGTATTCGCCGGTTCGTTTTTTAGTATTTCAAAAAATACTGCTCTCATAATTGCGATTACATGTGCCCTTTTAATCGCCGTTTTTTATCGCCGCGAATCACGGCTTCTTAACCCTCGTTTTGCCCTTGCGGCATTCCTTACTCTGTTTTTTATCGCCGGGGTTATGCGCTTTAATACTGTTAATACGCAGACGCATAATCTGCAGAAATTTGTTGAGGCGCAGGAAAATGTTATAGATCCTCAAAATAAGCATCCAATCCGAGTAACATTGTACGGTTATCTGTCTAGCGAGCCGGAAACGAGCGGCGATAAACAGAGATTAGTTTTTTTTGCAAAGCAGCTTCAAGCCGGCTCGTATGTGATTGATCTGAAAGAGAAGGTTATGTTGACAACTCAGATGTACCCGCAATACAAATATGGCGATGAGTTAAAAGTTTACGGCCAAATTAAAAAACCCGAAAATTTTAGCGAGTTTGATTACGCTGCCTACCTGGCCAAAGAGGGTGTTTTCACGACCATGTTTTATCCAGAAATTGAGCCGGTCGGGTTGAAGATTTCATTTATTGAGGGTGTGAAAGTAGGATTATTTAAAAAAGTCTTTGCGTTAAAGGGTGCATTTGAAAATTCTATTTCTCGTTCGGTCAGCGAACCAAATGCGGCCTTCATAAACGGCATACTTCTAGGCAGTCGGTCGCAGATACCGGATACTTTGCAAGATGCCTTCGCCCGCACTGGCACGACCCACATACTTGCCATATCCGGTTACAATATCACCATAATTGCCGTGATTGTTTCCTGGCTCTTCCTTTTATTTTTTCGCAGGCCCACCGCATTTTGGTTTTCCGTTGCCGCGGTGGTATTATTCACAATCTTAACTGGGGCTCAGGCTTCGGTGGTCAGGGCTGCGATAATGGCGACAATTGTACTGCTTGCCCGCCGAGAAGGCAGACTCAGCGATCCGCGGAATGCGATTGTTCTGGCCGGTGCGGCAATGATATTGTTCAATCCGATTATATTAAGGCATGACGTAGGCTTTCAGTTATCATTTATGGCGACACTTGGCTTGATTTATGTATCTCCAGTTATTGAGAGATATTTTCAAAAAATGCCTAATTTTTTTGAACTGCGCGAGACGATGATTATGACGGTTTCGGCTCAGATTTTTGTTTTACCCCTGCTGATTTATTATTTTAAAAACATTTCCCTGGTTTCTGTTCCAGTTAATCTGCTTATCTTGCCACTGGTTCCAGTTTCTATGATATTCGGGTTTATTACTGGTCTGGCAGGCCTAGCCGTACCTTTTCTGGGCCAGTCTTTGGGTTATTTTGCTTGGCTAATCACGTCAGTCCAGATCGGTATTATAAATATTTTTGCCAAGCCAGTCTGGGCTTCAGTTACTTTTGGGATAGGCTGGCCGGGGGTAATTATTTTTTACGCACTATTGATTTTACTACTCGTTAGGCTTGGGAAAACTACAATTGACAAGCGCTCAGACGAGCGTATTCTCTAATTAGATAACGCACCTTTACATTTAGAGAGGACCAAATGTTTTTACATCGATTTTTAGCTTTTGTTTTTTTGTTGACTTTGATTTGTGGGCAGCAGTTAATTAGCGGGCAGGAAATTATGCCTCTAAATCAAATCAGACCCGGCGATAAGGGTTATGGGCTGACGGTTTTTTTGGGCTCAGAGCCGGAACCGTTTGATTTTGAAGTCATCGGAATTGTTGAGAGCGGCTGGGGGCCGTACATTATGGTTGAGTTATCCGGTGGGCCCAAGGGTAAGGATGGTCTGGAGATTCTAAATAAAGCAAAAGTCATGAGTGGTATGTCCGGTTCGCCCATGTATACCAACAGCGGTAAGATTATAGGTGCGCTTTCGTCTGCGCCGCCATCTCAGATAAACAGCAAGGCCTTGGTTACGCCTATAGAATCAATGCTTGGCTTCAGGCCCAAGATTATAAACGAATATGTCGGACTAACCGTTGATGCATTTCCTATTTTCCCAAGACAGCTTAATTTGGCAGATTCGCTGAAAGATAAAATTAAACCAGGAGACATGTACACCTTTTGTCTGTATTGGGGGGATGATCAATATTGTCCCAGCGGTACTGTGACCCATCTTGATCCAAAGAATCAGGGTACTTTTTTAACTCTTGGCCACCCGGCCACAGACGCGGTCGGTCCAACAGCGTTGCCTTTTTGGAGGGCTGAGGTTCTGACGGAAGTGGCCAAGGCGGACTCTTCTTTTAAGGTTTCTTCAAAGATTGGGCCAGCCCTAGGTTCTATAATTTTCGACGGCCCGTTCGGCCAAATAGGTAAATTAGGAGCGTTGCCTAAGTTTTTTCCTATGACAATTAGTATCGAAGATTATTTTTCGGAAAAATTAGAAACCCGCTATTCCTTTGCGTACACTAGGAACGCCGGAGCATATGCTGCTGCTATTATTGTCGGAAGAAGGGGCTGGATAGGTAATTTTTTGGATGTTGAGGCCGAGATTACCATTGATGTCGTCGGCCAGGATAAGGTTAGTTTCAAGGGAGATTTTAATAAAACTGGTCCGATAAACTTAATATTGGACTCTATCATAACGGAAGATCTTAATCCGGTAATAGATAATATAAATGTAGTTTTGCGCGCAAGACCGAAATACAAGAATCTCGACCTGCAAAATATCTCGGTAGAGGTTAAAGATGACGATAATAATAAGTTAGCGACCAACATTTCTATTGTAGCCGCCGGCAATACGCGGTTGGTAACCAGTCTGAATGTTAGTCTCGACAAAAAATATCTTAATAAAAAGTTATATCTTGCAGATGGCCGTGAACTTTTAAATATGATTTTATCTAGTTCGGCCATAAAATCAGGAACCGTTAATCTTTTGAATGCGGTTTCGGACAGAGATGCGCTCTATTTATTTTTTGCCGATGAGCAGTTGATAAGTTCTACTCAAAAACCCCCAAATACTGCCGTTTTCCCTGCCAGCTCACTTAGCGGCTGGTTGGCCGACGAGATCAAACCACCGAGTTTTGACGGAAAGACTGCCGAATCGAACAATATTTGGATGCCGCATCCGCTTTTTGGCTCAATAGAAATCTTGGCTAAGATTAATAAACCAGGTCAAGACTATATTATTAACGGCAAGAAAGATTTTACCATTAGCCCAGCAGACCAGTCCGGTCAGTCAGGCAAGATTGCTCAGCCACAAGGTGTGGCCAAGAAAAAATTCTGGCTGTTCTAAAAATACAGCCCAAGCATACAAAAACCCGCTCATTGCGGGTTTTATTTTATTACTTTCCAAGCCATGCCCAGATAGGCAGAATTGCGGCGATCGCGTAGGGGTTATCGCCTACATATCCCCAGTTTTCAACAAATACTCTCCAGGCTTTCTCACTTTGGACATCACCTAGTTTAAAATGAGCATCCATGTCTTTTAAGATAAATTCGTCTCTATCCGCCTTACTCAGCCAATCCCTGCGAAGTCGGTTGCGGCGGCAACGTCTAGTTTGTGGGGGAAAGGAAAAACAGAGCTATCCTTGAAGTTTTCTTCTGCTGACCAGAATAGAACAAGACCGAACTCCGGATGTTTGCACCAGTGGCTTGCCGATGCCGCCGCCGCGGCGAATGCTAAGGCCATAGCATGCCCAAAACTTTCCCTGCTTCTAGCTCGCACATTTAAAGCAAAATTATCCATAATCTCAATACCAGTAGAGGGCATTGGCGGCCCCTAAGGTTTTAAAAGAGTAGACGCAAATTAACATTTTAAATAATAGGTGGCAAGTCTGCAGAGACGGACCATGTCTAGCAGGGTTGACATGGCGTCCACGTTTTGATAAACATACTAAATTAGCACTCTAGTGGCATAAGTGCCAGAATAATTAGATTTTAGGTTTGTAGGTTCTAGGTTTTAGACCATCTAACACCCAACACCTAAAACCTAACACCTTGTTAGCATGAAAATTAAACCCTTAGGAGATCGGGTTCTAATCGAACCTCTTCATGAAGAAAAAAGGAAGGGCGGGATTATATTGCCCGAAACCGTTGACAAAGAGAGGCCTGAGAAAGGACGAATTATAGCCGTAGGCTCTGGTCGCGTAGATGACAACGGCAAGAAGTTGCCGATGAGCGTCAAGAAGGGCGACAAGGTTTTGTTTACCAAATATGGCCCCGATGAAATTAAGGTCGACGGCAAGGAGTACTTGATCGCAAAGGAGGAAAATATACTCGCAATTATTGAATAATAAAATAGAGGGTAGAGATTAGAATTATTCCAAATTCTAGCTTCTAGATTCTATTTTCTAGATTTATGGCCAAACAAATTCAATACAAAGAACAGGCTCGTGAAGCACTCAAGCGTGGCGTGGACAAGATCGCTAATGCGGTCAAAGTTACCTTAGGACCAAAGGGCCGCAATGTTATTTTGGATAAGGGTTTCGGTGCGCCTACTATTACAAAGGACGGCGTAACCGTTGCTAAGGAAATAGAACTCAAGGACAAATTTGAAAATATTGGCGCCGAATTGATTAAGGAGGTCGCTTCAAAAACTGGTGATATCGCTGGTGACGGCACGACTACGGCGACTGTTCTAGCGCAGGCGATTGTGTCCGAAGGATTTAGCGCTGTTAATTCCGGCGCTAATCCGATGGTGCTTAAGCACGGCATAGATAAAGCGGTTGAGTGGGTGGTTAAACAGTTAAAATCTAAAAGTTCAAAAGTAAAAGGTTACGAGAAAATAAAAGAAGTAGCCACCATATCTGCCAACGATGAAGAGCTTGGTAAATTAGTCGCCGATGTTTTTCAGAAAGTTGGTAAGGACGGCGTGGTAACTGTGGAAGAATCGCAGACATCTGAAATGGCTACTGAGTTAGTTGAAGGAATGCAATTTGATCACGGCTACATCTCGCCCTATATGGTTACTAATTCAGAGCGAATGGAGGCGGTATATGAAGACCCCTACATCTTAATAACAGATAAAAAAATATCATCTATTCATGACGTTGTTCCTCTTTTGGAGCAGCTATCTAAGGGGGGCAGGAAAGAGCTTATTATTATAGCTGACGACGTTGACGGCGATGCCTTGGCAACTTTGGTAGTCAATAAGTTGCGCGGCAACTTTAATACACTGGCTATCAAGGCTCCGGGCTTTGGAGATAGAAAGAAGGAAATGCTTGAGGACATAGCCGTTCTTACTGGCGGTGAAGTAATATCGGAAGAAAAGGGAATTAAAATGGAGAAGGTGACAATAGAGGCGCTTGGTCGGGCTCGCAAGGTGGTATCCACAAAAGACGACACAACTATTTCTGGTGCTTTAGATAAAAAGAAGGTCAAGCTAAATATTGATAAAAGAATTGCTCAGATAAGAGCGCAGATCAGTAAGACCACATCCGACTTTGATAAAGAAAAACTGCAAGAACGTCTAGCCAAGTTGTCCGGCGGTGTGGCGGTAATTAAGGTAGGTGCGGCTACGGAGACAGAGCTCAAAGAAAAGAAATTCAGAATCGAAGATGCAATCGCTGCTACTCGCGCCGCGCTTGAAGAGGGTATTGTTTCTGGCGGCGGAATCGCACTTTTTGAAGTGGCCAAAGAGCTTAACTTCAAAACTGCTGGAGTCGGTGAATTCGGTGATGAGGCCAAAGGCGTAGCCGTAATCAAGGCGGTCTTGGAAAAACCGATTCGTGCTATCGCCGAGAACGCCGGCAAGGACTCTAACGAGGTTGTGCAAAAAGTGATGAGGCTAGAGCCTGGTATGGGCTTCGATGCTGCTAGCGGCGAATATGTAGACATGATCAAGGCCGGTATTATTGATCCACTCAAGGTTGTGCGGACGGCTCTGACTAATGCCGCCTCAGTGGCCTCTCTTATACTTACCACTGAGGCAATTGTAACCGACCTGCCAGAACCGGAAAAAGAAAAAGGTGGAGCAATGCCTCAAATGCCGGAATACTAGAGTAGTATGCGGGACTTGTCCAGTAAGGCTTTTTAATCCAAACGGCTCAACGAGATGGCTCGCTGAGCCGTTTGCTATTTTGTGGTCTAATGATACAATAAACTCATGAATATTTCACTAATTATTTCAATAATAATCGTGGTCGTGGCTTTGTGGTTGGCCGGGGCTTTTAATGCGCTTGTTCGTTCGCGCAATAGGGTCAAAGAAGCCTGGTCGGATATAGACGTTCAGCTAAAACGCAGGTATGATCTGATACCTAATTTAGTAGAAACAGTTAAGGGCTATGCCAGTCACGAAAGTCAAGTCTTTGAGCGAGTAATCAAAGCAAGGTCTGCGGCTATGGGTGCTAATGGTGTAGCTGAGCACGGCCAAGCCGAGAACGTGCTATCCGGCGCACTCAAGAGTTTATTTGCTTTGTCTGAGGCCTACCCGACTCTTCGTGCTTCCGAGAATTTTGCCAAATTGCAGGACGAGTTATCCGATACCGAAAACAAGATCCAGGCTGCCCGCCGATTCTACAATACTAACGTCTTGCATCTCAATAACCAAGTCGAGCAGTTTCCAACTAATGCTGTGGCTAATATGTTTAGTTTCAAAAAAGAAGTATTCTTCGAACTGGAAAATGCGGCCGCGAAAGAACCTGTGAAAGTGAATTTTTAGAATAAAAATTCAGCATGATAAATCTATACACTCAGCAATCAGCGAATGTCCGTAAAACATGGTTACTTATAACCGTGTTTTTGGTTTTGATAGTCGGCCTCGGATGGCTTATAAGCTATGCCATGCGGGCGCCTGAGATTTTGTATTTGGCTGTTGGATTGGCTTTCATCATGAACCTCGTGGCCTATTGGAATTCCGATAAGATCGCTCTGTCTATGTCTGCTGCGAAGCCGGTAAAACGTGAGCAGAATCTTTACTTGCATCGCATGATTGAAAACCTTGCCATTACTGCTGGTTTGCCAACGCCCAGGATTTATTTAATTGATTCGCCACAGATTAACGCTTTTGCTACCGGACGCGATCCAAAGCATGCGGCAATTGCTGTGACAACGGGAGCTTTGAGTAAGTTGCAAAACGAAGAACTCGAGGGCGTGTTGGCGCATGAGTTGTCCCACATCGGCAATCGAGACATTTTGGTCTCAACAATTGTGGTCGTACTGGCTGGAGTGATAGCGATTGTGTCTGACTGGGCTCTTCGTGTTAGTTTTTTTGGCGGGCATCGAGATGATGATAACCGTGGCGGCGGGGGATTGGTTTTATTAATCAGTCTTGCGGCGGCAATTCTTGCGCCCTTGGCCTCAATGCTTATCCAAATGGCCGTATCGCGTAAACGTGAGTATCTTGCCGATGCTTCGGGCGCGCTTTTGACTCGCTATCCGGACGGTTTGGCTAATGCGCTTGCCAAAATAGGCCAGGATTCTTCTTATATGCCTCATGCCCACAATGCCACCGCCCATCTTTTTATATCCTCACCGTTCAAGGGCAAGGAAGGTACAAGTTGGCTGTCCCGCCTTTTCATGACCCACCCGCCGCTTGAGGACAGGATTAGAATTCTGCGGGGCATGAAAGCGTAGCCGCGCTAATATTAAAAACAACATTCTCACATTCTTAAGAATGTGAGAATGTTGTTTCAGAATATTGTATAAACCGAATGGAACTTCTTTTAAAAATAAAAAAGTGCTCGTTTTTGGTTTGGGATTGCTGGGCGGGGGAGTGGCTACGACTAACTGGCTGATTAAGCACGGTGCGCGCGTAACGGTAACTGATCTGAAAGATGATAGCTATCTTGAGCTGTCTTTGAAGCGGCTTAGAGGTAATCCCAGGCTAAAGCTTAATGGCCACGATAAAAAAGATATCGAGGACAACGAAATTATTGTTTTTAATCCCGATGTTTCGATAAATAACCCCTTTGTTAAATATGCCCGTAAGCTTGGCAAGCAGATCGAAAATGAGGCCACAATTTTTTATAAATTATGCCCTAAGCCGATAATTGCCGTTACCGGTACGCGGGGTAAAACCACAGTTGCCAATTGGATCGGCTATTTTTTGAATCGAGCCAAGCGTAGAGCTGTTGTTTCCGGCAATTCCTATGTTGAGCCATTACTCAAGACACTCGATGGGGCAAGCCGATTTGAATATGTAGTAAATGAGGCACCGTCCTATCATCTTGAATACTTTAGCCGAGGCGTTCCTGCGCCAGAGGCAGCCATTATTACCAATCTTTATCAGGATCATTTGAATCGTCACGGTACTATGCGGGATTATGCCCTGGCTAAGGCAGCTATTTTAAGAAACCAATCTGCCAATCAACATTTAATATTAAATCGCGATGATAAATGGACGCCATTTTTTATCAAGCAAAAGCCACGTGCCAAAATTTGGCTATTTTCCATGAAGTCGCTTTCCAAGAAGGAATGCGGGATTTTTTATAAAAATGGCTGGATCTATTTTCAGGATGACGGGATCCCGGTGCCAGTTTTACGCGTAGAAGACTTTGGAAAAGAACGCGGCAGACACAACCTAATTAATTTATTAATTTCTTCTTTGGCGGCTAATCTTGTTGGCGTGCCTTGGGAAATAATTCAAAAAAATATAACAAGCTTGCCCGAGATTAAATTCAGGCAGGAAGTCATTTATAAAACAAATAAACTCAGGATAATAAATGATACGGCTGCGACTTCTCCTGACGGCGGGATGGCGGCGGTAAACCGTTTTGCCAGTCCGGCAACTATTTTGATTGCCGGTGGTACTGACCGGCAGCTTGATTATTCGGTTTGGGCCAAAACTGTTAATAAAAAATTAAAACCGGAAAATATAATTTTACTTGAGGGTAGCGCTACGATAAAAATATTGCGCCTACTAAGCCGTAACAAGATTGAGCCGCAAGTTTTTGGTACCCTGGCTAAATGCATCCAAGCCGCCCTAATTAAAGCTAGACAACGTGGCCAGTCTATGATATTATTCTCTCCAGCGGCCAAGAGCTTCGAAAAGTTCAAGAATGAATTTGATCGGGGCCGGCAGTTTAATAGGATCATTAAAAAATTAATAAAATAAGGAGGAACAATGAGCCAGGCACCTAAAGAGCGAGACTACATTAGAGAGGCATATGAGATTCTGTTTTCTGTAAAGCCTGTGGGCCTAGAAGATTGGCAGACTGCACTGGATTTGGTAGCCAGGTTCGACGGACGTAAATTTGTCAGCGACCCAAAGAAAAAGATTATCGCTTGTGCGGCCATGGCCTATTTACTTCTCTATATAAACTTTCCGGAAGAAGACCGCTCGAAGATTTGTCGGACGGCCGCAGGCCTTTTGTGTGAACTTGATTCAGGTCGTCTTGGAGATCGTGATGATAATCTTGATGAAGCCCTTCTATGCTATCTCCTAGATAAATATGAAACGAGGCTGGCTTCGCTTGAAACAGCCGCGCAATAATTATTAACGAGGGCGAACTGCCCTCTTTTTTTGCGCCGTAAAGCACATAATATTGACACAATATCGTAGGCATGCTACCATTGATTCTGCTGCTTAAAATAAGAGGAGGACGAGTAATGCTGGCACATTCTAAAAAACTGCGCATAAATTGTCTAGAAAACAGAATTGGGCCTGGCTCTAAAGAAATATCAATTTATACTGCGTACTGTAACTCTCCAGATCATCTGGGCAGAATACTGATAATTTATGGGGGAACTACGGAAAAGAATTTTAGTCATACGGTAAGATTCTTTTGGGCAGAACACCTTGCACGATTGGGTTTCGTCGTACATTTTTTTGATTTTCGGAGCAATCTGGGCGATTCCAAGTTCTCTGATTATGGTCTTTACGATCGGCTGCAAGACAGCAAAGCCGTGATTGATTATCTGTTATCTAAACAAGCCCTGTTCAAGCATTTGCCATTGTCGCTTATGGGATTAGGTATGGGTGGCCATCTTGCGGTATTAGTTGCCTCTGATTATGAATATCGGGAACAGGTTAAGAATCTAATTCTGATTGTCCCGGCGGCCTATAACGACAAAGCGCTTTCCCCCAATGTTAAATTTGGGTCAGAGTTTAGCAAAATAATAAGGACAAGAGATGACCGGCGGTTAAGCACTATTTTTTCAAGGTCAAGAAGGATAAAGGCCAACTGCCTAGTGGTTGCGTGCAAAAAAGACGAGATTGTGCCTTCGGAAATCCCGTGGCTATATTTTTTACATTTAGCTCAGCCTCGAGACTCGGCCGCACGTTCATATAAGAGAATTTGTGAGCTAAATGATTACGGCCACCACGGGAACTATGACGATTCTGAAAAGAGGGGCCTGATTGTTCAGCATCTACTTGGCTTTTTTAAAAATTCAAAATCTTTGCCGTCCAGGCCCAGTCGTGTGCCCGTGTGTCGCGGCGTGCTAATTAATAAAGTAACCGCTTAAGCGGTTTTTTTATTTGAAATTTAATTTAAAATTCGCTAAACTCTAGATAAGTTTAATCCTGGATAATTCTATTTTTCTTAGTGCAGAGGAGGAGTCGCATAGCGGTCTAGTGCAACGGCTTGGAAAGCCGTGACCCTTCGGGGTCTCGTGGGTTCGAATCCCACCTCCTCCGCCAATTGGGAAATGAAGCACTGCCATAGTGGTCAAAACCTGTTTTACACCATCAAAAAACCAGATATACTTAGAGCAATCGTAAGTTTACTTTTATAATATAAAACTATGAATAAACAAATCATTATTTTAATAGCAGTAGTTGTATTATTGGGGGGAGGGTATTTAGTGTATTCAAAATTTGGAAGTAGCACGAATATTCACTCAAGTACGCAGGGTACAGAGAAAAGCACAGCACCTATGGTGTTGCCAGATCAAAAGAATATGTCGCTTGAGGAGTTTTTGAAACAGGGGGTTCCTCGTGTTTGCACAGTCAGCCAGTCTGCAAACAATATGACAACTACCGGAAAGATTTATGTCGATAGCGAAAGGGTCAGAGGTGAATTTGTGACTAAGATAAACGCTGTAGATACAAATACGTCGTTCGTTATGAGAGATAGCACAATATATCTGTGGACCTCGGGCGCTAGTGCGGTCGGTATCCAAATGGCGATAACTCCGCAGAACTCTACGGCGGAGCCATTTACAGGCATTCCTGGTTTTGATCCAAAGCAGGCGAGCAATTATCACTGCGGTTCATGGAGGCCCGATGCATCAAAATTTGAAATTCCAACCTCTGTGAAATTTACGAAGTTCAATTAATCTATATACGAAGAGATTTGATACGAGAGACAAAGGACATGTTTTATATTTTTACTTTAGCCAGTGCGGCAGTTACATTTTCATATGTGCTTTTGGCAAAAAAATTTGCCACGGGTCACCACTTAGTGATTGGCCGGCGTATAGTTCACCATAGTTGCCTTGCGATCTTTGTGCTGATTCTAGGATTATTTATTGTTCCGGAGTCAGCCAAGGTTATTACCACGGCTATCGGTGCAGGAATCTATTTATCTCATATAGCCGAAGAAATATATTTTGTTAAAACCAGCATCTGGTGGGCTCTTTTCGTTTTTATAAACAAGGCAGATTAATTTTATGCAAAAAATATTTGAGCATGGGGAGGCTTTTAATTTCTGCTCGGTAGGGTATATAATGAATGTTAATGGCTGGGATTGTTGACCAAATCAAAGAGCGGCTCGACATAGTCGACCTGATTTCAAGTTATCTTAAGTTGCAGAAGTCAGGCATCAACTATAAGGCGCGGTGTCCGTTTCATAACGAGAAATCCGGCTCGTTTTTTGTTTCGCCTGAAAGGCAGATTTGGCACTGTTTTGGTTGCGGGCTGGGCGGTGATGCCTTTGGGTTTGTAAAACAAATTGAGGGTGTGGAATTCCCGGATGCCTTGCGCACTCTGGCCGCGCGCGCCGGTGTGAAACTTGAGCGCCAAAGTCCGGAATATCAGGAATATCAAAGCGCTAAAACCAAGCTCTATGAGATTTGCGAATTGGCCATGAGGTTTTTTGAAAAACAGCTTCATCAATCTAGCACCGGCCGACAGGCGTTTGCGTATCTTAAGGACAGGGGACTAACAGACGAATCAATTAAAGAGTTTCATCTTGGATATGCGCCGGAATCATGGAACGCGTTGTATGATTTTCTAAACAGGAATTATGAGAGCGTAGAAGCCCTTGGTGCCGGAATGATAATAAAAAAGGACGGTGGCGGATATTATGACAGATTTCGTTCCCGGATAATGTTTCCAATTTTTGACATTAACAGACAGGTTGTGGGGTTTACCGGTCGGGTTTTTGGTGAGCTTGCAAAGCAGGAAGGCGTCGGTAAATACATGAATTCTCCGCAGACGGCGATATATGATAAAAGTAGAGTTCTTTATGGTTTGGATCAGTCAAAGCTCGAGATAAGACGCTCTAATCATTGTCTCGTTGTTGAGGGAAATATGGATGTAATCATGTCGCATCAGGCTGGAGTGAAGCACGCAGTAGCTTCTTCCGGTACGGCGCTGACTGGCGGTCACCTCAAAATAATCAAACGCTACACCGACAATTTGGACTTGTGTTTTGATGCCGATAGCGCGGGTTCTCTTGCTACCGATAGGGGGGTGGATTTGGCCCTTGCCAAAGGATTTAATGTTGGTATAATTACAATACGTGAGAATGATCTCAAGGACCCCGCTGATTACGTTAAAAAGTACGGCGCAAAATGGTCCGAATACACCCAAAAATCCAAGCCGTTTATGGATTTTTATTTTGAAACGACAAAAAGTACCTTTGATCTGGCCACCGCTTTAGGCAAGAAGCTTTTCAGTCAGAAATTGATGCCTTTTTTGGCTTCGATAGGAAACAGGGTTGAACAGGCGCACTGGGTCAGCGAGATGGCCCTGGTTCTCAAAACCAAGGAAGAAATTTTGTATCAGGAGTTGGCGTCAATCAAGCCTAGGGACGAGGAAGCCGTTGAGGTTATTGGGGCGTCGTTGGCAGCGGCAGGCTCGAATTCAACGGTCAGCCTTGATTCGCAGGAGGAGGTTTTGCTGTCGCTGATAATTAAAAAACCTCAACTGGTTGTCAAAATAAGGCCGGAAGACGAAGGCTTTTTTTCCATTCAATTCAAAGATATTTCAGGAAAAATAAATATGGAACAAAAAGAGCCGCCAATTGCACAGCTTGTCTCGACTGCTGAGCCGGCACTGACAATGAGTTTAGAGTTTGCATTTTTGAAGTCACAGGAGATGTGGAAGGATTTTCCAGACCACGAGTTGGATGAAGAATTCGATAAATTAATAAGGCAGATAAAAAAACGTAAGCTTTCAGCGCAGCTTGCCAGCCTGGAGTATGATATTCGCTCCGCCGAAAAAGAAAAAAACAAGGAGCGCCTGGCGGTGCTTGTAGCAGAATTTTCCAAAATTTCTAAGCAACTTTAGCTAATGTCAAAAAAACCTAAAAAAAATTACACTAAAGGCGGACCTTCGGCCAGAGGCGAACACGGCACCTCTGGCCGGAAAAAAATGCACAAAGCCCGGCCCTCCAAGAAGGTTCGTTTTAAGCTGATTGGGAAAAAAGCCGGAGCGACAAAGCATGGAAGCAGAAAGGGAACCAAAAAAGCGTCAAGAGCTCTCAAGCCAGTCATAAGCGAAGACGCGATTCTTAAGCTGATAGAGAAGGGCAGACATCGCGGGTTTATCACAGAAGCCGAAATCATTAACACCTTTCCTAACGTTGAGAAGGATATTGAGGGATTGGAGCGACTATACGAGCGGCTTGAAGCGGCCAATATAAATGTAATGGATACTGGAAAGGTTTTTGCCGAAGAGCGAACCAAGGAACATGAGGAAAAGAAAAAGCTTGAGGAAGAGCAGATAGAAGCAGGCTCCGATTCCGTGCAGATGTATTTGCGCGAGATAGGACAATACCCTTTGCTGCGCGGCGAGGAAGAGGTGGAGCTTGCTAAAAAAATAGAAAAGGGCGATGAGTCAGCCAGACAGAGACTAATGGTGTCCAACTTAAGACTCGTGGTTTCAATCGCCAAAAAATATGCGAATCGCTCTCCGAATCTCACGTTGCTGGATCTCATACAGGAGGGTAATATCGGACTCTCGCGCGCGGTGGAGAAGTTTGATTATAAGCGTGGATATAAGTTTTCGACCTACGCTACTTGGTGGATAAGGCAGGCGATTACACGTGCTCTTGCTGACCAGGCGCGTACCATTCGTATTCCGGTCCACATGATTGAGACGATAAACAAGTATCAGCAGGTGGTGAGGCGCCTGGTGCAGGATCTTGGACGCGAGCCTCTGCCGGAAGAAACTGCCGCCGAAATGGGTGTAGACGTGGAAAAAATACACCACATAATGAAGATATCTCAGGACACAGTTTCGCTTGAGGCGCCGGTGGGCGATAGCGATGACGAGGGCTCGCTTTTGGCGGACTTCATAGCCGATGAAGAATCAGTAACGCCGGAGACTATGGCTGGTCGGCGTATATTACGCGATCATTTGCAGGAAATTATCAATGAGCTTTCATCGCGTGAGCAGAAGATACTTGAGATGCGATTCGGTCTTGGTGATGGTGTAACTCATACATTGGAAGAAGTCGGTAAGGTGTTTGGCGTAACTCGTGAGCGCATAAGGCAGATTGAGGCTAAGGCACTGGATAAGATACGTCAACATCATGCGGTAGGGAAGCTGAGGGATTACTAAAAAATAAAAATCCGCCTAACTGGTAAGCGGAATCTCGGATTGCCTTATGAAGCATTTCCGGCAGCGGACGGTGTATATCTTATCTCCGCCGATCTCGACTTGTTTAATCGAGCCGGCAGTTTTCTGCGTGAATATAGCGCCTTCACTTTTACATTTAGTGCAAATAGCTTTAAGCATAGTTATTTCGTCTGCCCTAGCCATGAGTTCGGGCATAATCCCGAATGGGCAGCCTTCAGCATCAAGGTTGAGCCCCGAGGCTATAATTTTAAAATCATCATCTTTTTTTTGATCGAGTAAATTAATGATCAAATCCAAAAAATCATGCGGAAAAAATTGTACCTCATCAATGCCAATAACATTTGGCTTGTGGAGAGAGACTATTTCATTGAGATCGTTTGCGCTGAGGACGACTCTGCTTATCAGTTTGCTGTAGCCCCGTAATTTAGGATCGGTTTCGACCAGCCCAAAGACGTTTCTTTCCGGTCGCTTATCAAGGTTCGGTCTGATAAGTATCAGGTTTCTTTCGGCGAAAGCAGCTACGCGCAGTCGTCTTATCATCTCCTCACTTTTCCCAGAAAACATCGGCCCGGTAATTACTTCCAGTTTTGCCATTTGCCTATTCCAATTTGTAAAACAGCGCAGGATCATTATACGCAATCAGCGGCTCGTATCAAATATTGCTCAATCGTCTTAATTTTGTTACAATATTTTTACAATTGAATATGGATTTTAATCATTCCGGGATAGCTTCAGCCAGATAGCTTGAGCCTGAGGCTCATCCGTCCTATGGCGGAGATCAGCCTCTGGCTGACAATGGTCGAATTCTTCTATGTTTTATACATATGTATTAAAAAGTACAAAGAATGGCAAAAGATATATAGGTCAGACTTCAAAAGATGTTTCCCATAGATTGAATGAGCATAATATCGGAAGCAACGCATGGACTCGGATAAATGGACCGTTCTTTATCGTTCATTTTGAAGAATATCCATCCAGAACCGAAGCTATTAAAAGAGAACATTTTTTGAAGTCTGGTCAAGGGAGAAAATGGCTAGACGAAAAATTCCCGCCAAAGGCGGGCCAGCCTCTGGCTGATATTATTCTGGGATAGCTCAATGGTAGACCTGCCTGCCGGCAGGCAGGGCGGCTTGTCGCGAGACCACGGGCTATTTCTTAAAATTAAAATATTCCGGGATAGCTCAATGGTAGAGCGGCTCCCTGTTAAGGAGATGGTTGTAGGTTCGAGTCCTACTCCCGGAGCCAAGTCGTGATAGGTTATCGCGCACGACGCGCATGGCCAAATTATCATAATCATAAAACCACCCGATTCGGGTGGTTTTATGATTATCAACAAATCTAGTTGACTATATATCCGCAACGGATATACTGAACATATGAATAATGATCATACACCCCTAACACCGGCAGTATTCCATATCCTCTTAGCCCTAAGCTCAGAAGAAAGACATGGATATGACATTATGAAACAGGTGGCTAAGGATTCTAATAACTCAGTTACCATGGGCCCGGGAACTCTATATGGTTCTATAAAAAGAATGATAGATTCGGGGCTAATAACTGAAGTAGGCACAAAGCTTGGAGAGAATAATAAAGAGCGTATATATTATCGCCTGACAGCTAAAGGGAGGAAGCAATTGGGGGCTGAAATAAATCGTTACTCTGCTGTTGTAAAAATGGTAAAGAAAAGCGCTCCCCAATTCTCATAATAATGAACCACTTATTCCAAAAACTTTATAAATTATCGCTTTCATTCTATCCAAGGTCATTCAGAGATGAATATCGCGAGCAGATATTGCAAACATTGGAAGACATGAAATACGAAGGTAAGGCATTTTGGCCTGACCTTCTGGTCGATTTATTCGTCAGTATTCCCCGAGAGTATCTATATAAAACATATAATATTAATAACATGAATAAAAAATTTATGATTCTAACGGGCACCGTAGGATTGGTCTCGGCCGTAGCTTATATTTTACTCGATGATAATAATATCGTGTCGCTTGGAGTTGAGAATGTCTTTTATACCATTGCATGGCTGGGCATTATATCAACGGCCCTCTTAGCGCTGCGGCAACGCAAGTTAAGATCTGCGAGATAATCAATATAAGAATCATAAGACCGCCTAAGGGCGGTTTTATGATTTATGGTATTAGTTCTTCTTTTTTGATAAATTAAATTATGGGAAAAGAGTAATTAATGTAAAATAGGCTACTATCTATGATTTATCGGCATCAATCGTTTACTCTCGATAGCGACAATAAAAAAGCATACAACCGTTATGGCGACGAGATTCGTTTAACCGGGGATGCCTTTCGTCTTTTAGAGTTTCTCTGCCAACAGCCCAATAACAAGGCAACCGTAACTGAAATCGGAGACCACCTG
>MGJI01000020.1:27925-36461 GCA_001794195.1 Candidatus Yanofskybacteria bacterium RIFCSPHIGHO2_01_FULL_44_17 | reverse complement strand
CAAACAGCTCTTGAGGTCGCAGAGAAAGCTAGAGTATTATTAACAGTGAGATGTCCTAATTGAGGGGTGAATTTACCATACGAGTGACTTTAAAACAATATAAGTTTTTATAGTCTATGTCAATGCACCATGTTTCTTGCGCCACTTTTCTATTTTGGCATGATCACCAGAAAGCAAAACCGCAGGGACCTTAAGCCTTTTGATTTTACCACCCTTTTTTATTTCAACTATTTCGGGCCTTGTGTATTGCGCGTGATCGAATTTAAGAGCGGATTCTTGTTTCGCTATGAATCCAGGAATCATTCGTGACACAGCTTCGATTACTACTATAGTGGCGACCTCTCCCCCGTTTAGTACGTAGTCACCTATCGAAATAACCTCATTAGCAATATATTCGGCTACCCTTTCGTCAACGCCCTCGTAGCGTCCGCATATCAAAATTAATTGTTGATATTTGGAAAGGCGTTTGGCAGTTTTTTGATCTAACTTTTTACCTCGTGGGGAAAATAAAATTACTCTAGTCTTTTTGTCTGGCCTGAGACTTCTGACGGCCTTAAAGATTGGTTCAACTTTCATAACCATTCCCACGCCTCCACCGAACGGCTTATCGTCCACTTTCTGGTGCCGGTCAGTCGTCCATTTGCGTAGGTTATGAATACCGATTTTTATAATTCCCAGTTTTTGTGCCCGCGCCAAAAGCGACTCAGTTAAAAAGCCGTCAAAAATATTTGGGAAAATTGTGATAATATCGAATTTCATACTTTTTAATCAAAATCCGCCATTGAGGCGGGTTTTGATTTTAGAATCATTTTATCACCCTTCGGCAGGCTCAGGTTAAAAATTTCCTAAGGAAATTTTTACATTCCCAGATCGCTAACTACGTCCTCGACGCTGCTAGTCTTCTCGCCCATGGCGGCTCGAGGAACATGAGTGCTGCCTTCCGGTTCAACTATTCTCAAGTTAACTCGGGCGTTGTTTCTCATGCCGATTATTCGGGCAAGAGTTCTGACTGCCTTGGCTGTTGAGCCTGCTCGGCCAATCAGGAGACCCATATCTTCGGGGTTGACCTTAACTTCAATCAGGACACCCATTTCGTCGACCTTTCTGGTAACTTCTACTTCTTCGGGCTTGTTGACCAACTGTTTGACCAGGTATTCAACAAAGTCCCTATCTTGGTAACTTGCCATTCCACATCACAGAAAAGCGAATCTCTCTTTTAAGCCTGAGGCTTACCAGATAGAAATCGTTTTTTCTGCCCTTAGGTTACGCAGTAATTATAACAAAAAACTATACTAATGTCAAATAATCTACGATGCCGTTTCTGGAGTTTCTGTGGGGGCCACGACTAGTTCTTCCGTCTTAATCTCTTCTTTGGTTTCTTCTTTTTTCTCCTCGGCTACTTCTGGCTTGGATTCAGCAACTGGTGCCTGTTTTGCTGGGCCAGCTTCCACCGGAGCTTCTCCACCCTTTTTCTTTTTTGGTTTCCAGGCCCTGACCTTTTTACCCTCTATGATGCCCCTACCTACCAGTAGATTGTTGGCTGTTGCTGAAAGTTGAGCGCCTTGCGACATCCAATACTTAACCCTATCAGCATCTACGGTAATCTCATTTTTATGCGGATCATAGGAACCCAAAAGCTCAAGGTATTTACCCTTTGGTCTGGAGGTGTGTTCCTTGACCACGACCTTGAAGTAGGCCTGCCCCCGCTTTCCTATCCTTTGTAAGCGTATTTTCAGCATTGTGCCGATAATAACATTTTGTTTTGGCCTAATCAAGCGCTTGAAAGGCAGAGAGCTTCATGATAATGTTTGGCCATAATTAACAATTAGGCATAGAGAAAGATAAGATATGGCAAGATATACACTGGACTGGGTAGCTGTTTTTCATCCTAGACCCCTAGCATGTGGTGGGTGGGTAGGTCAGCGCAAAGAAGTTTCGAGCTCCTCGTCTCTTGAGGCGGATGACGATAGTATGGCACGTATGAAGGTGTCAAGAATTCTTAATCCGTATCCTAAACTTATAGGGGCTCCTGGCCGAACGGTACATGCTAGACGATTATACGAGGTTGATAAAAATGGCAAAGAGGTTCATGAGATTTATAAATGGGAGGTTCCTGAACCCGCTATGCGAGGCAACCGTCAACTCTGACGGTTTTTGTTTTAACAGATTGCGGATGTTTGGGCTGGTGACTTTGCCAAATAGACACAAGCGTAGGCCGTAGTTGCCTTATGCGGATTCTGAAATTGTGTGATTGCATGGTCAGCAAGCAGTATAATAGTAAAACACTGCGAGCTGAATCCACAATTTCAAAATAGTGGAGCGAGTCGCTGGACGAGCGGAACATCCGCAGAAGGCACTATGGCGGAGCGTCTATTTGTCAGAGTCACCACCCCCTATTTTTTAGCGCATTTTCTGCGGCTGCCTGTTGAGCATCCTGTTTGGACGGCCCGCTGCCTTCGCCGATGAGTTCTTTTTCTAGGTAAACTCCAATCTGAAAATTCTTGGCATGATCGGGCCCCCACTCTTTGATGACTTCATAGGTCGGGGTAACACCAGCAATATCCTGTGCCTTTTCCTGAAAGAGGCTCTTGTAATCTTTGTATGACCCACTTTCGAGAACTTCGTGCAGTTCCGTCATAACAAATTTTTTAATGAAGCCGTCAGTTGCCGCATAACCTTGGTCTAGATATATCGCACCAATTACGGCCTCAATGGCATTGGCTAGTATGTATTGTCTGGCCCTGCCCGTGTCTCGCGCTTCTCCACGCGAGAGTAAAATGTAATCGTTCAAATCAAACTTGGCCGAAACTTTTGCAAGCATAACCGAGTTAACCAATGCGGCTCGCCAATTGGTCAGCTCACCTTCCGGATTGGGGTAGGTATTGTATAGATATTCGGTAACCACCAATTCCAAAACCGCGTCTCCCAAGAATTCCAGACGTTCGTTGTGGTCTAAGTGCCAGTGCGTATTTTCGTTTATATAAGAGCGATGAGTCAGCGCTTGAAGAAGTAGGTCGTGATTTTTAAATCTGACCCCGATTCGATCCTCGAGCTCGAGTAATTTTTCTATATCCAAAAGAGTTGTTTTTAAGTTTTAGGTTATAGGTTTTAAGTTCGAAAACTTACAACTTATAGCTTATAACTTAAAGCGATTATGCAGTTTCTTCCGTTTTTTCTTCGGGCAGCTCCTGTTCATTCGATCCTTGTTCCTCCGCATCCTTTTTGGCGGGAGCATCATCCTTTCCTGGCTCCCCTATTTCACGATAAATCGTACCGAGTACGCCATTAACAAATTTGCCCGAAGCGTCTCCGCCAAAGCTTTTGGCAAGTTCAATCGCCTCGTTAATCGCTACCTTGGGCGGCACCTCATCTCGTTTACCAAATAGTAACTCGTAAATGCCTAACCGTAATACCGCCCTATCAACCATGGCAATCTGATTAATCGGCCATTGCGGGGCGGCCTTCTCGATTATTTTGTCTATTTGATCTATTTTTCCCAGGGCACCGCTAACCAGGCTTTTGATAAAATCAGTTTCTTCGAGCCCGGGCGCGAATTCTTTAATGTTGTGCTCGATTATTTCTTGTAGTAACTCTTCTTTTTTGCCTTTAAAATCCCACTCATAGAGTGTCTGCATGGCGACGGAACGGGATAGATGTCTGGATGCCATAATTTGAAATTTATTTCTTTTGCTTCTCTTTTCTCTTCAACTCTCTTGCCAAAACATTAACCGCCTCTTTATTGTCGTAAAAACCGCAAGACTTGCATACCATGTGAGGCATGCTGGGTTTGTGGCAATGGGAACACGAAACCAAGCCTGTTTTTTTAAGGGCTAGGTGACTGCGTCGGCGGCCTTTTTGGCCGCGAGTAGAATGTGCGCGCGGAACTCCCATGCGAATTTATGCTAACATGAATTTGAAAAAATTACAAATTTCCGCTCGCCATTATGCCTCCTATCACCATTTGAATTCCCAGCGAGAATTCTGCATTCCGTCAAAAGCGTGGATTTTGCTCGCAGTGTTTTACTATTTTACTGCTCGCAAACCGTGCAATCCACTCTTTTGACGGTGCTATGAGGCATAATGGCCTCGCTCTAACTTTTGTAATTTTTTGCAAAAATAAAACCGCACGAGATGCGGTGGCTAGATAAAACTATTTTTTTGGCCAGTTTGGGCACGTTTCAATGGCCGCATTTAGCCAGCTCCTGGTAATGTGGAACCATAATCTAGCATGGCAATCGGGGCATTCTAAAATTAGCTCACCAACCTTATTCTCGTGGAAAATAACTTGAGAAAATCCGATTACGTTTGGAAAGTACCCCCCCCAAGTTTGATCATCAAAGTCGTATCCACAATTTGGGCAACGAAGGTCTTGTGAGTGTTGAACACTCTCATCTAAAACATGTCCCCACGTCCTAACGTTATCAGTAGCCATTTTAAACTCCATCTCTGCCACCGAGCTTAAATTAAGATAGCACGAGGGTAAGCTTTTTGTCAAGTTTTTGGGGAGTTGTCCACAAATTAGTGGCATTGTTGCAATTTGGTGGAATGGTAAAATTAGATCATGAATCCCGTAAGAACTTACCCTTGCGGGCTGTTCACATAAGCCAATCAACTTTACAGTAGCATGCCATGTTATATAACTTATCCCGAACGAGGCCGCGAGGGCACGCAGCGTGCCTCTGCCTCGTACGGGACTTATGTTTGTAACATGTATGTCATGTAAGTTCTTACGGGATGAAGTTCGCTCACCTACACACTCATACGCATTATTCCTTACTCGATGGCCTAACGCGTATAGATGAGTTGGTGGCGCGAGTTAAGGAGTTGGGTATGGATTCCGTGGCCATCACTGATCATGGGGTCATGTATGGAGCGATTGAGTTCTATCAGAAGGCCAAGAAGGCAGGCATTAAGCCGATTATCGGTTGCGAGATGTATGTAACAGATAATATGTATGATAAGCGGCCGAGTGGATCTGGCAAAAGCAACGGAAGCTACTATCATTTGGTTTTACTAGCAGAAAATAATATCGGTTATAAAAATCTGATTAAATTGGTTACTGCCGCTCATTTGGACGGCTTTTATTATAAGCCGCGCGTTGATAAAAATCTTTTGCGCCAGCATAGCGAAGGCCTCATAGCCCTGTCTGCTTGTCTTGGCGGCGAGATTTCCCGTGCGATCCTCTCTAATCAGTACGAAAAGGCCAAGCGTGTTGCTCTTGAATATCAGGAGATTTTTGGAGTAGGCAATTTTTTTCTGGAAGTTCAGCAACATTTAAAAACCGATGATCAAAACCTAGTTACTCCTAAAATCGTAAAACTTGCGCGCGAAGTCGAGATACCGATGGTTGCTACTCAAGACTCTCACTACCTGCGCTCAGAGGATTCTCATGCCCATGATGTTCTTCTGGCGGTTCAAACGGGCAGTGAGGTGGGCAGCAAGGACAGACTCACTTTGCGCAATGATGATTTTTCTCTTCTTCCGGCGGATAAAATGGCCGAAAAGTTCGCAGAGATTCCGGAAGCGTTAGAGAACACAGCTAAAATTGCCGGCAGATGTAATGTTGAACTTGTGTTGGGCAAGTTTGTATTTCCTGATTTTCCACTTGAAGATGGCAAAAGTGCTGACCAGATGCTGGATGAACTTACCTCGAAGGGTATGCTGGAGCGTGGTTTAAAAAATGATCCTGTGGTTGAAGAAAGGCTTCGGTATGAACTTGAAATAATCAAAAACAAGAGCTATGCCCCTTATTTTTTGGTGGTTGCCGATCTTTTGATTTTTGCCAGAGAGTCCGGAATCTATAATACCGTGCGTGGTTCTGCCGCGGGTTCAATGGTTGCTTATCTTTCTGGTATTACCAACGTTAATCCAATTGAGTTTCAGCTTCCATTTGAACGATTTTTGAATCCCTTTCGCCCTTCTGCGCCGGATATAGACATGGATTTTGCTGATAACCGCCGGCAAGAAGTTATAGAGTATGCCAAAAAGAAATATGGCGCTGACAAAGTCGCCCAAATAGGTACTTTTGGTACCATGCTGGCTCGTGGTGCTGTGCGCGACGTGGCTCGTGCTTTGGGCAAGTCCTATGAAACAGGCGATAAGATTGCCAAGCTAATTCCCATGGGTTCGCAAGGGTTTCCGATGACCGTCAATAATGCAATGCAATTGGAACCTGACTTAAAGCAGCTGTATCAATTTAACGAAGAAGCCAGAGAAATCTTGGACGTCGCCAGAAAATTAGAAGGCACAGCGAGGCACATGTCCGTTCATGCCGCCGGTGTTGTTATAGCTCCTAGACCGCTAATTGAATTTACTCCCCTGCAGATGGATCCTAACGGTGCCGATAACCTAATTACTCAATATGACATGTACACCATAGGTGAAGATGGCGTCGGTCTGACTAAGTTGGATTTTCTTGGCATAAGGAATTTGGCGATTTTGGAAAATGCCGTAAAACTGGTTGCGCAACACCGTGGAATTAAAATTGATATTGAAAAAATTCCTTTTGACGATAAAAAAACATTTTCCATGCTGGCTCGCGGTGAAACGGAAGGGCTTTTCCAATTAAATGGTCCTGGCATGACCAAACACTTGGTAGATCTTAAGCCTTCTTCTGTCCATGATATTAATGCCATGATCGCCCTTTATCGCCCGGGCCCTATTAAAAATATTCCGGAATTTATTGCCCGCAAACATGGTCGAAGCCCCATAAAATATTTTCATCCGAAAGCCGAGAGTTTTTTAAGTAAATCTTATGGTATTCTAGTTTATCAAGACGACTTGCTTTCAACCGCTTTGGAATTGGCGGGATATAACTGGGAGACGGTAGATAAATTTCGCAAAGCCGTTGGTAAAAAAATTCCAGCTGAAATGGCCAAACAGCATGAAATTTTCGTGGAAGGCTGCCAAACAAACAGCGGCATAAGTAAAAAAGAGGCTGAGGATATCTGGAATTTATTCGAGCCGTTTCAGGGGTATGGTTTTAACAAGGCTCACGCTGCTTGTTACGGCCGCGTTGCTTACCAAACCGCTTATATGAAAGCCAATTTTCCCGCTGAATATATGTGCGCAGTTCTTAGCGCTGAATCGGGCGATGTTGAAAAAATTGCCGTAATGATTGTTGAATCACAGCGGATGGAAATACCGGTATTGCCTCCGGATATAAACTATTCCTTAAAAGATTTCACGGTTGTTAGGGGTGACCCCGAACCATCGCCTGCGGCGAGCTACGGGGCAAGTAAAAATGACCAAATCAGATTTGGCCTGCTAACTATTAAAAATGTCGGCGAAAATGTTATCAATACGATTATCAGTGAGCGTCAGCAAAATGGCAACTTCAAAAATATTGATGATTTCGTGACCCGTATTCAGGATAAGGATTTGAACAAGAAGTCTTTGGAGAGCCTTATTAAAGTTGGCGCATTGGATAATTTTGGAGAACGCGCCATGCTCCTTGGAAATATTGAACAGCTTCTTTACTATTCCCGTGAAAGCAGAAAGGCTCAATCAAGCGGGCAGGTAAGCTTATTTGATGGACCCGAAGCGGAAGTTTCTCTTCCCCCGTTGCGGTTGGCTATGGCTGATCCGGTTTCAAGGGCAGAAAAATTGATGTGGGAAAAAGAGTTGTTAGGGCTGTTCATATCTGATCATCCGCTCAGAGACTACCAGCAACAGCTTAATTTTGAAAAAGGATTGACCCAAATTAAGGACATAACAAGCAGCAGAAACGGCGGCCAGATTAAAATTGGCGGCATGGTTACCAAAATCCAAAAAATTCTTACCAAAACGGGTAAGCCAATGGTTTTCACATGGATTGAGGATCTGACCGGGAAGATTGAGACGGTGGTGTTCCCGAATGTGCTGGAGGCCAATCCGGAGGCTTTTGTAGAAAACAATGTGTTGGTTATTAGCGGTAAGCTAAATGATCGGGATGGGATACCGAAAATACTGTGCGACACTGTGCGCCCGATTGCGACGTTAGGCTAGGCGAGTCATTACACAAAAATTAAATCTCTAACCCGTTCGGCTGTCCGGCTGCACGAAGGCTTTTTGTTCGACGGGGCTCACAAAAAGCCTTCGTCTCCGCCGGATAACCCGCCTGGGCTAGAACCTTTCTTAGCAATTTACAAACGATAAAAATCACCTCGACAGATTACGTCGGGGTTCCCGCTTTTATAAACTTTGTTTAGGGACTCGCTTTTTTAAATAAAAAAAGACCCTGGGGCGCGCGATCGCGCCCCAGGTCGGACCTTGTTCCGTCACTTGAGTAATCGCCTGACGAGATCCTTCTCGGTCTGTTCCGACCGTCGAGCCAGACCGTACTCTGCCCTCATCTTGGAGAACGTCTCCTTCGTGGTGAAGAAGAGAACCCCAGTCGGACAGGGCGTGCCGTACTGGATGCCACTGATTGAGTAGCGGACGAGGAGACGACTCTCCTCGATGCCAACCACTGTCACTGTGCCGCCGCGATGGATGCCGCAGGACTCGCCGTAGCTGAAGTCGTTGTTGCCACTCTTGACCGGGTCAGGGTTCTTCG
>MGJI01000020.1:27830-27904 GCA_001794195.1 Candidatus Yanofskybacteria bacterium RIFCSPHIGHO2_01_FULL_44_17 | reverse complement strand
TGTGGGCATTGAGTTTAAGTACCCGACCCACGTATTAATTATACCACAATTTTGGTAAAAAGCAAGATATGGCT
>MGJI01000020.1:0-27809 GCA_001794195.1 Candidatus Yanofskybacteria bacterium RIFCSPHIGHO2_01_FULL_44_17 | reverse complement strand
CTTATATGTATGGGCGAAAATCCAGAAAAACTTACCGATCATCGTGATATCGGAACGCAGCTCGATCTTTTTAGTTTTCATGACGTAGCGCCCGGGGCGCCATTTTGGCATGCCAAAGGCATGGTGATTTGGCGGGAGCTAGAAAAAGTTGTCAGAGAGATGAATGGTCGTGACGGCTACCACGAAATTTCCACACCGATTTTGCTTAAAAAAGAAGTTTTTGAAAAATCTGGCCATTGGCAGCACTATCGTGAAAACATGTTTTACTTTGACAATCCCAGAGACGAGAACGAACATCTTGTCGTTAAACCTATGAATTGTCCGGGATCAACATATATATATAATTCGAAGGTGCGTAGCTACCGCGACCTGCCGTTACGCATGTCTGAAATTGGTCGTACCCATCGCAATGAATTATCCGGTACTTTAGGCGGTCTTGTTAGGGTTCGCCGTATTACAGTAGATGACGCTCACGTTTACTTAATGCCAGACCAAGCTGAAAGTGAAATAACGCAAGTTATTAAAACCATCGATAATTTTTATAAACTATTTGAATTTAAAACCAGTTACGTTTTAGCAACTAAGCCAGACAGCGCCCTAGGAAATAATGAAGAGTGGACCAATGCCGAAAATGCTTTAAAAAAAGCCTTGGACAGCTCCGGAGTTTCTTACAAAATTGCTGAGGGCGAGGGAGCATTTTATGGGCCCAAGATTGAGGTACACCTTGATGATTCGCAGGGTCGTGATTGGCAAATGGGCACGGCTCAATTAGACTTGGTAATGCTGGCTAAGCAATTCGAAATATATTATACTGGCGAAGATGGTGAGCGTAAAATGCCGTGGGTGATTCATAGGGCAATTTTAGGCTCGTTCGAAAGATTTATCGGAATTCTGCTTGAACATACTGGCGGCAACCTGCCGCTGTGGTTATCCCCTGTCCAAGTCGTGGTGGCGAATATCAGCGATGAACAACTTGGTTATGCGGGTGAGATCGTTGATAAGTTAAAAGCCGAAGGAATCCGTGTGGAATGGTATAATCACAATGATACAATCGGCAAAAAAATCCGCGAAGCGGAAATGCAAAAGATACCGTACATCGCTGTAATCGGCAAAAAAGAATCTGACTCACATGGCATAGCTGTCCGTAAACGTAGTGTTGGCGATGAAGGTATTGTAAAACCAGAAGAGTTTATTGGGAAAATTAAAAAAGAAATTAGTGACAAACAATAAAGAGCTCGTGAGAGCTCTTTTCATTGTAAAATCTTAAATAATATATCCCAGAGGCCGACCATGTAAGCTACGCGCAGAATATTGCCTAGAGCCAGAGGATACAGGCCTCTTCTCCAGCCAGTGGTACCGCAAAAGATAGCCCCGATGGTTCTGGTGCCAGGTTCAGGATTAATTCCGCAGATAAACATGCCTATACTTCCACCGCGCTTAAGCCACTTCATAAATCGGCTGTTTTCGTCAGTAGATTTTTTAAAGGTTGTAAAGAAATAATTGATTATTCTATTTTTAATTTTATCCCAAAGATCAGCTTTTTTGAGATCTTTTTTGATTTCCGAGCCCATTTCAATAGCTTCCTGAACTACCTCACTTTGGGCGGCATGCCTAGCAAATTCTTGGACAGCGATTCGCCGAAACCAGTTCCAAAATAAATATCCTAAATAAAGCTCGAGCACTGCCAGAATACTGGTAATTGTGAAAAGCCACCAACCAGCCAGTCCTAGTAGTTTTAATTTTGGCATAATTATCCAGTCGACGTTAAGAGCATATAGGGCGATCGCTCCAGCATACTGCCAGTGCCATTTCACGCAGGCTCCTTATTGTAAAAAAACACGCAAGTTGCTAAAGATAATTATATGTCAAAAATAGATAAAAATCAATCCCGTACGAGGCAAAGACACGCTGCGAGCCCTCGCGGCCTCTTACGGGATAAATCCCAGAAACTTGTTGTTATTGTCGGCCCGACTGCCTCAGGAAAGTCAGCCATAGCCATAAAATTAGCTCAAAAATTCAATGGCGTGATAGTGTCTGCCGACTCCCGGCAGGTTTATCGCGGAATGGATATAGGAACAGCTAAGCCAAGCAAGAAGGAGCTTAAATACACAAATCATCATTTGATAGATATTAAAAACCCTGACCAGGAATATTCCGTGGCCGAGTTCAAAAAGGATGCCATTGCTGAAATAAATAAAATTTTTAAAGCCGGCAAGCTGCCCATATTGATAGGCGGTACCGGTTTGTATGTTGACGCGGTTGTTAAGAATCTAGACATACCAGAGGTAAAAGAAAACAAAAAACTGCGAGCCAGGCTTGAAAAAGAAATTAAAACCAAGGGTCTAGATTTTGTTTTCAAAAAGCTTGTTGAAATTGATCCCGAGGCGGCCTATATTGTTGATCCAAAAAATCCCAGGCGAATTATAAGGGCATTGGAAGTTGCGCTAATTACCGGCAAACCCTTTACGGCCCAGCGCAAAACTGGCAAACCTCTTTTTGATGCGCTTCAAATCGGTATTCGGCAATCGCCCGAAGTCCTAAAAAAACGAATTGAAAAAAGAACTGAGCAGATGGTAAGAGACGGCCTAGTCTTGGAAGTTAAAAAACTTATAAAAAAATACGGAGCTAAACAAAAGGCTTTTGATGCCATAGGCTATCGTGAAGTCATTGATTATCTAAATAGCAAGATCACGCTAGCCGAAGCCATTAGTTTTATTAACAAAAACACATGGCACTATGCCAGGCGTCAAATGACTTGGTTTAAAAAGAATAAAGAAATTAGGTGGATTCACGGAGAGGCTCAGGCAATTAAAATAGTGCAGAAGTTTATTTATCAAGAGGGTTAAGTACTTCCCACAACAAATTTCTTCTTTCTCCTAGCACTTTCAGCTGCTGCTTAACTTGTCCCAGCCTGAAAGGAGTGATGTTGTCGGTGATTCCTTTCTCAAGCTCAAGCCTTTCCGCGTTTAATCTTACTATTTGAGCATCTACTTGGTTGAGCTGAAATCCTGGATCAGCGTCAATGTCTATTGCTGCCTCCTCCTTCCGCCCGTTGTTATTTCCAAAAAATTTTTCTAAAAACTTCATTAGCGCAACTTCTGCTCAAGTATTTGGCTGACAACTTGCGGATTAGCTGTACCGCGGGTGGCCGCCATTACTTGGCCCGTTAAAAACTTAATAGATTCGACCTTGCCTTTCTTATAATCCTCTACTGCTT
The DNA here is from genome assembly GCA_001794195.1 of Candidatus Yanofskybacteria bacterium RIFCSPHIGHO2_01_FULL_44_17. Lineage (GTDB taxonomy): Bacteria > Patescibacteriota > Minisyncoccia > 2-02-FULL-40-12 > IGHO2-01-FULL-4-A > 2-01-FULL-44-17. Next base: position 24,592 of record MGJI01000020.1, on the reverse strand, counting down.
TGGGGTTTTTGGCAATTATTTCATCCACAGCTTTTTCGAGTTCTGCGGTATTGGAAACCTGTTCCAGGCCCGTTTCCTTAACGATTGCTTCTGGGTGCAAACCAGTTTCAGCCATTCTTTTAAGTACAACCTTGGCGTTATTAGAGTTTAGTTTTTGGTGGAAAATCATAATCATCAATTCAGCAAATGCTTCCGGCTCAATTCTAATACCCTCCATGTCGTTAATCTCAAGGCCCTGCATTTGGAACAGTGGCGGGAATTCAGTGATTATATAATTAGCCGCAAGCGAATGTAATTTGATGGGAAGGTGCTTCTCCCCTACTGGATTCTCGTCCTCTAAACCTTTTGATGCATGCTCGTCTTTAGCCGCGATATCTAATTCGCTTGCCACTCTTTCGTAGTAGTTTCCCAAATGTTTAGCTATCGTAAAAACCTCTGTTTGAGCGTCATTTAGTCCGTAGCTTTTTTTAAATCTTTTGCGTCTTTGTTCTGGAAGCTCTGGTAGTCCGAGGCGGATCTCTTCAATTTTATCTTTTGTAAATCTAAGAGGTGGTAAATCCGGTTCTGGAAAGTAGCGGTAATCAGCCGAGCCCTCTTTAATTCTTTGGCTGAAAGTACAACTTTTATTTTCGTCCCAGCCACGCGTTTCTTGTACTAGTTTGCCGCCCGATTCCAATAACTGTGTTTGCCTAGTTATTTCATAATCACTGGCTGCCGCTGCCGCCTTTATTGAATTGATATTTTTAATTTCAACCTTGGTGCCGAGCTTCTCTGACCCCAGTGGTTTCACTGAGATATTCACCTCAACACGCATTTGACCCTTCTCCATGTTGGCATCAGAAGCATCGAGATAACGCAAAATTAGACGCAACTCTTTGGCAAATTCTTCAATCTCTTCTCCGGATTTGATGTCGGGCCGTGTAACCAGCTCTATCAGTGGAACCCCGGCGCGGTTGAAGTCGACTAAGGAATGCTTGCCGTCTGACGAGTGCTGCAATCGGCCGGTGTCTTCCTCCATATGAATCCTTTCGATATCAATTCGTTTGCCATTTTTCAGTTCAAGCCAACCGCTTTTGCATAATGGCAGGTCGTATTGCGAGATCTGATATCCCTTCGGAATGTCAGGATAAAAATAGTTTTTGCGGTCAAACTTGGAGAATTCTGGGATTTGGCAATTCAGTGCCAGGCCAACCTTAACCAGCTTTTGTATCGCTTCCTGATTAATAACCGGCAAAGTTCCCGGATGCCCCATGCACACCGGGCACACATTTAAATTGGGATGTTTCTCATTCGGGTCATTAAGCGAATCGCAAAACATTTTGGTTTTGGTTTTTAACTCTACGTGGACCTCTAATCCTATTGTCGGCTCGTATTCGGGCATGACTAAAATTTATCACGTTGTGGCCAATAAAAAAAGCCCGATGCGGGCCTATTCTATTTTTTTTCTTCGCACGAGCTCTTGTTCAAGCTGGTCGTCAGTTAACTCTTTGAGTAAGTCTTCGGCTGTTTTCTCGTACGGTTGAAGCTTCATGCCAGAAACCTCGATCAAGCCATCAATCAGTTGTTCCTTAGCCCCATGAAAAATCATTGGGTATTCATCTTTCAGTAAAAAATAAACCTGCCCAAAGACTTGCCTTATTTCCCATTCTGCATGACGGGCAGTTCTAACCATTACCGTGTGGCGTAGCGTCCGAAGATTTAGTGTAAAGGCGATCTCATTACTCTGGCCGTTGGGTGCAAATCTTCTCAGGGCAGAAGTAATCTTTTTCTTTCTGTCAAAATTTGTCATGTTTTTTAAACCGATTTCTTCAACCGCTTTTGCGTACCACAACTCATCGGCTCTTTGTTTTTCGGTGCATAATTGGCGTATGGGATCAAGTATTGGATCAAATACAATATTGATATCCTCCAGCAGAATATAACGGCCGGAATTTTGTGAAAATGCCGTTCCGACTCTATGCCTCACCAGTTCATGAGTAAACACCCTGCTGCAATCTGCGGCGATGAAATTAAAACCCACATGCTCAAAAACTGACCCGTGTCCAACGTCAAAACAACCGCGAATGTTATCCATGATATCTCTTACCCGCGAAATATTAGCATTTTTTCCAAGGGTCAAACTTTTATAACAAAGCTTGGCAAACATACTGCAGAGTATCTCTGCATTTTTTAATCCAGCCTTGCGTGCTTCCAAGATAGATTGCAGGAACTCATTATTGCCACTGTCGTTAAGATAGCGTAATACTTCAGCATCATTCATTTCTTGGTAGCCAACCCAGTAAACTTTCGGTTCTACAAATTTGCCCATGATTTCTCCTATAGATTGTCAGTGAACAGGTTTTTATAGACTAGCAAATCAGCGCGGTTTGGTCAAAATAAAAAGCCCCATTCGGGCTCATTTTTTTAGCTCAAGTACCGCAGTCATTATTTTTTCGACATCTTTGAAAACTTCGTGTGATGACAACTCGGCATTGATGACGTGACAATTGGGGTATGTTTTAGCGAAGGCTAAGTAATTATGCCTAACCCGGCTCATAACTTTAGCATTTTCATGGCCGTCAAGTTTACGACGTTTTTCTTTTATGCGCTGGAGCGCTGTTTCGACATTAACGTCAAAAATAAATATTGCATCCGGCCAGATAAAATGTTCACCGAGTATGGAGGTGTTAAGATGCATGAGCTCGCCTATCTGGTTTTCACTCTCAGCACCAAAAACCATTGACGGTCTTGATCTGTCGGATAGCACCACATCGCCTGTCTTCAGGTTCTCTATAATGTTGTTTATATAATTTTCTCTACTGTCTAAGGCAAACCACGCTTGCAAACCTACGGGGTTAGTTGTGTGCAGACCGCGCGGCTTGTATAAATCTTTATATATTCTATTTCCCCAAGTTCGTCTATTATCGGGCTCTTTAGTCGTAACCACCCTGCTAGATGCTTGAGGAGTACTTAAATTTTTTCTAAAAAATTGTAATGCTAGGTCTACCTGTTGGGACTTACCGCAACCGTCTATGCCCTCGAAAACAAAGTGGCTTCCCGGCCATGGATTAGGTATCATGTCGCTCCTTGTTAAATAACAAAAACCGCCCTTGAAAGCTATCATTTGTTTTGACAACTTTCAAGGGTGGCTTGAGCCTGTTTACTTCACCTCAATCCCCATAGAGCGGGCTGTGCCCTCGACTATTCTCATTGCTGCGGCAACGTCGTTGGCGTTCAAGTCGGCCATTTTGGCTTCTGCGATCTGACGTACTTGATCCTTGGTTACTTTGCCAACCTTGGTTTTGTTGGGTATACCCGAGCCCTTTTCGATGCCCGCAGCCTTGCGTAGCAGAAATGCGGCCGGGGGTGTTTTAAGTATAAAACTAAATGTCCTGTCTTCGTAGACTGTTAATTCTACTGGCGTGACCTCTCCCATTTTGTCCTTGGTAGCGTCGTTAAACTGCCTGACGAAGTCGGCTATATTAAGACCGTGGGGACCAAGGGCCGTACCAACCGGTGGAGCCGGGGTGGCCTTACCTCCTACGATCTGCAGTTTAATAATTATTTTTATTTTCTTTGCCATGTTTAGTAAAAGCTTGGCGAATAATACCTCATAGCACCGTCAAAAGAGTCGATTGCATGGTCATCGAGCAGTATAATACTAATCACTGCGAGACGAATCCACGCTTTTGACGGTGCGCAGTAAACTCGCTGGGGTTGCAAGTGGTGATAGAAGGTATTATTCGCCAAGCGATTTATATTTTTTTAACTTGAAGAAAGTCCAGCTCTACCGGAGTTTCTCTTCCGAACATCGTAACCAGCACCTTGATCCTGCCACGCTCTTCGTCTACTTCGGACACCCTGCCGTCAAAATCTTTGAATGGACCGTCAGTTATCTTAACACTATCTCCTACTACAATGTCAAACTTATATTTGGGCTCATCTACGCCCATACGTTTCAATAAATACTCAATCTCCTCCGTGGACAACGGAACCGGTATGACCCCAGAACCTATGAATCCGGTAACATTAGGTGTATTCCTTACGACATACCAGGAATCATCAGAAACAACCATTTCAACCAATACGTAACCGGCATAAAGCTTGTCCTCAACAACTTCGCGCTTGCCACCTTTGATCTTAATTTTCTTTTCTTTGGGAACTAAAACATTGAAGATTTTGTCTTCGTAGCCAAGCGATTCAATGCGCTGTTTTAAGTTGCGCGCGACATTATCTTCATATCCGGAATATGTATGAATGGCGTACCATCTGCGTTCTCCGGTTGTTACTTGTTTTGGCATCCCATTAGAGGTCCCGTTCCGGGCAGCCGCCTACGGCGACTTACCCCTAACGGGACAAGCTTCTAAAACTACTTCAAAATGAATTTATTAAGAATGAATGAAAATACTGCATCCAGCGCACCCAAAAATGCTGCCACGGCCAGGCTCATTACAATAACCGCCAATGTGTGCTGGATGGTTTGCTTCTTGGTCGGCCAGCTTACTCGTGCCAGCTCTATTTTTACATCATGCAAAAAAGCGCTTAATTTAGACATTTTTTGGATTTTAAAACCCCCTCAGGGGCTTAGTTAATTCTTAAACTCATTATAGCAGATGGGGATATTAACAGTCAAATTTAATTTTTATACATCCACATTCTTCGCCCATTTAATGAATTCAGGGTTAAAAACCTATACATCAAGATTTTTGACATTTTTAGCATGGGTTTGAATAAACTTCTTACGGGGTAAAACGTCCGAGCCCATCAGGACATCGAAAATGTTGTCAGCTTCTTCGGCGTCTTTTATGGTAACCTGAAGCAATATCCTGTTTTCAGGATTCATGGTCGTTTCCCATAATTGCGACGGATTCATTTCTCCGAGACCTTTGTAGCGCTGTATTGAGACGCCAGTTATTTTAATTTCTCCGCCAGCTTCTTCTTCACCTCCGCCTTTTACAGATTCATCTGCGGCGCTGCTTAATGAAGAAACCGTAAAGCCTTCAGCCAATGCAGCCTCTTTTCTAGAAGAGGTTTTTATTTTTTCCTTGGCGGTTTTGGCGAGTTCCGCCAATAACTTTTCTTTTTCCGAATCGCTGTAAACATAGTTAACGGCCGAACCCTTTTGTATTCTATAAAGCGGCGGCTGAGCGATATATATATATCCAGCCTCAACCAATTGTTTAAAGTATCTGTAGAATAAGGTGAGCAGAAGCGTGCGAATATGCGCGCCATCTACGTCGGCATCTGTCATTATAACTATTTTGTGGTAGCGTAGCTTGGTGATGTCGAATTCTTCGGCGATAGCTGCGCCCATAGCAATAACCAAAGCGCGTATTTCTTCTGAGGCCAGCATCTTGTCAATGCGCGATTTCTCAACATTCAAAATTTTTCCGCGAAGCGGCAATATTGCCTGCGTCCTTCTATTGCGGCCTTGTTTTGATGAGCCACCGGCGCTTTCTCCCTCAACCAGAAACAGTTCTGATTCGGAGGGATCCTTAGATGAGCAATCCGCAAGTTTACCGGGTAGCGTAAATCCTTCAAGGGCACCCTTGCGGATAACGCTCTCGCGGGCGGCCTTAGCAGCAATGCGGGCCTTGGCGGCCAGTATTACCTTACCCATGATGGCTCTGGCATCATTAGGATTACGCTCTAGCCAATCAGCGAGCTCAATATTAACAACTGTCTCGACTGCAGTTCTTGCATTGGGCGTGCCAAGCTTGGCTTTAGTTTGGCCCTCAAATTGCGGCTCTCTTAGTTTGACTGAGATTATCGAGGTTAGTCCCTCTCTAACGTCTTCTCCGCTAAGGTTTTCTTCTTTCTCCTTTAGAAAATTATTTTTACGAGCGTAATCATTGAGAGTGCGCGTAATTGCCGAGCGAAAACCGGTCAAGTGCATACCGCCCTCAATCGTATGCACGTTGTTGGCAAAGCTCAATTCATGGCCGGATATGGCATTAGTATATTGAAGGGCAACTTCTACAAAAATTCCCTCCTGATCCTTGCCGACGTAAAAAATATTTTGGTTAGCGGATTCCTCGCGGCGATTGAGGAAGCTCACATAAGAGACGATCCCGCCTTCAAAATAAAAGGTGTGGCTTGGGACATGCTCTGTTGTTTTTTTGTTACCTTCTGGCCGGGCACTAATTATTGGCGAGCGAGCATCGTTAATAGTTATTTTTACGCCCTTGGTCAGGTAGGCCTGCTGTCTTAAATGAGTTATTATCGCGTGCCAATCATAGGCTATTTCTTTGAATATTTCTGGGTCAGGCTGGAAAGTAATTGTTGTACCTGTCTCTTGAGTCTTGCCAACCTTCTTAACGGGATAAAGCGGCTTGCCTATCTTATATTCTTGCACGAAGATATCAGGCTTACGTCTAACCTCAGCCTTCATCCACATGGATAGAGCGTTAACTACGGAAAGACCGACTCCATGAAGTCCGCCCGAAACTTTGTATGATTCTCCGCCAAACTTACCGCCGGCATGAAGTGTTGTCGCCGCGACCTCAAGAGCTGATTTTTTGCTCTTGGGATGTATGTCAGTTGGTATGCCGCGGCCGTCGTCTTTAATGCTGACCTTATTCTCCGTCAGTAAGGAAACTTCAATATTCTTAGCGTGTCCCGCCATCGCTTCGTCCAAAGAATTATCAAAAACTTCCCATATTAAATGGTGCAGTCCTTCAACGCCGGTTGAGCCGATATACATGCCAGGCCTTTTACGGACAGGCTCTAGTCCAGTGAGTACTTGTATGTCTTTGGCTGTGTATGATGCATTGTTTACTTGGGTTTTCGAGTCCTTTGCCATAAAGAAAATGCCCTAGAAAATCTCTTGGGCAGTCATTAATTATTATTTAATAATAGCAAAAAATTGCCCACAAAACAATAGCCAAATTATCCCCTTTTACTGCCCAGCTCGTACCTATAAATAGAGGCTATTTTTATTATAGGTTTGGTGCCTTTCGTGCCGAACGTAATATGGTGTTTAACTGGATAGCCAAGCTTGGAGCTATTGCTTATCGCGTAGTTAGAAGCCAAGCAGAATCCTACATGACTGTGTTTTGAGCCATTTTTGAATTTAGCGGGTCTCCAAACTAATACATCTCCTGGCCCTGGACTAGAAACTTTCCGCCAACCAGACTTCTCCAGGTCTTTGATAGTTCCGGCTACTGTTGCGTGTGGGCCGGCGATTAATTTGAATACGTACAAAACAGTCGAAACGTAGAGGGCACAGGACAGACCGCCATTTTTTAGTATATCGGTTTCTTTTCCAGCTAAAATATAATAAGAGCTCCGAAACATTTTAGTTCCAACGCTGTTTTCTATTGTTTTGAGAAGACTTTTTTTGAGTAAAAATTTTAATTTCATCTTAATTCTGCTCTGAATTGAGTGGCGGTTTGGGCGTAAATTTTGTCTTGGATTAAATTTACCTCGGGATCGGTCAGAGTGCGGTCGGTGCTTCTGTAAACTATACGATAGGTGTAGCTGGTTTTATCTTGACCGAATTTATCCCCATTTTCGTACTTATCGATCAACTGCATTTCCTCGACCAAATTACCACCCAAGTCGCGGATCAGATCAAAATAATCATTGGGTATGAAACCGTTGCTGACTATAAACGAAATGTCTCTTGTGATGGGGGGATATTTACTGACCTCTTTGAATTTATGGCCTAGCTTCAGCTGCTTCTTTACCCGTGGATCTTCTGACCACAATAGTCTTATATCTGGAAGCCCCATGTTAATTATTGCCAGGCGCTCGAGACCGAAACCAAAGGCCCACCCGTGGTAACCAGTTAAACCGAAATTTGCCAGTACTTTTTTCCTGGCCATTCCAGACCCCAGCATTTCTACCCACTTGCCGTTAACATCTACCTCCATTTCAAAGCTTGGATCAGTATACGGGAAAGTGTGGTCATAAAAACGGAACTCTACATCATCGCCAAAAACGCTTCGGGCAACTTCTGAAAGGGCATTTTTTAAATCATCGGGAGTTATGGCTTTTTTGTCGTCTGGTGCAAGATATAGTCCGCCAAATTGATGAAAAACATTCATGTGATAATGGTCAATCTCGTCTTTTCGGTATACTTTCCCGTAACATAGCGCCCCAAGCGTTTCTTTATTTTCAATCCTTCTTTTAATTTCCTGGTGATTTAAATAGTAATACCAAAATACAGTGTCATGAGTTCTAAGCACATGCTCTTCGTCTACATAATACGTATCTGATTTACTGCGTGCCGGATGTCCCGGCGGCATATTAAAAAGATCGAATAAAATATCGGTAGAAATTATTTCAGGAACCTCAATAACATCAAACCCTTTAAGGCTTTTGACCCTCGAGGCTCGATCTACGATTTCTTTGAGCGGGCTGCCTTCGGTCCGCGACAAATCAGACATGGCTAAAAACCGTTTAATTCTCTCACTCTCAGGATCATGCCTATTTGCCAGAGCTTCTTTAAGCTCTTTTTCCTCTTGTGATTCGATTTTGATTTTGGTGGGCATAGTAAGCGGTTATAAAAGTCTTTTTATGAGTAGCACGGCAATTAAAATAATGGCTATGGCTAGACCCTTGAAAAAAGAATCATAAAATATTGGTTCGGAGGCACCATCGGTCAATGCGCGTGATTTGATCAGGCGGCTTTTGATTGAGAAAATTATTGCGGTTGCCGAACTCCAGATCAGGATAAATATTGTGATAAAAAATAAGGCCTTGATGGGTGAGGTGGCAGTTTGCGGTTCGGTTGTCCAGACAATAAAACCCAGTCCAATAAGTGAAATAACCAAGGAAATCCAAACCCCATAAATTTGCCAGCGCATCCCGTTAGAAGTAGCAGCAGCAACACATAAGCTTTACTTAGGGGTTGTGGTACTACCTTTATAAAAAACCAACCTTGCTCATGAACCCGCTAGCCCCGTTAGAATTCCAATGAGGAATACAACATAAACTTTACTCTCAAATAGTAGCCGTTTTCTCCGCTAGAATTCTAACGGGGCTAGGGCTACTTCTAACGGGACGCATGAGTTATTTTTACCAGAAAATGCAGCAAAAATCAAAAAACGCCCGAAGGCATTTTCTAATGGCGCGGGCGAAGGGACTCGGCTTCGACTCTCACCTCACCGTCGTTCGGTTCGGGCTAGCCACCGCCTCACGATTTGGCCTGCTGGCTAAATATCGTTCCGGCGTTCGATTCCCGTCGCCGTCAACTATCTAAATACAAAACCTGCATTAAGGCAGGTTTTGTATTTAGGCTGCGCGGGCGAAGGGACTCGAACCCTCGATCTCCTCCGTGACAGGGAGGCGCTTTATCCAACTAAGCTACGCCCGCCTACGCTCATTGCCATGAGCTTCGGCGGGCGTAGCCCGCTCGGCTCTTGGATTTTGCTAAATATAACCGATTTTTGACAAAAAGAAAAGGACTCGCAGGTCCTTATGTATTATCTACTATCTCAAAACCAAACTGTTCTGGATTATCAAGTATCAGCTTGCCTATCTCGTAAGTATAGAGTGCTGCGATGGCTTCCTTTCTTGTTCTGCCAACCCCGCAGCTGCCAGGGTCATTTTCAAAGTATGCCTTGTAAGATCTTCCACCATGCTCGAGAATTATTTTTTTCTTTGCTTGATTTTGCATCTCTGGCCGCCTATTTTTTAAATGATTCTTTTTGTGTAGCCGATGAAGCTGGCCGGAAGTATCGCCAAGGTTCTTCGTTAACTTTATCCCTGACGCTAGCGAGGCTTTCTTCTCCCATAAAGCTCACCATGCTTTGCAGGCCTTCGCGGATTCCTCTAAGAATATCTTTTACGCTGCCGCGATACTCGATGTCTTTTTCCTGACCTTCGACATTTTTGATATTTTCTGCGGAGCCGGCAATAGAAAGCTTGGCTTGCGGTGAAGTTTCGCCCCGGTACTTTTTAATTCTGCCCTTGGCGGGATCATTAATTATTTCCCCTGGTGATTCATCTGTACCGGCCAAAAATTCGCCAAGCATTACCGAGGATGCGCCCATGCACAGCGCCTTAGCTATATCCCCTGTTTTTTTAATGCCGCCGTCAGCGATGAGGGGTACGCTACTGGCCAAAAATGCGCTACGAACGGCATCCAATTGACCAACCCCTACGCCGGTTTCATTTCTGGTTCGGCATCCCGCCCCAGGTCCAATACCTACTTTTATGCCATCCGCAATCTCGCTTAGAAACTCAGCGCCTTCGTACGTAGCGACGTTACCGCAAACAAGCTCGAATTGTTGAAAGTGTTTTCTGAATTCTCTAATGGCTGGCAGCACAACTTTTTGATTATGAGCATGAGCGGTGTCCATAACTATTACGTCGACCCCGGCCTTAATTAGCTCCGATGCCCGCTCAATATAATCTCCCGTTACCCCTATCGCTGCACCAACGATCAGCCGTCCCTTCGCATCTTTATTGGCCCATTTATGATGTAGCAGATTGCCAATATCCTTCGTTGTTATCAGGCCACGTATTCTCATATCCTCAGAGAGCCAGACTAGTTTTTCTTTGTCGTGTTTTGCCAGTTCTTCAGCCGCTTCTTCTGCCGAGGAAATACTTTCCCTAGTAGTGTATCCGCATTGATTCCGCTCGGTCATAATATCTGCTATTTTTCTCTCTCCATCATAACTACCGCAAAGCATCATTTTACGTTTAGCCGATAGTATGCCAGCGAATTTACCCGTCTCGCTAAGCACCAAAAGGGTGCCTATTTTATGCAAATCCATAAGATTCCGAGCTTCTGCTAGGGTTTGGTAAGAATGAATAGTGTGGGGTTTTTCTATGATGAAATTTTCAGCTCTTTTAACCTCTTTGACCCAATTAGCCTCCGAGCTAATAGTGACTCCCCCGCGCGGTAAAATGCCTATACCGCCCTCTTGTGCCATGGCTATGGCCATCGCCGGGCCTGTAACGGTGCCCATGTTCGCAGAAACCACAGGAAGATTTAGGCTAACATTTTTGGAAAATTTTGTTTTGAGTGGAATTGAATCCCTGGTCACCGCAACGCTGCATTGTGGATTTAGCGTGAAGTCATCAAAAGTCGTACCAAGAAAAACCTCTTCTACCTCGAAGTACTGATTTCTAGTCATGGCTCCTCATTTTAAAAGATCAATTAAACCTGAGTAAGTATATATAAAATTAAGCTAAAATCAAACGGTCCCGACGTTGCGTCGGAGCGAAAGCGGTTCGGACTAATTCAAGGATAGAGACACAAAATTTGTTTGACGGATTCTTTTCTAAGAAATAGCCTTATTTTTTCTTTTGTGGTGCCTGATTAAGCCTAAGACTGCCAAACCAGCCACAACCCAGAAAGCGAAATCGTAAAAATAACCATGATTCAACGGGAAATATATTCTATCCCAATGTTTTTGGCATTCAGTATAGTCTAAGCGACTGGCGCATTTGAGAGACTCCGATTGGTACAGATATTTCCAAAAGGAACTTATTAAAAATCCAAAAAGGACGCTCCATCCGGCCAAAACACTTTTTGACTCTAAACTAAAAATTTTCACGTCTATTGAATTAAAGTATTTTCACTCCGTGTGCAATTTCCTGAATGGTGCCGGCGAATGGAGTCGAACCATTGTCCGAGGCTTACTTGCCCCGTTACAAACTTTCGGTGACAGGGGTGGGGATCGAACCCACGACCTACGGCTTATGAGTCCGTCGCTCTAACCGACTGAGCTACCCTGTCGTATTATTTGTAACGGGGTGAAAGTCCTCTGTTCTGACCGTTGAACTACGCCGGCGTCATTTTGAAATTAATGATTTAGATAAACTTTACTATATTTTTTGACAGTTTTCAATCCCTAGGTCGGGTTCTTTTCATGCCCCTGTTCACAACAAAATAGTAGGAAGAGCTATAATTAAGGTAGCTAATTAAACGAGCCGAATATACTGGTTTCGCGTTGGGCCACAGCCTAAGTAGCGAATTCGGTATTTTGTCTCTCAAAACATGACCAAAAGAAAATCAGCGTGGATGGCGGTTTTAATTTTTGCGGCCATAGTAGCCGGTTTTATGCTCATGAACAGTCGTGACCAATATGCTGTTCAGCCAACAGCGAGTCCGATGCCTACGCCAACCGCCGCGAAGCCGACCATCAAAAAAGCACCGGTTTCAGGGGCGGCGCAGCAAACGCAAGCTTACTCCGAAGTCGTACAGCAGTATGCCGGGCGGCACATACAGTTTGATATTAACTGCCAAGCGATACCCGCGCAGACGACATTTAAAAATGGTACTGTGATATTACTTGATAACCGTTCCGGTGATGCCCGCAACATCAGGGTTGGCGATGTGGTTTATAGTTTTCCCGGCTATGGTTATAAGACTTTGACCCTGGTAAGTTCGACTCTTCCCAAGACTCTCAATCTGAACTGTGGTTCGGCCGTAAACGTAGGATCAATTTTGATACAGAGATAGCAATATTGTAGCGGCCAATTAGCTAGTTTCTAATTTTTCTAAGAGATGCTGGCTAAGTTTATCTATCGCCACCCGCTGCTGGTCCATTGTATCTCGATCGCGGACGGTCACTTTTTGATCGTTGATAGAATCGAAGTCGAAGGTTACGCAAAATGGCGTGCCGATTTCATCCTGACGTCGGTATCGCTTGCCAATTGAGGCGGTCTCATCATATTGGCACATGAAGTTCTTTTGTAGATCTTTAAGTATGGCTAGGGCTGGTTTAGCCAACTCCTCTTTTTTAGACAGTGGCAAGACAGCAACCTTGATTGGGGCTAACTGTTTCGACAGTTTCAACGTAATTTCAGTTTGATGCACGGCATCGTCTTCCCCAGAACGCGCCATGGACTCTTGGTACGCGTCAATCAATACGGCAAGCATTATCCTATCTACGCCGAAGGTCGGCTCTATTACGTAAGGAATAAATTCATCATTATTATCCAGATCTTTATATTTTAAATTAGCTCCGGACAGTTCAATGTGGTTTTTTAAGTCATAATCGGTTCGATTAGCAATTCCGGCTATTTCATCCCAACCGAATGGAAATTTATAATAAGTATCAACGGTCCTCTTAGAATAATGGGCTAACTCATTCTTTGGCAGCTCTACGGTTTTGATATTTTCTTTTTTAATCCCTAGATCAGAAACGAAAAAATCTTGTTGATAATCGAGCCATTCGTTAAAAAGCTTGTCGTCTTCGCCCGGTTTAACAAAATATTCTAGCTCAGCAATGGTAAACTCCTTAGTTCGAAAAATAAAATTACCGGTCGTTATTTCATTTCGAAAAGCCTTGCCGATCTGTGCGATACCAAATGGCAATTTTTTGCGCATTGATTCCATAACTAATTTAAAATCGGTGAACATTGTTTGTGCGGTTTCGCCGCGAAGATAAGCCCTCACCTTGTCATCCTCGACTGTTCCAATATAAGTTTCAAATAAGGTGTTGAAGTTTTTCGGTTCCGTCCAAGCCGTCTCCGTATCTTTATGGGTCTTGCTATGAGCTTGGAGTTCCGCCTCCTTATCCGCCCGCAATCGAACGTGACAAATTTTGCACTCAACCAGCGGATCAGTAAAATTTTTGACATGACCAGACGCTTCCCAAACTTTTGGGTTCATGATGATCGGCCCCCTCAACCCCACCATGTCTAATCGTTGCTGAACAAACTTCTTCCACCACAAATTAGAAATGTTATTTAATAGTTCCGTGCCAAGCGGGCCATAATCATAACTGTTGGCCAGTCCCCCATATATCTCACTCCCCGGAAAAACAAAACCCCGCCTCTTGCATAGCGATACAACTTTTTCCAGCAAATTATCCTGTTTTTTTAGCATTTAATTCTAGTTAAGGCTGAACGTTTCCAGCGCCGCTGGTATCACTCGCATTAGAGGTCGTCATATCAAATATGGTACGGGTTATTTTTTCTTTTGTGAAGCTGTCTACTCCATCAAAGCGGACGTTTTTGATCAGTTGCGGAGATTGGTTGACCTGATTAACTGATGGGGTAATTGAAATTTGGAAAAAAGTTTCGTATAAGGGGAAGACGATGCCTATGCCCCCCGGTAAGGTACCAAGATCCCACGTTATGGTATTTAGTCGTGAGTCATAAGAAGGCTGTATCAAGGTGCCGCTAGACCTGACCTTATTTTCCCAAACAATACCAGGGGCAAGTGTAGCCGTAACCTTGGCAGATGACACGTCATTGGATGGATTAACTAAGTTCCAATGTACTGTAAGGGCCGTCTTTTGATTAACTTTTGGCGGATATGGCCCACTTGCGCTAAATACAGAATCAGCAGTGAGTATCTTCTGATCAAATGTCGGCGCGGTTGAAATACGGGTTATTAATTCATCATCGGTAGCCAGCTTATCCAGATCAAGACTGTTCGGAACATTGGACGTTTCCATGTGGGCGCTAGCTTTGACAAAAGAATCCTTAGCCCCCAGCCCACCGGTAAAGCTTCCTTTCAGGCGCACTTCAAATTCAACTATTCCTGATTGGTTGGCCGACAAAATATTAAGCGCTGACACGGTGGATGCGTTCCAAAATATCGTATTTAAGCGGCTGTCAAAAAATCCCTCCGACCTTACCGTCGTAAAATCATACATATTGCCAGCTAATTTAACCGATAAGCTTAAACCGGTTATATTCTCACCATTGTTATTCTGAAACTTTAATCGGTAGCGCAAACTATCGCCGAGATGAGCCACATAATCATCAGAGTCATTAAGACGCAAGTCGAGAGAAAGGGCTGGAGTAGAAATAACTGACGAGGCCTCGGCCTTTTCAAAATCAACATAAATATCACCGTTAGGTGTAGTTATTTTTTTCTGGAGAGTAGCCGAAACAACCTTGGCTTCGCGCTCGCCACCGCTCAATTTTCCTTCAATGGTAATCCTGGAACCGTCGCCCTGTTTTAATTTGACCACATCCCAGCTTGCTTGATTAGCTGAACGAACCGTAGGCTCAGGAGAAAACTTAGTAGGTGCAAAGCCTTGCGGATACTTAATCACGAAGCGCAAATTCTCAAGATCCTGAGAAGACTGGTTGCGATAATCTATCAGGTAACTTGTATTTTGTCCGCTTATTATAGTGGGCGTCGCCACAAGCGTAATCGGCACAGCAAGGCTGGTTATGGTAGTGGCCAAATTCATTTCTTTTCTGAAAGTTGAGCTCAAATTACCAGCCCTGTAAGTAAGAGTGGCCTTCAGCGTTCTCACGCTACCTCTGTCGCCCACGATGTAGGCCGAAAATTCTTTTTCCCCAGCTTCACCGTTTCCGATTTCGTCGATATCAAAATTTTCCGCATTCAGGTCAACAATATTGCCATCTTTTACAACGACTGAGTCCTGAGGATACAGAATGTTCAGCTTGGCATCAGAAAGATCAATTTTGTTTTTATTTTTATAAGTAATTTTATATGTAACCAGATCACCGCCGGTTACTTCAGTTGAGCCCTCTATCTTAAGCTCCACGTCTCCCTCATGAAAAGAGCCTCTGCCCATAAAGAAAAAAGTAAGCGCGACAAGCAGCAGGACGGCCAATCCCAGGGCAATATATTTTGTTTTAACAAAAGTTTTCAGGAAATTAGTAAAAGGTTTTATCAAATCAAAAACTGACCGTTTCAGCGGTTGGGGTTCAGGTGCAGGAATATTTGGTTTTGGTAGCGGCTCTATTTTAAAATCCATGAACCGTAGATACAAAAACTATCTTAACACTTCTCGGGCGAATTGTAACGACTTAAATTGGGTATTGGCAAGGTGTTCGATGGGCATGCCGGGGTCATAGCCGAGAATTTTTAATAATTCTTGCCTAGCCGCCGTAATCATCGTATCAATGCTAACAAACCTAGCATGTGCTAGGTTTGTTAGCATGTGCGCCTTCTCGTCATAGTATTTAATTTGGCTCACCAAAAAATCCCAAAGTTTTTGATCGGGCTCGTTTTCAAATACTAATTTATCAAAACACTCAAGTAAAAAATATGCCACCGACATGGCAGGCAAAGATGATTTAAGTTGCGAAAAAGCATCAATACAATAGGCGCTGGTTATAATCGGATGGGAGTTTTTGTGCACTAATGAGAAATCAACCAGATTCAAAACATCCAAATGCCCGGCCTGCTTTGATGTCGGCCTTAATATACTTTTAGCCTGATAAACCTGCTTTCCCGTATTCTGGGTATAGCAGATAATTAATTCGTCGTATTCACGTATTGGTATTTTTTTTAGAATTATCGCCGGGGCTCTCATTTAATTAAATTTATTGTAAGAGCCATAATATTAACAAAAATAAAGCGGGCTATAAACCCGCCCGTAAAAGCCTAAGCCTTAATTCCTCTTCCCCTGGTGAAGGCCGGGGCGCGACCGACTTGAAAAGCTCAGAGTAAAAAACAAGAACTTTGAGCTTAGCCACGCCGCCAAATTCAGTATTTTGGTTAAAGCCCATGATCATTTGTCGGTGTATCGGATCAAAGGACAAGTTCTGACCCGACCACTTAATTCTTTTAATCCCGTCGCCCGAGCTGACTATCGGTAAATCATTAGAAAAAACCACGATAAATGCCGATGGCCTGGCATCTTCACCAAATTGAACTAATGCAAAGTATTCGAAAAAATATGAAAGATTGGCCGCTGAAGCGTGGAAAACATTTTGCAGGCCTTCTGTAAAAACATCTCTTCCCGCGGTAGTAATATTTTCTATTGGCCTAGAGACTATGATATTGTCTTGTTCGACAAAGACCCCGAAGGGTACAGGAAAAAGTTGTTGAGGCCCGGAAGGCTGCGGCAGGGGCGCTACTTTGAATGAAGCTTCCGACCCTCTTTTGTTCAATGAATCATAATATTTATCTATTTTCCATATCGAGATCACTCCCGTTACGACAAATAAAACCGCGCCGACCATTGCTACATAACTCTGACGCTTTGTCACTTAGCACATCCTTGTAAAAGTACGATGATACTAAAATTTTAGCATGCGGCTAAATTAAAAACCAGGCTTTCTTATGCCGAGCCAAATTTTGGCTTGCGGAGCAAGTTCAAATTCTTTTTCCATGTCAAATTTTTCTTTGGGATTGTGACCTCGGCCAAATTCTTTAAGTAGCGTATCTTCTGCTATTTCTTTTCCATGTTTGCCGACAGCTTCAATGATTTCCGAGTTGTCGCTTTCCCACGCCGCATATATTTTGTCGTCGATTTTATATTTAGTCTCCTTGCGCATATCCTGAATTTGACGGACGATTTCTCGAGCGTAGCCTTCTTGAATTAATTCTGGGGTCAGGGTTTTATTCAAAACCACTAACTCTTTTTGACCAGAAACAAACAAAACCTTTTTCACGTTCAATTCCGTTAACATTAGATCCTCTAGTCCCACTTCGAACTTCCGTTCCCTACCCAAAGTAATACTAGCCAATGGCTGGCGCACCCTAATTCCTTCAGCTTTTCTTTGTGCCAAAGCCTCGGCCACGACAATCCTAAGCTCTGACATTTCTTTTTCTAGTTCCAAGTTTATAAGTTTCTTTTTAGATTTAGGCCAATTTTCAATATGTACGGATTCTTTATGGTTGTCGAGCCTCTTATATATATGCTCGGCCAAGAATGGTGTGAAGGGCGCAAGCAGCTTGCTTGCTTCTGTAAGCAGATACTTCAAAAACAGTAGCGACTGCTTCAATTCAGTGTCATTTTTTGGACGCTGGAATCGTTGACGTGAACGGCGCAGCCACCAGTTAGACAAATCATCAATGACAAAACTTTCAATCAGCCTTGCCGTGCCGGAAAGGTCATATTTATCAAGGCCGGCGCTAACCGTCGCCACAAGACTGTTCAGACGCGAAAGGATCCAGTTGTCAATTATCTTGGCAGTTTTAGCCGAAGGCTTTTTTCGGGCATCCACCGGTTTAGCATAAAGATCGAAGAATCTTAGAGAATTCATGATTGTCATAATAAAACCATTCAACTTCTTGCCAACATCAGCAACTGAAAAAAGCTTAGGATCAGCCGGATCGTTAACGGTATAAAAATACCACCTGGCGGCGTCCACGCCGAATTTTTCAATCACCTCCCAAGGATCAGTAACATTACCAACCGACTTGGACATTTTTTTGCCCTTTTCATCAAGAACATGGCTGTATGAAACAACATTTTTATACGGAGCCTTTTTGCCAAGCAAAGTCGAGACGGCCAGCAACGTGTAAAACCAACCGCGCGTTTGGTCTATGCCCTCAGCTATGAAATCGGCCGGAAAACTATCTGAAAAACGCTTTTTGTTTTCAAAAGGATAATGCCACTGCGCATATGGCATAGCGCCGGAATCAAACCAGACATCGAGGACGTCTTTAACCCTGGCCATTTTTCCGGAACATTTGCTGCATTTGAGCTCAATGTCATCAACATAAGGCCGATGCATGTCAACTTCGCCACTTTCATTGTACGGATAATTCTTAAGTTCTATTTTTTTAAACCCGCCCCAGGTTGTATAGAGCATATCCCTTTTGGCAATTGTTTCTTCATCGGATAAGTTTTGAACTAGTGACTCTAAGATCCACAAGGGATCACCATGACCCACAAGAAGAATTTTTTTGTTATCATTTTTCTGATTCAATTCTTTTAGAATTGAAAACATCCTCCGCTTAACATTGCGCCAACTTTCACCATCATCATATTTGGTATCGAGCATGGGCTTGGTTCCTGATGGCAAACAAGCTAATTTATCCAGACTACTATGCTCTCTACCCTCACAAATGCTGCCATGGTCAAGTTCTTTAAGTCGATCGTCAACGTGTACGCGCAGGCCGAATTTTTCTGCAACAATGTTGGCGCTTTGCCGTGTACGTAAAAATGGAGAGGAATAAATCAAATCAACTCCTCCAACTTCTTTTAATTTTTGAGCGGCTTTCTCGATCTGGTCTATACCCTCGGATCTCAAGTCATATTTATCCTTAGCAAGTTTACCGGAAGTAATACTTTGCCCGCCACTAACACTGTCTTTTTCGCTTAGGCCGTGGCGCAGGATATAAAAAGTGTTACTTGAAGGATAGCGATATTTTTCTAGTTCTTCCAGGGAACCGATAACCAGTAATTCCTCGCAATCCCCACACTTCCAAACCGGCAACGGTGCCCCCCAATAACGCTCGCGCGAAATAGCCCAATCCCTAGCCTCCTTAATAAATTCTCCGAAGCGTCCGTGTTTTAGATGCGCCGGCATCCAATTTATTTTGTTATTATTTTTGACCAGCTGCTTGCGAAGTTTGGACATTGCTACAAACCATGAATCGCGGGCATAATAAATAAGCGGACTTTTGCAGCGCCAGCAGAACGGATACGAATGGGTATATGCTTCAGTCCTAAAAAGCGTACTGCGGTTTTTCAAATATTCCACGATCCCATTCTCGGCATCCTTTACGAACTGGCCCTTAAATTCTTTAACCTCATCCCTGAATTTTCCTTGCTCATCAACGGTATGATGCTTAGGCAGTCCAAATTTTGTTCCCAGCCCGTAATCATCCTCGCCATACATTACCGCCGTGTGCACTATGCCCGTACCCTCATCAGTAGTAACAAAATCAGCCGGATAAACTCTGTAAGCAGTCTTTGTTTGCAAATGTGGAATATCAAAAAGCGGTTCGTACTCTAGGCCAACGAGATCGCTGCCCTTAACTGTTTTTAAACTTTTTACAATCTTCTCTAGGGAAACCTTGCGCTCGATGAATTTTTGATAAATTTCTTTTGTTTGAGACCAGACTACCAGGTCATCAAATTTTCCTTGCTCTTTTTTTGCGATTTCTTTAGCAAGTATATAAGTGCCCTTATCAAATTTTCCTTGTTCAAATTCCGCATCTCTTTTAACTCCAGAGCTTTTCTCGCCTACTTCTACGGTAACATATTCAATATTTTTGCCGACCGCCAATGCCACATTACCAGGCAGGGTCCAGGGCGTAGTCGTCCAAGCCAAAATATAGGTTTTATCATCTACGACGGTTTTGCCGATTTTTTGTCCTGATCTTAATTTAAACTTAACGTAAACTGAAGTTTCGGTTACGTCCTCATAACCCTGGGCCACTTCGTGACTAGCCAGTGCTGTGCCACAACGAGGGCACCAGGGCAGTACCTTGTAGCCTTTGTAGAGTAGTTTACGCTTGGCAATTTGAGACATAATCCACCAAAGCGTTTCTATATATTTCGCCTCGTAGGTTACGTAGGGGTGCTTGAGATCAAGCCAAAAACCGATGCGGTGTGTGAATCTCTCCCATTCCTCTTTGTACTCCCATATTGATTCCCTCGCCTTTTGATTGAAGGCCCCGACACCGATTTTTTCTATATCGCTCTTGGATTTAATGCCAAGTCTTTTTTCAGCTTCTATTTCTATGGGCAAGCCATGAGTATCCCAGCCAGCCTTGCGCTCTACCAAGTAGCCACGCATAGTTTTATATCTAAGGAATAGGTCTTTGATGGCGCGGCCAAAAAAATGGTGCATGCCCGGACGGCCGTTGGCATAAGGCGGCCCCTCAAAAAAAACAAAACGCCGCCCGTGCTTGCGGTTTTCCAGCGATCTCTCAAAGATTTTCCTATCCTTCCAAAATTTGAGTATTTTCTCTTCTAATTTCGGAAGTTCAAAATCAGGCATTATTTAAAATCGTATCAAAAAATAAGAAAAAATTAAAGGTATACATACGTTTGCGTTTAGTTAGGATATGTGTAAAATTTTGTCTAGCTCATTAAACAACCAGTAGGAGCCGCAAAATGCTGAAAACACAAATATATGGGATTGACAAATTTGAGCAAGACCTTATTCCGCTCGGCCTTGATTTGCGTAGATATAAAGAAAAGCTGAAGGGTTACCAAAGCAGGCCTCCTTGCATTCTCCCGCCCATGCTTAGCGCCGCTTTTGATACTTGGCTATCTGATTTAGTAAAAAGCCTCGAGAAGCCAAGGCGTAAAAAAATTATTTATGATGCAATATGCGCTACAAAAACAACTAAGCGAGACTATGAGACAGAAGCATTTCTTGTCGTCAACAGATCGATAGTAAGGGTTATAAACGAAAGAGTAAGCACCTGGAAGGATTATAACGGTGAAAAATTCTATACCCAAAAATTAGAGTTTTCGAGTAATAATGGTGATGCTATAGAAATATTAATTTTAAATTTCAAAAAATTCATAGAAACACGGGGGTTAGAACAACTAAGGGCCCACACGATGAAAATTTTGCCCTTTTGTTCTTCGGCGCATTTGTGGCCAAAAGAGGTAAGTTGCTTCTATCTGCCAGAAACAAATTCGCCAGATATTTGGTTTCCGCAAACTAAACATGCAGATCGCGCTTAACGGCAAGCCCCCTACTCACTCGTCAGTACGGGGCTTTAAATTTTCTCGAGGACGCTTATACCGAGAAGTCCGAGGCCAGATTTGAGAATTGAGGCGGTTGTCGAGATTAGAGCCAGGCGCGCGTTACGACGAGATTCGTTCTCGTCTTTTATGATGGAAGTTTTTTCATAAAACCTATTGGTTAGATTGGCGAGTTCATAAAGATAAAGAGCGAGATTGTTAGTCAGATACATTTTTGCTGAATCTGCAATCGTGTCGGGAAAGTTAATCAGGTGCTTAATAATACTCAGCTCCATAACTTCGCCAAGGGTATTAAAGTCAATTCGGCCAACTCTGCCAGCCCTAGCCAATATGCTCGACAACCTCGCATAAGTATATTGCAGATACGGTGCGCTGTTGCCCCTAAAATCAAGCATTCGTTTCCAGTCAAATACGATATCAGAATTGCGATGCTCCTTTAGAATTTCGTATTTCAATGCGCCGAGTGCAACGGTTCTGGCGATTTCCGTCTTTTCTTTTTCGGATGCGTCCGGTCTTTTATCTGCCACAATTTTTTCGGCCAATTCTATTGCCTGGCTAACCAAATCTTCAAAGAGTATCGCCCTTCCCTCGCGAGTCGCTAATTTTTTCTTGTTTTCACCTAAAATCAAACCATACCTGACGTGTTCCGGTCCCAGCTTGAACTCAAGAATCTCGGCAATCGCGGCAAGCTGTTGGAAGTGCAGAGACTGTCCGTTATCGACAATATACAAAACTTTTTCTGGCTCATATTTTTTAATTCTATACTTAAGGCTCGCAATGTCCCGAGTTAGATAAAGACTCGCACCGTCAGACTTCCGTATAAGCGCTGGTGGCAGATCGAAACGATCAAGTTTGATAATTATTGCTCCACCCTCGCCAGGCTCGGCAATGCCACGCTTCATTAGATCAGAGACGAGTGGCCTGAGATCGCCTTCGAAAAAGCTCTCCCCTGTTGTCAGGTCGAACTTAATCCCCAAAAGCCCATACATTCTCTCAAACTCTTTGAGCGATTCTTTTTTAAACCATCGCCATAATTTCTGATTTTCTTTGTCGCCGTCTTCAAGTTTTTTAAATTCTTCCTGTCCCCGGTGGTCAAGTTCGGGATGTTTTTTAATTTCTTCGTGGAACTTAACATAAAGTCCGACTAGTGCTGGGATAGGATCGCGTTCAACTTCTTTTTTGTCGCCCCACAGTTTATAGGCAGCAATAAGCTTGCCAAACTGAGTGCCCCAGTCACCGATATAATTCCAGCGAATTACTTTGTAGCCGAGGGTCTCGTAAATATTCGCTAAGGCATCGCCAAGTATTGTCGTGCGCAGATGGCCGACATGCATCGGCTTAGCGATATTGGGTTGAGAATATTCAACTATTATTTTTTTGCCCTTAGCAAGGTTGGACCTACCGAAGGAATCACGTTTTTTATAAATTTCGGCCAACTGATTCCTGATAAAACCGACACTCAAGAAAAAATTAACATAACCGCCCACGGCCTCAACTCGCTCAATTTTTTCCGGTTTAGATTTATTAATCTCACCGGCCAATGCCTGGGCTATAATCTGCGGCGACTTGCCAAGTTCTTTGGCTAAGCCAAAGGCCACATTAACCGCATAGTCGCCAAACTGAGAGTTGGAGGACTTTTCGATTAAAGTTTCTTGAAATTCAGAGTTGATTTTCTTGAATAAATTAGTTGTAGCGCGCCTAACCGATCCAATAATCACTTCTTTTATCATAGACAAATCGTAACATAAAACTTCCTTAAAAAACAAAAGGGCGCTTGCTTGCGCCTTGGTTTATTTTTCTTAGAATTTTTATTGCTCTTGGCGGGCCCGCTCCCAGTGATAGTAAAAATAAGGGCGGCCATATTTCCAGAAAAAGAGCTCATATGAGGTGTCACTTTTTTAATAATTTCTGTGCCGGTAAGCCTTGATGTTTTTAGTTTTACCAGATTTCCAAGAAGTTCTTTTCTGTTATCATCGTGAGAACCTATAGCCGCAATATTGCTTACCATGTCGTCAACAACTTCGGCTTTGCCAGCATAGTTTATTGTATAAAAAATCATGGAACCCCTATCTACCGATCCCACGATTAGCTCTAGGGATGCGGGCTCTGCCGACTTAATATCATATAGTTTGTGCCTGAGATAGTTTGCAGTAAAGTCATGTATCACCGCTACATTAAGATCTCTTCCTGAAAAAGTATTCGAAAACCTTGAAACGAAACGCATATATTCGGCTCTATAGCTACGGGCATCTAACTCTGAACCGCCTACAGCCCAAACAAAAATGTTTGAATGTTTCTCCGGCAGTTCGTGAAATGAAGTTGTGTGCTTAGCCTTAGCCATAATCACCACGCAATCTTTGCCCCTTATAACCAGACCAACACTTTTGGAAAGGCCTTCTTTTGTAAGAGCTTCCTTCAGATTGAACATGTCTCTACTAATCATTTTATACCCTCCGTGTTTTTGACGAGCTGGCCTCTTACTTTTTCCAAAAACTTATCGGGTAACATTCTGAACCCTTCGCGATCGATGATAGCAATTGTGGGTGTATGCAATACGGCATCGCTCACTCCGGAGCTTGCCTTTCCAGATTGAAGCATGGCTTTCATTGCTATTAGAACGGCCATCTCTTCACTCATATCAGGCCTCCAGAGATCCACGACCAGACCTCTTATCGCATCAAACCCGCAACCAGTGCCCCCGAAAAATTCAGGTTCATAATAATACCCGGATTCGTCAAAGACGAATATCCTTGGTTTCTCAAGGACCTTGTCGTAAGCCGCTATAATCGGTATGCCCACGGCCCAATACCATGTGTATACGGACATGAACCACCACGGTTCAAGGAGACTTTTTAAAAAGTTTGCCTGGCCGTCGGGAGACAGCTCGTTACCGTACAGTTCTGCGAAACTTCTGCACATCGAGATTAGTCCGTCTTCGAGATCGGAAATTATATTGCAAAAACCGGCGGCTGCGAATGCAGAATAATCTGATACTTGTTGCACCTTGACCGTACTGTCAGAAACTATTTCAAAGTAACCACCAGAAGTACGCCTATCTCCTGCGATAAGTACGCCTCCACCATAAGTTAGAGCAAATACCGTGGTATTACTGCGAATTATTTTAGAGTCGTTCTTGGCTAAATTTTCAAAATGTCTAGATGTCTGACCGGGGTCTAATCTGCTTTTTTGTCTGAATCTTGAATCTATGAACTTGTCTGCAAACATTCAGCGCCGGAAATTCCGTAATGAATTAGGACACTCATATTGATAAAATATGAGCATGATAAAACGGCGAAAATTAATTTTAAGCGAGCGGCTGG
>MGJI01000019.1:28436-41795 GCA_001794195.1 Candidatus Yanofskybacteria bacterium RIFCSPHIGHO2_01_FULL_44_17 | reverse complement strand
CCGGGGGTGTTGCCAAGGTATTGAGCCATTACGAAAGGATTGACAAAGTTAGACAAATTGGCTAACATTACAATAAACGTAAATGCTGCTTAAAAAATAACGGAGCCAAGAGTGCCTGCTACAAAAACCAAACAAAAATCAGTCTATGATTTTCTAACTTCTGGCGACATTGACGGGTTCAAAAATTACGCACTAAGCCAAATTGATTGGCTACAAAAAGGAATAGACAAAGCGCAAAAAGAGCAGGAAATATTAAGAAACATCTTGCCACTCCTAGATGCCTGTACTGGAATTGCCCAAGAAAGTGCGGCCAAGGCCAAAAAAGATGAGTTACGCCTCGAATGGAGAGAATATCTTGAAAACAATTGGATCTCAGAAGCAGGAAGCATTAATAAAAAAGTGTGGGGAAAATATGAGGGTTGGCCTAATTGCTTGAAACATTTAGCTCCATACGGAGACGATGATCGAAGTACTGGAAATATGGTACACAGACCGAAACGAGATGTCTTTGATGACAGAACTATCGATTTCGACACGCTAATTGATTGTCAATTAGCCGTAGAAGAGGCGCACTTCAAAAACTTAAAAAAGGCGCTTTACTCAAAATGAACTAGCCGTTGCATCTCTGCAAGACGAGCATCGATAGCAGGATATTTTTTCAGCGTCGGGTCGTCCTTAAGCAAGAGCCTAGCCTCCAGCCGGGCCTTTTTTATTAGATCAAGATCGGTCAATGAAGCCATTGCGATATCTGGTAGGCCGGATTGCTTGATGCCGGTAAATTCTCCCGGACCGCGAAGTTTTAAATCGGCCTCGGCCAGTTGGAAACCATCATCTGTTTTTTCCAATGCACGTAGGCGTTGCCCGGCCGGTATATCGCTGGAGCTGGTGAATAAGAAACAATAGGACTGGTGCTCGCCTCGGCCGACACGGCCACGGAACTGATGTAGTTGCGCCAGGCCGAATCTCTCAGCCGATTCTATCATCATGATGGTTGCGTTCGGTATATCTACGCCAACCTCAATGACGGAAGTTGAAACGAGAATGTCATACTGACCATCGCGGAATTTTTTCATAATTTCATTTTTTTCATCAGACCTTAACTTACCATGAAGCATTGCCGTCCGGTGGCGAGGGAATATTTTTTGTGAAAGCCTTTCATATTCCTCGGTAACTGCTTTGACTTCCGCCCAAGCCAATTTTGCTTGCGAAATTGGCTTGGGCTTTTTTGTTTCAGAATTCTGGACACTTTCTGATTTCGAGGCCTCTATGCGCGGACATATAACAAAAACCTGTCGCCCGGATTTTATTTGATCAGAAATAAATTTATGAGTTTCCGCTCTTTTAATATTTGCAACGATTCGAGTGAGAATCGCCGGCCTTCCCTTGGGCTTTTCTTTTATCAGTGAAACATCAAGATCCCCATATATTGTCAAAGCAAGCGTGCGGGGTATGGGTGTCGCTGTCATACTCAACAGATGTGGCACGATTTCCTGACCCTTTACTAGCTTCATTCTTTGCGCAACCCCGAACCTGTGCTGTTCATCTATCACAACTAGTCCCAGCTTGGTAAATTTTATATTCCTCTGTATTACTGCATGGGTTCCTATTACAATATCAATCTCTCCGTTGGCAATTTTGTGAACCATTAGTTTTTTAGTAATTTTTTCTGTTTCGGTTTCATCAATGGGCCATTGCCTCGCCTCATTCCCAGTTAGCAGGCCGATTTTAATTGCTATGTTTGTGCTTGGTGAATGAGATGTGCCTGGGCTGAGCGAGCAGCCTGTAGTGAGTAGGATTGAACTGAGCGAGTCGAAGTGCTGTTTAGCCAATATTTCTGTCGGCGCCATAAAAACAACCTGGCAAGCGGCATTTGTTGCTTGATAAGCAGCGACCAAGGCGACAACTGTTTTGCCCGAGCCGACATCGCCATTCAGCAATCGGTTCATAGGGAATGGCTTGTCGAGGTCCTGTAAAATTTCGTAGGCAGCCACACGTTGGTCATCGGTAAGTTCAAACGGCAAACTTTTAACAAAACTGGCAATCAGACTTTTGTTAAATACTATCCGCGGCGCCTTTAGGGCCTGTAGCTGCCGATGATCGCGCAGCGCTCGCAATTGAAAAAGAAGAATTTCTTCAAAGGCGAATCTTTGTCTTGCCGATTCGGCCTCCTTAATTGTTTCAGGAAAATGAATCGCCCGAAGCGCCACGCCTAGCTTCGGCAAATTATATTTGTTTAATAACTCAGGCGGTAAGTAATCCGATGCAGACTCCATCCTGTCTATTATTGGTTTTATTAAAAATCTCAGATATTTCGATGTAAGGCCTTCCGTTTCCGGATAAACTGGAACCAGCCTTCCCGTATGGGTTAGCTCGCCAGCGCCCTCGATTTTTTCATAAGAAGGAGATGATAAATAAATACCTTTTTTATCTAGCGAGGTCTTGCCCGAAAGACTGACCATTGTTCCCTCCTTGAGCGCGTCGGCAATATATGGCTGGTTAAACCAGACGGCGCGTATAATTCCGCTTTGGTCTTCAATTGTAGCGTTAACGATTGCCATGTGCCGCCGCCACGACCGAACAATATCAATTGTTGTTATTTGGCCGGCAATACTGACGACCCGACCAGCATCTTTTACGTCGCCTATGGGCAGCAAACTCGAATAGTCATCATAACGGGCAGGAAAATGCCAAAGCAAATCCCTGGCTGTTTTTATACCAAGTTTTTTCAATCGCGCCAAAAACTTGGGACCAACGCGGGTAAAGTTCTCAATTGGAGTCGAGAGGTTGAACAATAACTATTAATACCACCGCAAGCCCAAATTTAAAAGCCCGCTGGAAAAAGAGGGCCTTATGTTTTCGCTTAACTTCTATCCTCTTTTGTCCATTTTTTTATGGATAAGTTCGAAAACGGTGAAGGCAAAGTATGGAAGTACCAGATAAAAAATGTAAAGTTCGACTGGTAGGCCAAGAATAAGCACTCCGAGTAATCCCGGACCAGGATAAAGCCAAACCGCAGCACGGGTACTAACTAACTCCCAGCTAATCATTACCGCCAAAATAACGAGACTGACAAGGACCCTTTCCTTTTCAGAATGATATAAGATCGGCCGATACCTTATTTTCATAAAGATAGCAGCGACAAATAAACAGACTAGTATAATTAATTCTTCCATTTTTTAGTACCTTTATCAAAAATAATGTGGACCGTCTTGCATAGGCCATCCATAAGTATGGTACGAACATAGCCCAAAAGAATTCTTCTATAGGCATGGGGCCGACATAAACACCGGTGATGCCTTTGCCGGTAAAAATCCAATGATCTCGTGGCATAGCGCATAGATCCCAAATTGTAATGCTGATTAGGGCTATTGCTATAAATACGAGCCGTTCTTTTAGAGAGTGAAAAAGGTGCTCCCTAAACTTTCATTCAAGAAATAGGGCGACCGCTAAGACCAGGGCCAAAACTGAAAAATAATACATAGTTTAAAAATTATTAGACACTCGGGGGCTGTTATCTATAGGTATTGATTTCCTTTCTGGTGCCGCCGGTCGGATTTGAACCGACATGCCTTGCGGCAATCGATTTTAAGTCGATCGTGTATACCAAATTCCACCACGGCGGCATCGGTAAAATCTTAGCTCATTTTTTGACTTTTTTCAAACCTTTTTCCATCGCCCATTGGGTTGCCGTGACGAGAGACTCGAATGTGCCGGCATCCGACCAAAATCCTCCTAGAAATTCAGCCAACATGCGGCCTTTTTTAATGTAAGCGTTATTAACATCGGTAATTTCCAGCTCTCCACGAGCCGAGGGCTTCAATTTTTTTATTATTTTAAAAACCTCGCTGTCGTATTGATACAGACCGGTAACGGCATAGGGCGTTGGCGGTTGCTGCGGTTTTTCTAAAATTCTTAATACCTTTCTCCCCTCTAGAACCGGTACGCCGAATCTTTCGGGATCGGGTACCTTTTTTAGAAATATTCTTGCGCCATTTTTGAAACTTTTGACGTATTTTGAAAAACTATCCTCAAAAAGATTGTCTCCCAAGATCACGATAATGGGTTGTCCACTAGCAAAGTTTTCGGCAAGTCCTAGGGCTTCGGCTATGCCGCCGGCTTTATCTTGGACTTTGTACGTCAGGTTGGCGCCATAGTCCGAGCCGGAGCCTAAGAACTCAACAAAATGACCATAATTTTCGCGGCCAGAAACAACAAGAATTTCCTTGACTCCGGCTTTGATTAAACTTTCAAGCGGATACAAAATCATCGGCTTGTCGAATATGCCGATCAAGTGCTTATTGGTTATGCTCGTCAGTGGTTTTAGGCGAGTGCCCATACCACCAGCTAGGATTACGCCTTTCATTATGATGCGTCTAGTTTAACTTATGTGGTTTCCACAAATCAATATGTGGATTTATGATGCCAGTTTTCTTTTGTATTTTTTTAATCCAATTTTTGTTATCCAAATACCACCTAACGGTTTTGGCAAGCATGGGCCTAAACTTATATTTCGGTTTCCAACCTAATTCCTTTGTGGCTTTTTTATAATCAATGGCGTAACGGCGGTCATGCCCGGGTCTGTCCTTAACGAATGTCAGCAATGAGTGTGGTTTACCCAGCATGTCCAAAATAATTTTAGCAATGTCTATATTAGTATGCTCCTCATCCGCGCCGAAGTTATAAACCTGGCCAGGCTTGCCATTAAGCAAGGCGGCCTCAATGCCACCGACGTGATCTAAAACATAAATCCAGTCCCTGATATTCTTGCCGTCTCCATAGAGAGGCAACGGTTGGTCCTGTAATGCCCGAAGCGTAAAAAAGGGAACTAACTTTTCCGGGTATTGGTAGGGGCCGTAATTGTTGGAGCAATGAGTTACCACGATTGGCAGGTGCCAGGTAAAATGATAAGCCCGGCAAAGAAGATCACCACCCGCCTTAGTCGCCGAGTAGGGGACATTTGGCTGATACTGGGTTAATTCAGTAAACTTGGATTTTGAACCCAGGCCAAGACTGCCATAGACTTCATCGGTGGAGACGAAAACCGCCCTTTCAACGCCGAATTTTTTGATTGCCTCCAGAAGTACGAATGTGCCGTAAACATTTGTATCAATGAATTCCTTGGCTCCAATGTGTATACTGCGATCAACATGAGTCTCCGCAGCGAGATTTATAAGATAATCAGGGTTATATTTTTTGAAAATAGATTCAATCTTGCTCTTATTCGCTATGTCGGCCCTAACAAAAATATGTCTCTTAGAAAGTTTACTGTTTGAGGTGATATCTTTGAGATTATCTTGGTTACCGGAGTAGGTTAGCTTGTCGATATTGATTGCCTTAAAATCAGGATGCTTTTCGAGCAGGTATCTTATCAAGTGGCTACCGATGAACCCCGCCCCTCCTGTAACTAAAACAGTTTTATATTTTTCCATAAACTTTGAGGAGCGGGGCAAGCCCGCAGCCGCCGGTTACTAGGACTGTTTTTGTTTTTTTCATTTTTGAGGCGGCGGGGGGAATCGAACCCCCGTATAAGAGTTTTGCAGACTCATGCCTTACCACTTGGCTACGCCGCCGGTTATTTTGCTATTTCGCCCAGAAGCTTCTCTATTTTCTCCGCCCGTTCTTCCGTGGCGTCGATTTCAAATCTTATCTTGGGCACTGGGCGCATAACAAGTCTTTTGTTCAGCAACTGTTGTATATGATAAACCTCTTCTTTAAGTTTTTTAAGGCTCACTAGGGCTTTGTCGTCTGGGAAAACAGAAATTCTTATTGTCGCGTTCTCAAGAGTAGGGGATACATCCGCCCCAATCACGGTTATCAAAGCACCATCATCCTTATCAAGCTCGTGGGTTATAATTTGTCCAACCTCATCTCTGAGCAGATCATTCAGTTTTTTTATGCGTTCAGACATGATGGTTCTGGTTATATTGTGCGTTTAATTTTTTCCTCATGGTACGCTTCTACAGTGTCGCCCTCTTTTATTAATTGTTGGGGCAGGGGTTGAGATTGCATGTCAAAGCGTATCCCAGCCTCAAGCCCCTCACTTACTTCAGCGATGTCTGCTTTATTGTGTTGGAGTTGGCCAAGTTTACCAGTTATTAGGGTGGCTCCGTTTCTTATGACGTCTAATACTGCCCCTCGAGTGATTTTCCCCTGAGTTACTTTACCCCCTACTATTTGGGACTTAGCACTATTCTTGAATACGGCCAGTATTTTTAATTTACCCAGAAGGGTGCGTCTAATTTCAGGATCCAGCAAGTCGGCCAGTATTGAGCGGGCAGTCTCAACTAGTTCGTATATAATATCAAAGCTTTTTACGGTTATGCCTTCTCTCTCGGCGAGCTGTTTGGCCGAGCCATCCACGCTGACGTGAAATCCTATAATTGATGCTCCGCTTGCTCTGGCATTTTTAACGTCATTGTCGCCGATTGTGCCGACGCCATAATTTATTACTCGGTATTTTACTTCCTCGGAATGTATGGTTCTTAGCGTCTGGTCTATGGCTTCAAGCGAGCTCTGAACATCGGCCTTAATTATCAGATTGGCAATTTTTTTATTTGTCTTTTCGGTTTCGCTTCCGGTTTCCGTCTCAAATAACAAAGACGGTCCAGCTTCTGTCTGACTGAGAGACAATGCTTGTGCCGCGTCGCGGCCGGCAACTACTTGAAATTCCTGGCCGACTCTAGGTGCTACTTCCCAGCCCATGATTACGCATGGCTGCGATGCTATGGCTATGCCGATTGTTTTGCCGAGAAAATCTTCAATTGATTTCACATGTCCAATGGCGTTGCCGGCCGAAATCCAGTCGCCGGTTTTTAATTCTCCCTCCTGAATAATCAGGGTGGCTGTTATGCCGCGGCGGCCGTCCAGATGCGATTCTATGACAAATCCTTTGGCAGCCGAGTCCATGGGGGTAGTCAGCTCTTCCATCTCAGATACAAGCAATATCATTTCAAGCAGCTCATTAATCCCTTCGCCTTTTTTTGTGGAGAGCTCAACTACCGGCACAGTGCCGCCATAGTCTTCGACTTGGACTTCTTGTTCTGCCAGTTCTTGCCTGACCCTTGCTGGATTGGCGCCTTCCTTATCTATTTTATTTATAGCAACCACAAAGGGAATTTTTGCCGTTTTGATTATCTGAATAGCTTCTTTTGTCTGGGGCTTAACACCCTCTTCTGCTGCTACGACAAGTATTGCTATATCTGCCACCTTGGCTCCACGCGATCTGATCGCGCTGAACGCTTCATGGCCGGGCGTATCCAAAAAGGTAATTTTTTTGCCATTGTGTTCGGCCTGATATGCTCCAATATGCTGAGTGATGCCGCCAGCCTCTTTTTCTGCGACTTTGGTTTGCCTGATCTTGTCCAGGATGCTTGTTTTACCATGATCTACGTGGCCCAAAACAACCACGATAGGTGGTCTGGTCGCCTGCCTTCTGTCTTTTTGCGACTGATTTTTATCCGGTGACATAAATAAAAACTAACATTTTCAGGCATTTTTTACAAACAAAAACCGGCTTTAGGCGGTTTGACTTTGTTGCTGTCTCAGGCGGATTCACCTGGTCAGATGCTTGGGGCGAGTTATGGTGTTTTTTAGTTTAAACGAATTAAGGCTTTTTGATATTTCGCTCACCAGAAGAGCGCCAAGTATTTCGTAGGACATAAATTTGAGAGCTTCCGGCACCTCAAGCTTGGTTAAGAAACTTAATACAACCATAACCAACAGCGAGCTCCACCAGATATACACGATTGATTCTCCTGGTCTTGCCTTAATCTTTACTCCTGTCCAACGGTTTACCTCTTTGTGTAAAATATAAACGCCAAGTAATATCAGATAACTCGTCACGGCAACGTCGGGCAATTCCAGAGCGGGTACGAAAAAATCAATCCAGCCCATTATTAACACCATCGCCGTCCATGATGCTAAAAATAAGAACAAAGAACTACGGACGCCAGTTAGTTCGCGCCAGGAGAGCTTGAGTGTACTGTATATTTTGGAGCTCATTTTGAAGCCCTGCAAAAAAGAGTTTCAAAATAAGCTCTGCAGCTTATAATTTATATTATACCATGGTTTTTATGAAGGCGCCATTAGATATACACAGCCATAATTTGAAGTTTGACACGGCACAACTTGCTGAGTATGCTGCTAGCAGTTAAAATTTAACAATCAGAGGATCTCAGGTGCCATATACCCCAAGTCTGAAAACTAATGACGCGTCAAATGACAGGATAGTTCTAGACAAAGCGGTGGAAAGGGTTGCCATTATGGTGGCAAAGAAAATAACCAACAACCTGTCCTTAATAAGTGAATACGAGAGGGTCTTCATCGGGCTGGCATATTCTTTGCAAGCGATGTTAGACGGCCGCCCTACCGACAGCAAGGCCGGGCCGGATTCAAGATTAGCCCGGGCTATTTATGAACAAGGAGCTAAGTATAATTATGAGGGTGCGCATCTCGGAGAATTAAACTATGCGATAACTCGTTTTATACAGCGCGTTCCTCAGCTCAAAGTTCAAAATGGTGATTGGGCACAAGAGTTTCGTTACTGGATTTATGCCGCAACAATTGAAGCTTTGATTCTTGCTTCCGTGGAAGTTCTAAAAATGAAGAACGGTATTGGTGGCGTGTTAGAAGATATAAAGGATGAGTATAAACGTCGGGTGAATACCGCCTACGAGGCAGAACAAATTATGAAAAACGGTGACTGTTATGATACCCCGTACTATACTCGTCTGGTTAAGGTTGAGGATGAAGATGGGAATCATATTGGGCATCAAGAGGTCATGCTTAAAAGAAGCAGGGCCACGCTATATGAAGATATGCTTCTTGGCGTAAGGCTAGTTCTTAGTGGCCGGCTTCACAGATAATATGTCAGCGCCCCTCATTTATAGAAAAACCCGCAATAGCGGGCTTTTTAATTTTAGTTATTTTAAGCCATAGTAATTCTTTTATTCTTCAGCAAGACCTTGAAAACCAGATCTTCTTCCGGTTAAACAAGCAATAAAAAAGTCGTCTGGCTGAGAGCAGAAGCTCTCTTATAGAGTTTCCTCTATAACCACATGCGTGGAAGCCAAACGACAAGTTTGGTATGCAGGTGGTTTAGTGCCATGCCAGCCATTAAGCAGGTTTAGGCTAAGTTGTTATTTTTATAGTATCAGAAACTATTCTGTTAATCTATGATTAACAAAGATAACATAAAAACCACTGTTAAGTGGTTTTTATGTTATCGACGCTCTTCCAGCGGGATAACCTATCTCGACTTGGCGGAGGGTAGAGGAGTCGAACCTCTATAGGCTTGCGCCTGCCGCTTTTCAAGAGCGGTGCCCTACCATTAGGCGAACCCTCCAAAATTGCGGAGACGGGAGGATTCGAACCTCCGGAGCCCGTTTAAAGGCTCACCTCTTTAGCAAAGAGGCACGTTAGACCACTCCGACACGTCTCCCTTTAAATATTAGGCTATTTTATATTAGTTTACATTATTTTTCAACCCCAACCGCCTCCTTTTTATTTTTTTCGTAAGACTTCTTAGGCTTGGGCGGATTAGTTTTCCATTCCTCGAATGCAATCGTTAGCTCCTCCTCATTTTCAGGTTTTTTACCAGTCAAAAAATTACATTCCGGGAATCGGCTGCAAGCATAGAAAACCCTACCGCGTCCTCGGCTTTTGCGTTCGACTATGTCGCCGGTGCCACAATTTGGACACTTAAAACCAATCTTGTTGAGAATTTTGGCAATGCCTTTGCACTTAGGATAATCAACGCAGCCCAAGAAATAACCGAACCTGCCCCGCTTCACCTCCATCGTCTTGCCGCAGAGGGGACACTTCTCGTCTCTGGTTTTTTCAGCCAGCTCTTTAATTTTAGCCGCTTCTTCTGGCAACGGCTGAGTAACCTTACTCCCAGGTTCCGGACAGGCTAAGAATTTACCGCTTCGCCCGAATTTAATTATCATCATTTTGCCACAGTGCGAGCATGGCGTAGTTGACTCTTCTACTAATTTATCAACGCTAGCGGACTTCTCATCAAGATTCTTCTTGAACGGCAAATAAAACTCCTCAATCACTGGCACCCATTTGATTTTGCCTTCCGCTATATCATCAAATTCTTCCTCGATGTGTGAAGTAAAATTAATATCAACTATCTGCGGAAAGTTTTCAACCAGCATATCATTAACCAAAAAACCGATTTCTGTTGGCTTAAAATAGCGCCGATCAAACTTTTCAACGTAGTCCCGATCCTGAATGGTCGCCAGTGTCGGCGCGTAGGTGGACGGCCGGCCGACTCCATGAGCTTCAAGCGTTTTGATAAGCGTAGCATCCGTGAATCGCGGGGGCGGTTCGGTGAAGTGTTGAAGTTTCAATAGCTCGGCCAAATTAAGCACTTGTCCTAGCTCAAGCTCTGGTAGCACACCTTCAACCTCATCTTCATCCTTCTCGTCGCGACCCTCAGTATAAGCACGGATGAAACCATCAAACTTAACAACCTGACCATTGGCACGGAATAAAAAGTTAGTAGTTGGTGGTTGGTAATTGGTAGTTATGTCCACCGCCGTTTGATCTAAAATGGCCGCTTGCATCTGACTAGCCAATGTTCTTTTCCAAATTAGATCAAAAAGTTTCAGCTGGCGCGACTCTAGGGCACCCTTAAGTAATTCTGGCTTATTGGCTAGATTGGTTGGCCTTATGGCTTCGTGTGCCTCTTGCGCACCCTTGGATTTATTTGAGTATCTGCGAGGCTCACTGAGTGCGTATTCCTTACCGAAGCTTTCTGATATTACTTGGCGCGCCTGTTCCAGCGCGAATTCAGCTAGATTTAAACTATCCGTTCTCATATAAGTAATGTGTCCATTTTCATAAAGTTGTTGGGCGATCATCATCGTTTGTTTAGCAGACATGCCGAATTTTCTTGAAGCCTCCTGTTGTAGGGTAGAGGTGGTAAACGGGGGAGAGGGATTACGCCGTGCTTCTTTGCGAGTAATATCGGCTACTCTATATTCGGCGCCATTAAGATTAGCGGCAATCCTATCCGCTTCGGTTTGATTAGCAATATCGAATTTGCCTAAAGACTTATCGTCAATCTTTATAAGCCTGGTACGAAATTTTTTGTCTTCACCCTTTTTAGTAAGATCGGCTTCAATCGTCCAGTATTCTTGTTTCAGGAACTTTTCTATTTCGCGCTCTCGCTCGACAACCAATCGCAAGGCAACGCTCTGTACTCTTCCGGCTGATAATCCGTAACGGATTTTTTTCCACAAAAAAGGAGAGAGCTCATAGCCGACGAGGCGATCGAGTATGCGTCTTGCTTGCTGAGCATCGACTAGATTTTGGTCAATGGTCCGAGGCTTTTTCAGAGCGGCTTCAATCGCCGGCTTAGTTATTTCATGGAAAACTATTCGCTGAGCCTTGCCACTGTCCAGTCCAAGAGCTTCAGCCAAATGCCAGGCGATAGCCTCTCCTTCGCGGTCCTCGTCAGTCGCCAGAATTATTGTGTCTGATTTCTTCGCAGCTTCTTTGAGCTCGGCAATAACCGGCTTAGCCTTGGCCGGAATCATATACTTAGGCTTGAAAGCGTGCTCTATGTCTATACCCATCGTTGACTTAGGCAAGTCCCGCACGTGGCCCATGGACGACCGCACCAAAAACCCGCTCCCGAGGAACTTGCTTATGGTCTTAGCCTTGGTTGGCGACTCTACAATAATTAGACTTGACATGGTTATTATCGATATGTTAATTTAGCTTAAGTTTTTTATTTCCGCGAAGTGGAGTAAACATGATCGGCCTTGGCTTCTTTATTTTCTTTTTACTGACTATCCGCATGCTATCCAAGCTAATCGATGAGGTTCGGGGTATTAATGCCGCTTGGTGGCCTATAGAAATTATGCTTTCGGCAATTCCAGCCGTCTTTATAGAATTCGGCTTTAGATATCTTCTCAAAGCCTCGCCATTCAATTAAATCCTTCCACCTGCCCAAAAGGCAGGTTTTTTATTTTTTCTGCTCGCCATCTCAACAAAGCGGGAGCCCCGACGTAATCTGTCGGGGCGCTTTTTATCACTCCGCAAATTGCCAAATAGGGCCCAAGCCCAGCCCTTTGCCGGCAAAGGGCTGGGCGTATTATTCGGCGTAGGCATGTGTGTTTTGCGAGAGGAGCGCATAGTCGCGACCAGCAAAACACACATGCGGAGCCGATCGTAAACCGTAATTTCAAATTTGTAATTTTTGAGAGAACTAGCCGTACAACACAAACCTTCCGCTTAAATTTTTAACTTTCTTTTTTAACTCCATCACCGTCAGCGTCGCATTTGTCTCGTGCACCGCCAATCCAGTCTGCCTTATTATATCATCAATCCCGATCGGTTCACTGGATAACATTGCCAAAATCTTTTCTTCGGCCAGATTATCTCCTTTAATTTTTATCTTCCCGCCAGAGGCGGGTCCGCCTTTGGCGTATAATTCCAACGCATACTCTTCCAGTATATCTTCCGCACAAGTCACAAGTTTTGCCCCCTTCTTTAGTATATTATTCGTGCCCTGCGAAGTTTTAGCAAATATACTGCCGGGGATGGCGAAAACATCCCGCCCTTGTTCAGCGGCACACCTGGCAGTAATCAACGCCCCACTTATCTGGTCCGCCTCCACGACCAGCACGCCACGCGATAATCCGCTGATGATCCGATTACGCTGTGGGAAAGAAAACTTAGTTCCGTGCGTTCCAATTGCATATTCACTAATAACTGCACCATCTTTTTCTATAATTTTATGTGCTAGTGCAAGATTCTGCGGCGGGAAAATAGTAGCATCATCGATGCCGGTACCCAGCACGGCAATTGTCGGTACCCCCGCGTCGAGTGCAGTTTTGTGCGCCAAAGTATCAATGCCAGCAGCAAGGCCGCTGACAATATTGAAACCGGCTCTAGCCACATCAAGCACGAGATGCGGCACCACCCGCTTACCGTATTCGGACAAGGCGCGCGTTCCCACTACCCCGAAGCATTGATTTGCCCAAGCTTTGTGATTGCCCCGTACATATAATAGGAATGGGGGATCGGGAATGTGGCGCAATAATTCAGGATATTCTTGGTCTAGAATTGTAATCGCATTGATCTCATTGGTGGCAAGCTTGGCCCATTCTTTGTCGGGATCAACGCGTTTCTGGATCTTGAGATAATCAGGAGCCACCAACTTGCCTTCGATATCACGATCACGGGGAATATATTTTGCTAAGTCAGAATGCCACGCTCGCCCCCAATCGCCTTCAAACTTATCATGTATGAGCTGCAGGGCACCAGATTTAGCACTGGCGACAACGTTAATCGCGTTTAGATATTTTAACTGTTCATTTGGCATGACAAGATAGTAAGGGCAAA
>MGJI01000019.1:0-28421 GCA_001794195.1 Candidatus Yanofskybacteria bacterium RIFCSPHIGHO2_01_FULL_44_17 | reverse complement strand
TACGATCGTATTTAAAAGCGACAAACTCATTGTATTTATTTCATCCGACTTAGGAGTTGACAACAAAAATATCACTTGCTATACCCGCTAGTAGAAATTTTTAAAGTTTGGTTTTTGTTATCCCGTCGCAAGGCAAAGTGAAACATCGGTTTACCCCTCCTAAAAACCGACGGACTAGCCCCCTTGTGATTGGGTAACAACAACTGCCAAACGGCTCAACGGTGATTCCCGTTGAGCCGTTTGGCTATCTTTAATCTTTCACATCTTTCAAAAAGTTTGCGCCAATCTCTCAAGCGTTTTTTTAATTACTTTTTTTAGTTCGGCCTGCTCCGCTGGAGTGAATTTAGCCAGAACAAAACCGCCAACGGCATCTTTTTTTTGCTTGAGAGTGCGTTGCTGCCTAGCCGTACTCAACTTGCGATTTGCCGTACCGACGCGTAATCGCCAAAATTTATTAGTTTTAAGATGATCGATTACTGACTGCACCCCTCGATGGCCACCAGAATCCTTGGCAAAGGATAATTTAAAATTACCAAACTCAATATCAAGATCATCGTGTATTACGACAATGTCTTTCGGCGTAGTCTTATAAAATAGCTTGAGTTTCTTAACCGCCTCGCCTGACTTATTTACAAAAGTCTGCGGCTTGGCCAAGATAGCCGGTCTTTTGGTATGCGATTTTTGGCCCATTTCAAGGTTCAACCTTGAAATCTTGGCTATCTCTGCGTTTAATTTTTTATTAAATTCAAAATCCACTTCGTTGTCTTTGGCGATTTTCTCAATCACCTCAAACCCGACATTATGCCGCGTATTTTCGTATTCCTTCCCCGGATTGCCCAGGC
Organism: Candidatus Yanofskybacteria bacterium RIFCSPHIGHO2_01_FULL_44_17; assembly: GCA_001794195.1. GTDB lineage: Bacteria > Patescibacteriota > Minisyncoccia > 2-02-FULL-40-12 > IGHO2-01-FULL-4-A > 2-01-FULL-44-17. The sequence continues at coordinate 27,579 of MGJI01000019.1, read as the reverse complement.
CGATGATTAGTTTCATAATTCAAATATATCTTAAAAAATCAGCTATTGCAAAGGCTTGTTTTCCTGTTATAATTATTAAGAATGACTGAGGAATCAGGGTCTCAACTTAACCAAGAATCTAGGCAGCCAGTGCGCCAAGAGGCGCTTGCCCCGTTAGAGGCCACCCAGCCTAAGGCTCGGTTACGACCGCCTCGGGGCGATCTGCCTCTAACGGGGCTTGCTTTTGTCTGGGAAACGCTCAGGGTTGTTATTATATCCTTGGCGATTATAGTTCCCATAAGGTATTTCCTTGTACAGCCTTTTTTTGTAAAAGGCGCTTCAATGGAAGAAACCTTTGAAGACGGCGACTATATATTGATTGATGAGATAAGCTACAGATTCAGAGATCCGACAAGAGGCGAAGTCGTGGTTTTCCGCTTCCCCGAAGACAAAACACAATTTTTTATAAAAAGAATAATAGGCATGCCCGAGGAAACCGTAGAGATAAGGGGCGATCAGGTGATAATACACAACAAGCAGCATCCAGAAGGCTTTGTTCTAGAGGAAAAATATTTATCATCCGGTCAGCATACAATCGGTGACCTGCGCTTTAAGCTGGATCCTAACGAATATTTTGTTTTGGGTGACAATCGCCTCCGCAGCTCTGATTCGAGACGCTGGGGCGCCTTGAATGTATCGCTAATAACTGGCAGGGTCTTTTTCCGGGCGTGGCCGATTGGCGAGCTGGGCGGAATCCAACAAGTTAACTACTAAATAATAATAAAATGGCAAAACCGCTAATACAATTAGTTAAGGGCATGCATGACATTCTACCGGCAGATCAGCCGTATTGGCAGTTAATATTAAAGAAGGCGACTGCAATATTGAACGATTATGGCTTTGAAAGGATTGATACTCCAATAGTAGAGTCTTCTTCTCTTTTTTCGCGTTCCGTAGGCGAGACTACCGACATAATTGAAAAAGAAATGTACAATTTTAAGACTAGGGGTGGCGATGACATCTCTTTGCGGCCCGAGAATACCGCCGGTGTTGTCCGCGCGTACATAGAGCACGGCATGTCGGTAATGCCGCATCCGGTTCAGCTTTGGTACTTTGGCCCGATGTTTAGGCACGACAATCCTCAGGCCGGCAGATTTAGGCAGTTTTACCAACTTGGAATTGAGTCTTTCGGCGATGACAACGCCGCGACAGACGCGATGTTGATTTTTATCGGCTATAAGTTACTTGAAAGTCTGGGCTTAAAAAATCTGGCGGTAAGAATAAACTCAATAGGGGATAGTAGCTGCCGTCCGCAGTATCTCAGGGCCCTAAAGGATTATTATCGAAATCGGGCCAAAAAAGTTTGTAATAAGTGCAAAAAGAGACTGAAAACAAACCTGCTGCGCCTATTGGATTGCGAAGAGCAGGTCTGCAAAGACATTGGCAAGGATGCGCCCCAAACGGTTGATCATTTAGATGCCGACTGCAAGTCACACTTTAAGGGTGTGCTTGAGTTCTTGGATGAAGTTAAGATTCCATATCTTTTGGATTCTCGTTTGGTGCGAGGATTAGATTATTACACCAGAACTGTTTTTGAAATCTGGCCGGACGAGGCAGTTAAAACTGAGAATCAGGAATCTGATCAGCCCGCGGCAGAAGTACACAGCAAGGTGCCCAGATGGGCGCTATGCGGAGGAGGCAGGTACGACAAGCTTGTTAACTTGCTTGGCGGTCCCAAAACACCAGCAACGGGCTGGTCAATGGGTATGGAAAGGCTAATTATTACGCTTAAAAATCAGAACGTGGCAACGCACGAACATCACGCGCAGCCCAAAATTTTCATAGCCCAACTTGGAGAATCAGCAAAAAGAAAGGGACTGCTTCTTTTTGAAGAATTCAGAAAACATGGAATATCGGCGAGGGCTTCTTTCGGACGGGATAGCATTAAATCTCAGCTGAGAATAGCTCACAGGCTAGGCATTAAGTATACCTTGATTGTTGGACAAAAAGAGTCGCTGGACGAGACTGTAATACTGCGAGAGATGGATTCGGGGGTACAAGAAACGATTCCTCAGACAAAAATTGTGGAAGCAATCAAGCAACGTCTTAAAAAAGAATGAGTGAAGATATTTTTTGTAAAATCATAAATAAAGAGCTGCCGGCCAGCATAGTGGCCGAGGGAGAATATTGGTTGGCCATAAAGGACATACATCCGCAAGCTCCCGTGCACGTATTAATATTATACAAGAAGCATCTACCCGGACTTGAGGGCGCGGCGAATGTTGATGCTGAGATCCTGGGTAACTTATTGTTGGCTGCCAATGAAGTAGCTTCAAGGGTTGGGCTCGGCAAAGGTTTCAGATTAATAATAAATAGCGGCGAAGACAGCGAGAGAGGCGTGGATCACTTGCACATACACCTGTTGGGAGGCAAGAGATTGGGAGCTAAAATTGTTAATTAATTTTTTTAAGACTTCTTAAAGAAGGGAGGTTACTATGGAAGTTACACGAAAACCGAATGAGAGCACTGGCTCATTGATGAGACGTTTCAGCAGGCTTGCTCAGCAAAGTAAACTTGTTGTGCGCGCGAAAGCGGCCAGATATTTCAAGAAAAAACCAACCGAAAGAGTTGAGAAAAACCGCGCCATCATGCGCACAGAGCTCAGGGCTTTGCGGAAAAAACTTGAACGACTTGGTAAATATGACGATGATTCGTTTGAAGAAGAAAAGAAAAAGCTAAAACTAAAGTTAGATTTATAGTTTTTTACAGCAATGCTTAAGGAACAATTACAAAAAGATTTGATGGCATCGCTTAAGTCAGGCGATCAAGTTAAGCGTCTTGTATTGGGCATGCTTATGACTGCGGTTAAAAGTCGCGAGCTTAACAAAAGGCAGCAATTGAGTAAGTCGATTAGTGACGCTGTTGAGCTGGAGAAGCAGAGCCAGCTTACAGGTGAAGAACTATCTGAAGTTATCGCGGGTGAAACGAAAAAGAGAAAAGAATCGGTAGAACAATTTAGGGCTGGTGGCAGAGAGGAATTGGCACAAAAAGAAAAAGCAGAAATGGATATTCTCATGACTTACATGCCGGAGCAAATATCAGAAGACGAGATCCGTACAGAGGTTAAAAAAACCATTGCCGAACTTGGTGCCTCTGGCGTCAAAGACATGGGCAAGGTAATAGGTTCAGTTATGTCAAAAATAAAGGGTCGAGCTGACGGTGGAACAGTAAGTAAGATCACTAAAGAATTATTGCAATGAAATAGTTTCAGGTTTAAATAATAAAACAGTCCCGCCTAGGCGGGACTGTTTTATTATGCTATCTTTAGCCCGTGCTCGACTTAACATTCAACAACCTGACTGCAGATAAAAAATATGGCATTGGTTTTTTTAAAAAAACCATAGGTGCCGCCATCAAAGAAGCGGGTCTTAGATCCGCAGGCGTAGAGCTTTCCATAAATTTAGTGGGAGAAGGACGCATAAGGTCATTAAATAAAAAATATCGAGGTAAAAATAAGACTACCGACGTGCTTTCGTTTCCTCTCCAAGAAAAACTTGACGCGAAAGCTCTTAAAGGTGGTATACTAAGTTTAGGTGATATATTTTTATCTTTGCCTGTAGCGAAGAAATACGCCGCCAGACAAGGCGTGGGGTTAGATTACGAGGTTAGCTTTCTCACGGTCCATGGATTTTTGCATCTCCTGGGCTACGATCACGAAAAATCATCATTAGAAAAACAAAAAATGTTCTCCCTGCAGGATAAAATTTTAAATAAACTAGATTTCTAGGCTTTAGCCTTCATGTTAATAACGCCGGATGCTAAATACTAGATATTAAATACTCCCTAGTGCGTCAGCATTTAATCACAGGAATAGATATAGGTAATCACGCCGTTAAAACCGTAATTGCGGAATTAAATCGCGATACTTTGCGTCCGCATATAGTCGGTGTAGGCGAGGCGCTGTCTACCGGCCTTAGGCGGGGAGTTATTTTTGACATGGAGGAAACCATTAATAATATCCGCGGCTCTGTATCTCAGGCAGAGTCAATGTCCGGAGCTAAGGTGGGCCGAGCTTACGTTTCCGTTAACGGTTTGCACGTGCGTACCCAGCTGTCACGAGGCGTAATAGTGGTTTCTCGTGCCGATAATGAAATAACACAAAATGATATAGATCGCGTCATAGAGGCGGCATCAACAATTAATCTACCGCCAAACAGAGAAATAATACATACAATTCCCAAGAGTTTTACGATAGATGGGCAGGAACATGTAAAAAATCCTCTTGGAATGCGCGGTGTCCGCCTTGAAGCAGAAGTTACTCTAGTAGAAGGGCTTTCTCCGCATATTCGTAATTTAGCCAAATGTATTAATGCCAATGATATTGAAGTTACGGAGTTTGTTTTTGCTCCTTTGGCCGCAGCTAAATCAGTTCTTGATAAGCATCAGAGAGAGCACGGCGTTTTAAGTATCGATTTCGGCGGTGGCGTTTCTTCAATGTCGCTGTTTCATGAAGGCGACCTTGTACACACAGTAATTTTGCCGATAGGTTCTCGTCATATAACAAATGATCTTGCCGTAGCATTCCGTACCTCAATGGATAAGGCGGAGAAGATTAAATGCCTTTATGGAAGCATCTCTACAGATGCGTCCGGCAAAAAAGACAAGGTGGACATTTCAGAACTTCTGAATGAAGAGGATTTTGTCGTGCCACGAGCGCAGATAAATAAGGTAATCGATTACCGTGTTGCAGAACTTTTTGATTTTATTTCTGAAGAGATGAAGAAGCTTCCGCGAAATTACCTTTTGCCAGCAGGCGTGGTCCTTGCCGGTGGAGGAGCCAACCTAGACGGACTAGTAAATTTTACAAAAAACCGCTTGAAGCTCGCTGTTCGTACCGGAGGAGAATATTTTATTGATGGATTATCTGATCGCATCTCTGATCCTGCTTTTGCAGTAGCTGTCGGCATGGTACTTTGGGGCTTTGAGAAAGAATTTTCCGGTAGCAAGATGCCAATGTCTGCTAGACTGTCTTCCTTTGACGGCCTACAAAAAGTATCTAAGTGGTTTAAGAATTTTATGCCATAAAAGGCCCAACTAACTTATCCACAGGCTAGTAACAGGCGTTGATGTTGCGCCTGTTTTTATTTTGTGCTAAACCAGTGCCATAGGCAATTATTAATTATTAACTACTAGTTCATGGCAGGAAGAGTTGCCTACGCATGCAAGCATGGCCCAACTAAAACCACCATTTGAAACCTTTGCCCGCATTAAAGTAGTCGGTGTCGGTGGCGGCGGGAACAAGGCGATACAAAGAATGATGAACTCCAAGATTCATGGAGTGGAATTTGTTGCGGTCAATCTAGATGCGCAGGACCTCAATATTGCCAGCACGCCTACAAAGATTTTAATTGGCAAGAACCTAACTCGTGGTCTGGGCGCCGGCATGAATCCTGAAGTCGGACGCCAGGCAGCCAGCGAAAGCAAAGACGAGATTCAAGATGCACTGAAGGGTTCAGATATGGTATTTATCTGTGCCGGTCTTGGTGGTGGCACCGGATCGGGTGCCTCGCCGGTAATTGCTGAGATTGCCAGAGATGTCGGTGCGCTTACCGTTGGCGTTGTTACTAAGCCATTTTCTTTTGAAGGTGCGGCCAGATCTCGCATTGCCGAGGAAGCTTGGCAGATATTTAGAGACAACGTCGACGCTCTAATTACAATTCCCAACGATAGACTCTTATCAATAATTGACCGCAAGACTCCGCTACTCGAAGCATTTGCAAAGGTGGACGATGTGTTAAGGCAAGGCGTCCAAGGAATTTCTGATTTAATTACGATACCAGGCCTGATCAACGTTGATTTCGCTGACGTGAAAGCCATTATGTCAAACTCAGGTTCCGCTCTTATGGGTATAGGTTATGCCAGTGGGGACGACAGAGCGATTGATGCGGCTAAAACTGCAATCAGTTCACCTCTTTTAGAAATTTCTATTGATGGGGCAAGGGGAGTGCTATTTAATGTGTCTGGCGGAGCGGATCTGTCTATGGCTGAGATTAATGAAGCAGCCAAGATCATAACTGACAAAATTGATCCGGACGCAAAGGTAATATTCGGAGCAGTTCAGGATGACAAACTTAAGAAGGGCGAAGTTAAGATAACGGTTATCGCTACCGGTTTTACTAACGGCATGCATAAAACAACCGAAAGACAACAGGCGGGCCCAAGTTTATTTGAAGAACCGACCGGCAACGGTGGAATGGCTGGACTGGCAACATTCAAACCGACAGAACCGGTAAAAAAAGAAGTTATAGATGGCATTCTTGATGACACAGAATTTGATATTCCCGCCTTCATTCGCAGAAAGATGAAATAATTATAATCAATAAGTCTCCTTGGCTCAACTCCGCCGTAATAGGCGGTTTTTATATTTTTGTATTCCAGAAAAGAAGTTATCAACATTTGCTCTCTTGCACGATAGGTTTAAAATAGGAGTATATGATGGCGTTGGCGTCACAGACTCGGTGTGGTGCTCACTCGGTTTTCACGCCGAGTTTGTTATTTAAATAATCCGTCTTCCTGGGCGAATTTACATGCAAAATTTATATCCGATACAAGAAGTGGAACTGAATGAATTTATTGAGCCAAAGATTGGCAATGGTAAGATTCATCATTCCGGTTTAGTTTGGCAACGGTTTTTTGGTTATGGTGATCCGTACGATTCAATAAACTGGGAGATAAGGACTGCCAGGATTACAAAGGGCAGCGGAGAGGTTGTATTCGAGCAGGCCGGCGTAGAGGTGCCTGATTTTTGGAGTCAAACAGCGACAGACATAGTCGCTTCAAAATACTTTCGAGGGCAGCTGGGCACGCCCGAAAGAGAGGCTGGCGCTCGGCAGATGGTTGATAGGGTGGCGCTGACGATAGCGGGCTGGGGATTTAAGGACGGCTATTTTAAAACTCAGGGCGACGTTGAAAACTTTAAACAAGATCTCAAGTTTTTATTGATTAACCAATATGCCGCTTTCAACAGTCCAGTATGGTTTAACGTCGGAGTTTATGAACGTCCCCAGTGTAGCGCCTGTTTCATACTCTCAGTAGAGGACAACATGCAGTCTATTTTAGACTGGTATAAAGATGAGGGTTGGATTTTTAAATTCGGCTCCGGTTCAGGAATTAATCTTTCTTCTCTCAGGTCCTCAAAGGAACCTCTTTCGCGTGGTGGCACTTCTTCCGGCCCTATTTCTTTTATGAAAGGAGCTGACGGTGTGGCCAACAGTATCCGCTCCGGCGGTACGACCAGGAGGGCGGCGAAAATGGTTGTCCTCAACGCTGATCACCCTGACATTAAAGATTTTATCTATTGTAAAAAAATAATTGAAGACATGACCAGAGTGCTTGAGTCCAGCGGGATAAAGGCATCTATAGAAGGCGAGCTGTTTAACCCCTACACTCTTCTTCCTTATCAAAATGCCAATAATTCCGTAAGGGCAACTGATGAATTCATGAGAAAGGTTGATTCCGACCAGGAGTGGCAATTAAAGGCCGTAACTACCGGCAAGACATTGGAGACCGTGAAGGCGCGAGAAGTAATGGATTGGATTTCAGACGCCGCTTGGCACTCAGCCGATCCTGGCATGCAGTTTGATACAACCGTCAATGATTGGCATACCTGTCCTAATAGCGGAAGGATTAACGCTTCTAATCCATGCAGTGAGTATATGCACCTAGACAATAGCGCCTGTAACTTGGCCTCACTGAATCTCTTAAGATTTCTTGAGTCTGACGGTGCATTCAACGTGGATTTATTTAAAAAAGCGGTAGATACCATAATAACCGCACAGGAGATTTTGGTAAGCAATTCTTCTTATCCTACCGAAAAAATTACACGCAATGCTATAAATTTCAGAGAGTTGGGTATGGGTTACGCCAACTTGGGCAGCCTGCTAATGAATATGGGCATAGCCTATGACTCAGACTCCGGCAGGGCCATAGCCGGAGCAGTAACCTCTGTTATGTGCGGCGAAGCCTATTCTATGTCAGCCAGGATTGCATCTATCGCAGGGCCGTTTGGCGGCTATGAACTTAATCGTGAAGCAATGCTTGGGGTCATCAAAAAACATACCCTGGCGGCAGAGGGTCTTGCTGCGAATTTTGAATCGCTTTATTCAAGCGGTCCTATAAATGTCGATAATATCTCTAGCCACAATGAGCTAATAAAAGAAGCCGTCAGCGTTTGGCATGAAGCTGTTGAGTTAGGCCAAAAATTCGGTTACCGCAATTCCCAGGCTACGGTGTTGGCGCCGACAGGAACCATCGCTTTTCTTATGGATTGCGACACTACCGGTATTGAGCCTGAATTGGCCTTGGTTAAATACAAGAAGCTTGTTGGTGGGGGTACGCTCAAGCTAGTAAACGGCCAAGTTCCTCCAGCCCTGTTCAAGCTTGGCTACGATGGAAATCAGATATCTGAGGTTTCGGCGTATCTTTTGGAAAAAGAAACAATAGAGGGCGCACCGCATCTTCAATCAGCACATCTATCTATTTTTGACTGCTCATTCAAGGCAACAAATGGCACGAGGAGTATAAATTATCTAGGGCACATCAAGATGATGGGTGCCGTCCAGCCATTTATATCGGGTGCTATTTCCAAAACCGTTAACTTGCCCAACAACGCCACAAGAGAAGATATCCGTGACGCTTTCGTTCAGTCCTGGAGACGGGGCCTTAAGGCGGTTGCAGTCTACAGAGACGGCTGCAAGAGCGTACAACCGCTCAACACCTCTTCAGACGAAAAGACTCCTGATGCCGGTGCCAGCAAGTTGGTAGAAAAAATTAACGGTTATACTAGGATTAAATTGCCCGACGAGAGGCCTTCGATTACTCATAAGTTCTCTCTTGGAAATCACGAGGGGTATCTAACAGTAGGCCTTTACCCTGAGAATAAAAAACCAGGCGAGACTTTTATAACAATAGCCAAGGAGGGGAGTACAATTTCGGGGCTGTTTGATGTTATAGCGACTCTGACTTCAATGTGTTTACAGTCTGGCGTGCCGCTTAAAACTTTAGTCAAGAAGTTTAAGGATTTACGCTTTGAACCTTCAGGTATCACCAGTAATTCGGAGATTCCTTTTGCTAAATCATTCATTGATTACATATTCAAATATCTCGGCAACAGGTTCCTGTCTGAAAACGACAAGGAGGAAATTTTCGGTACGCCTCATACTGAATTTTCAACTCTGCCAAATGATAAGGAGCCGCTATCGGTAGCGGTTGAAGCGGTGGGTGTCTCGTGGGAGAACAATATCAAAGACGCCTACACCGATGCCCCGGTCTGTGAATGCGGAGCCATGATGCTCAAGGCTGGCTCGTGCTATACTTGCCCTAACTGTTTTAATACAACCGGGGTATGTAATTAAGATAGGGCCAACTAAAAAGTAAGCCCTGCCAACGCGGGGCTTACTTTTTAGTTACGATTATGATATTATAAATTAACCATCACACCGCGGGGTGGAGAAGTGGTCTATCTCGGCGGGCTCATAACCCGCAGATCGCACGTTCGAATCGTGCCCCCGCAACAGAGACGGAAAAACAGGAGAGAAATCTCCTGTTTTTCTTTGTATAGAGACATTATTGAGAGGTTCTAACCTATCAATTTCAATAACTATATTTTCTTGCTCTTCAGAAATGTAATTATACGTTTCCTTCAAGGAAATACTAAGTATTTGCTCACTTATTGAGAGGTTCTAACCTAACTCAATTCCTCTGGCTCAATTTCTGCATCTTTGAGAATGCTTGAGAGAATTTTTGGGTGTAAGATTTTGTTGTCATGAAATGGAACTGTGGTTCTCTTGCCCTCGGAGTTCCTAAAGATTTTTTGACTGCCACTTTGTCTGACCAATTTAAAACCGCGCTTTTCCAAGATAGAAATAATCTGCTTGGCAGTTAATCTTGGTAAGCGTGGCATGTTTAGAGAGTGATGTGGACAGTTGATAAACTGACTGATTTAGTCGTTGGAATTTCTTCTTTCTCAGCAAGTCTATCCTGGAGGTGTAGGTTTATGGCATCCTTAATGTTAGACATAGTTTCTTCATAGGTATCACCCTGACTATAACAGCCCTGCAACTCTGGGCAGGTAGCAAAATAGCCATCATCGTCTTGCTCTATAATTATAGGAAAATCATATTGTTTCATATAGCCATAGTAGCACAAATAAGTTAAAAATCAAATGAATTTCTTGAACTTGTGAACTTAGTGAATGTCGTGAATGACAATGGGGACAAAACTTTGACAAACGTAGAAGTTTGATGTAGGCTTATAATATCTAACGTTCTTTTCTAAATAAGGGGACTTTCTCTTGTTTCAACTACACAAAGGAAATACCAGAAGAGTTTTAGTCATTGGACCCATAGCTTTCAAATTTGCCCGATTCTCTCCAAAAGTTGCCTTCAATAACTCACGGCTTATGGGTGTTAGAGAAGCCTGGGGTTATAAATATTGGCAGTTGGGCGGAACTAAGAACTGTCTATTTAGAGGAATAATCTCAAATTGGTTGGAGTTTGTGTTCTATCTTAAACACAAGCACCCGTTCTTAATTCCTACCTACTTCTCACTGTTTGGGTTAGTGAATATTCAGCCTGCTCGAGAAAAGGCCCCGATAACCATGAATCAGCTCTGGGTTACCTTACACAAGATGACCAATGGAGCGGTTGAAAAGGATGACCATGTATTCGCTGGTCGAACTAACTTCTGTAATGATAATGGCAAACTTCGCATGATGGACTATGGCAGTCGTAAGACTCAAGAAGTTCTTCTAGAATGGGCTGACAAAATATACTCTGAATTCCAGTTTCCTCAAACTACTTAGAGTCATCAACCAACGGTGGCTTTTCTGTTAAATAAAACCGAAACACTCTTTCAACTAACCGCTTGGAAGCGGTTCCAATGAGTGGTCGTCCCCGCAACATTTGGCGAATTTTGCTTTTTGAGCTACGATTTGCTGGGTTAAGTTTCTTAAAAAATAAGGGGCCGCCGTGACAAAAAAACCAAACGATCCTTTTAATAGTATAGTTCCGCCACTTTATCTGGGCGTATCTTATGGATTTGATACGGTTCGGCATGGCGCTGAAATTTTTGAAAATTCTGCTTGCGGTTACGCCTACGGGCGGATGGGTAACCCCACCGTTACCGCTTTTGAACGCTGGCTCGCAGATATGGAGGGGGTAGGAGAGGGTTCCGTTTGGGCCACAAGTACAGGACTATCAGCTCTGGCATTATTATTTTGGAGCCTTACTTCTAATTCGCTTGGACGCGGAAAGAGAGTGGTCGTTTCACCACATATTTACGGTGGCAGCTTTCATCAGTTACAACTTTGGTCTAAGGAGCACGACCGCGAGATTGTTGTCGTGGAAGATCCATTTAGTTTGTCATCTTGGGAAAAGGCGATAAGCCCGGGGGCAGCCTTTGTTTTTTTAGAAACGCCAGCAAATCCCACGGTAGATATTTTTGACATATGGGAGATATCTAATATTTCTCATCGTTATAATACATTTCTGGTCGTGGATAATACTGTAGCGCCTGTTTTGCAAAAACCACTAGCATTGGGAGCTGATGCCGTGCTTTACTCCGTTACCAAGGCACTTAACCGGCAGTCTACCGGATTAGGCGGTGCGCTGGTCGGCTCGCCTTATTTTCTGGAAGAAACAGAGAGGGTTATAAACGATTACCATGTTTCAATCGGCGCAATTATGCATCCGTTTTCTGCCTACCTTACCCTTTTAAATCGCACAACTTTATCAAGGGATATGATGTTATTTTCGGAAAATGCCTTACTAGTCGCTAAGTTCCTTGAAGGCCATCAAAAAGTTAGAAAAGTTAATTATCCGTTTCTTCCGACAAGTTCCCAATACGCTTTGGCTCGCATGCAAATGACTGGAGGCGGCGGATTGCTATCTTTTGAAATGCATAGTTTCGAGGCCGCCTGCACGCTTGTAGAGTCCGTGCGCTCTGCCCTTATGGCACCGCACCTTGGAGACGAGAACGAGAACCTTATAATTCACCCAGCCTCAACCACGCACAGTAAGTTATCTCCGGAACAGTTAACTAGTGTTAATATTTCTCCGGAACTTGTTCGACTGTCCGTGAGCCTGGGAGACATGAATGAATTAATCGCTGACCTAGAAGAGGTATTCAAAACGCTGTGAACTTATTTTACAGTATCAACGTGCGCTAGCCTCGCACTTTTTAATTGACGATACGCCCAGGACGTGCTAATATTAACTCGTGTTTAACTGCGGAGAAAGACATGAATCCTATAAAATTTAAGTTGAGCGCCGATATAAATGATGAAAAATTAGCCAAAATAGTTGCCAAGATACTGTTGCGAGACGATGTTATCGTCGGAAAAAACGGCTGCTGGGCATTGGGTTCTGACAACAATTGGTGGCTGAGAAAAACAGGCAAAGAAGAATACGAACTTAAGAACCGCTATGGCTGCGGTAATCGACCAGAAGTTCTACAGGCCATAAGAACTCTTATTATATACCTGCTAGGCGCTGAAGACCTAAACAAGTAGCTCAGAAAATTAAATGACCAGCAGGCGGTCATTTTTTATATCTTGCCGGCCACCATTAGCTCTGAGCAATAATTTTTGGTATTATTTACTTAATAAAGCAATGACATTGGATCTAAAACTATTTTATCTTTTCAACAACTTAGCCGGCCAGTCGCAGTTTTTTGATGCGCTAGTAGTTTTCTTGGCAGGATATTCTCAGTATTTTTTGATTATTATTTTTCTTCTGTTTCTATATTTTTCTGGCTACACAAAGCAGGAGAAGCTTCGCATACTTGCGACTGCCGTTATTTCTCCGGTAATTGCACGCTTCGGGATAACTGAGTTTATCCGCTTTGTTTATCATCGACCGCGTCCCTTCCTTACCCACGAAGTACACCGGCTTATCTCTGAAAATCACTGGTCATTCCCTTCTGGCCATTCGGCTTTTTTCTTTGCCGCAGCAACAGCGGTCTTTGTTTACAATAAAAAGTGGGGAGTCGGATTTTTTATTGCCGCTATCTTAATGAACCTGAGCCGAATTGTTGCGGGAGTACATTATCCCTCAGATATCTTGGGGGGGATGCTTATCGGAGTTTTTGTTGCCTGCGTGGCATTCTATTTTATTAAAAAAGTAACAAGAAGCAACTAGGCGGGTGGATTAAAATCAAAAGTAGGCGCATGTTTGTGCAGGATCATTAAAAATTTAAGGAGTACTCATGAAAATACGCATGGCGCCCATTGTCTTGGCCGGATTTTTAAATATTTCTTCTTTTTCTCAAGAACCTCATAAAATTTTTTTGGAGCTGTCTGCCGGCCTGAGATACAGACTTGGCAAAATGTTTATGTTTTTGGAGCGCCGTATTTGAATAGTGTTTTTGGCGCAAAATTAGGAGTGGTGTTTTTTTAAATTAAAAGGCCCTGACTATTACAGCCGGGGGCCTAACAATTCTTCAACATATTCAGCAATCGCCATGCTTGCTGTCAGGCCTGGCGATTCAATTCCGATAAGGTTTAAAAATGGCGGATCGCCAATGTCCAGTTTAATACTGAAATCTGAATTACTTTGCCAGTTCTTAACCTTAGGCCTTATGCCGGAATAGGCCCAGCCTAGATCCTCTAATTTTATTTGCGGACAAAACTGTGACGCCGCTTCATGAAACATATTAACCGAAGTCTTATCTTCATTATAATCGCTTCTTGATAGTACTAATCGGGCGTTAGGACCTATAAACAAACGACCGCTTAGTCGGGGACTGAAGTGTATACCCTTGGATGGCGAACCGGATGAGATGACCGGATAAACCAAACGCCTAATGAGCCCGGCCTTGCTTGCTGAAACTTCATAATATTCTCCGCGCCAGAACTCTGTCTGATAATTTAAACCTGCCATTGCCGCGACCTTATCAGCATAGAGGCCTGCCGCATTAACCACTGCCCCTGCTTGGATTTTTAAACTAGGAGTAGAAACTTCATAAACGCCGCTCTTGGGATCTATGCCAACCACGGCATTGTCAAAATAAAAATCTACATTCTTGCATACGGCATCACTGTGCATTTTGGCTACCAATGATTCAGCATCTACTATCCAAACATTAGGAATAAATACACCACACATTGCCTTGATATTTGGTTCGTATTTTTTAATATTCCGCCAGTTAAGAAATTCTACATTGATTTTTTGCCTCTTCGCGTTCTGTCTCAATAGGGTGGCAGCCTCATATTTGCCGATAGGATCTGCAAATGCGCTCTTCCAGGGAACGGCTATTATCATTCCGGTCTTGTTAATTTCTAAGCCGTTATTGAGCGCGTATTCGACAATCAGTCGGCTACCATGCCTGGCAAGTCTTTCCTTCAGAGAACCACTCGATTCATGAAGGCCGGAGTGTATGACGTTGCTGTTTAGGCGGCTGGTTTCTTGACCGGGTAGGGGATTTTTTTCAACAACGACTATCTGTTTGCCAGGAAAAGCGATTGCCATGGTCCTAGCAATCGCACAGCCGACTACGCCTGCGCCTATAATCAGAATGTCGCACCTGCGATGAGTGCACCTCATTTTTAATGATCTCCTGGCTTTTATCGTTAGCTAATCATACAATCGCATAAAACCAAACCAAGTCAAACTAAAAAAACTGGCGTGGTTTTCTTTTACTCAAAATAATGTTATTCTACAATAAATGATCAAGCTCGAATCTCATAATCACTACGACCTCCACACATATCCCAATGGCTTGCGGCTGATTACCGTGCCGATGGAGCACACCAAGAGTGTGACGGTTTTGGTTATGGTCGCCACCGGTTCAAGGTATGAAACCAAGGACATAAACGGCATCTCGCACTTCCTTGAACACATGATGTTCAAGGGTACGACCAAACGCCCCGGCACGCTCGATATTTCTCAGGAATTGGATTCCCTCGGCGCGGAGTATAATGCTTTTACGGGCAAGGAGTATACGGGATATTACGTTAAGTGTGCCGCCGATAGAGTTGATGTTGCTCTGGATGTAATTTCTGATATTTTCCAGAATTCCAAATTCGACAGTAAGGAAATGGATAAAGAGCGCGGGCCGATTAAGGAAGAAATTAATTTATATCTCGATAGCCCCCCTCGTCGTATCGGTGAAGTTTTTGAGATGTTAATGTATGGTGACCAGCCGTTAGGTTGGGATATAAGTGGTACCAAGGAAAATATAGACGAGATGCAACACGCAGATTTGCTTAAATATTTTGAGAACCACTATTTTGATAAAAATACGATTGTTGCCATCGCCGGCAACATCCAAACCGAAGAGATGAAGAAAAAAGTTGAGAAATATTTTGACAATATTCGAGATGGTAAGCGGGCAGAGCCAACGGAAACACAAGAAGATCAGAAAGAGCCAAGGTTTAAAGTCGAATATAAAAAAACCGATCAAACTAATATAAACCTCGGATTCCGCAGCTACAGTCGTTTTCATCCCAAGCACGAGGCACTAGAGATTTTGGGTATGATACTGGGTGGCGGCATGAGCTCCAGGCTTTTTGTCGAAGTCAGGGAGAGGCGCGGCCTGGCCTATCATGTAAGAAGCGGTGTGACGGCCTATAACGAGACGGGTAATTTTGTCACTTATGCCGGATTGGGCAACGCCAACCTTATAGAGGGGCTGAAAGTCATACTCACAGAGCATAAAAAACTCATTGAGGAAAAAGTTACCGAAAAAGAACTGAACAGAGTAAAAGATCAAATTCGAGGCGCGTTCGTTATTGGATTGGAACAGTCAGACGATCTAGCCTCATTTTATGGCGAGCAAGAACTGCTTGAACACAAAATCGAAACTCCGGAAGAAAGGCTTGCCAAGATAACTGCGGTAACCGCCGAAGATATATTAGAAGTTGCAAAAGATGTTATTAGGCCGGAGAAGCTTAGCCTCGCCATCATCGGCCCATTGGAAGGGGACAATGAGGAGATTAAAGAAATTTTGAATTCGTGGTAGAGTAAATCAGGCGATAGGCGTTGGTTCCTAGGTATCGGAAAACCTAAAACCTAAAACCTAAAACCTAAAACCTTATCCCAAGCGATCACCAAACAATACATATCGAGACCGGCTCTATCCTCAAGGTGATTTTCATCATTCTAGCTTTGGTTTTTCTATATTTAGTAAGAGACGTCATAGTTATTTTATTTTTCGCAATAATTATAGCTTCCGCCATCGGTCCATTTGCTAGCTGGCTTGAGAGTAAGAAGCTTCCGCGTCTTTTGGGTGTGCTGATATTATATGTAGCATTTTTTGGTCTGATAATATTTCTACTATCTCTTGTTGTTCCCTTTGTTGCCGCTGAATTAAGTCAGTTAACAGGAGCCCTTCCCGATTTCGTATCAAGTCTTTCCGGTGCCCTGGAAGAGGCTCAGCAGACCACGTCTTCGAGATATTTTGATTTTTTTAGCGAAATACAGAACCTTCTGGACAGTTTCAGCCAATTTCTTTTTGCCTATTCTCAGTCGGCTTTCAGTTTAATAATAAATATTTTCGGCGGGGCTCTGTCATTCATCGCTATAATAATAATTTCGTTCTATTTGGCAGTTATGAAGCGCGGTATCATAGGTTTTATTACATCGGTCATACCTGAGAAGTATGAGCAATATGTCATAAGCCTTTGGAGGAGGGCCGAGTTCAAGGTGGGCCGTTGGTTGCAGGGTCAGTTGCTTTTGGCTCTTTCTGTGGGGCTGATGGTTTTCGTGGGGCTTTCAATGATGAATGTTAAGTATGCATTACTTCTGGGCATCTTGGCTATGATTTTAGAAATTGTACCAATCGTCGGTCCGGTTATTTCGGCTGTTCCCGGTGTTATCTTGGCTTTCTCACAATCTCCGACTCTTGGCCTTTGGGTGCTGGTTTTTTACATTGCTGTTCAGCAGATAGAAAACCATATTTTTACTCCGCTCATACTCGGCAAAACCGTAGGTCTCAATCCGGTGGTTGTTATCATCGCCCTGCTAATCGGCGGTAAAATCGCTGGCATTCTCGGCATACTACTTGCCGTGCCAGTGGCGGTAATAATTGTTGAGATACTCGACGACCTAGCCAAACAAAAGGAGAGTCGTCGTTCTGGAGGTACTCAATAACATGTTAGAAATACCAGTGTCTTTGGAAAGAAAAGATCTCAGGACGCGCCTGGTCGAGTCTCTTGCAAAAATGCGCGAGTCTGGAGGCATAGACCATGAGGTCGCGAGGCTTCTGGACGAATGGACAAAAGAAAAAGAAGAGGCGGTTCCTGCTAATCAGCCAGAGCGTAACAAGGCCGCAATTCTTCTTAATGTTGAGCGTGCGCGGCTATACCGCGATGCCGGATATATTGAAGAGGCGATTGAGAACTACGAAGCCGCGTTGACTCAGTTGGAAAACGAGCAAGATCGTGAGTCCGTCGCTGGCGTTAGCGAGATTATTTATACTGAGATAGATCAGCTGCCACGGAATTAATTAGATTTTTGTGGTTTTTTATTGTAATCTAAAAGTAGCCGAAAGGGCTACTTTTTTCATGAATAAATTCTACATTACAACACCGATTTTTTATGTAAATGATAAGCCACATATCGGCCACGCTTTTACTCTGGTGCTAGCCGATGTTACCGCCAGATATCATCGCAGCTTGGGTGAGGAAACTTTTCTTTTGACCGGGACCGATGAGCACGGTGCCAAGATAGCTCGGGCTGCGGAGAGGCAGGGCGAAGAGCCACAGCAATTTACCGACAGAGTATCTGCTACTTTTTCTGAACTTGCGAAGATTTTAAATGTTTCAAACAATGAATTTATAAGAACAACTGACCAGGAAATACACTGGCCTGGCGTTTTCAAAATCTGGGAAGCTATTAAGGCTAGCGGTGATATATATGAATCTGAATACGAAGGACTTTATTGTGTTGGGCACGAAGCTTTTATGAAAAAATCTGATCTTCAAGACGGCGTTTGTCCAGACCATCAAACTAAGCCTGAGAAAATAAAAGAAAAAAACTACTTTTTCAAGTTATCTAAATACAAGAAACGGATAAAAGAAGCTTACGTGTCTGGGGCAATTATGGTGAAGCCGGCATCCAGGGCCAATGAAGTATTGGCGATGCTGGAAGATTCGGAAGATGTGAGTTTCTCAAGGCCGCGCAAGGATTTGGAGTGGGGGATAGCTGTTCCTGGAGACGATGCCCAAACAATATATGTCTGGGCCGATGCCCTTACCAATTATTTATCAGCCATGGGCTATGGTAGAAATGAGGATTGGCAGAAGTGGTGGCCGGCTGATACTCATGTTATAGGTAAGGATATTTTGAGATTTCACGGCATAATTTGGCCGGCCATGCTTTTATCAGCGGGGTTAGAATTACCTAAGTCTCTTCTGGTCCACGGCTTTATTACAGTTGAAAACCAGAAGATGTCCAAAACAATCGGAAATGTTATCGATCCGGTTGAACTGGTAAAAAAATATGGCGTTGATCCAGTGCGCTACTATTTGCTGCGGGAAATACCATCCACCGAAGATGGTGATTTTTCCTACAAGAAACTGGAAGACAGATATAATGGCGACTTAGCCAATAATCTTGGCAACTTGGTAAGCCGCGTTGCCAAACTTATAGAAACAAAACTTGAGGGTGAGTTAAATTTTGACGGAAAGTTTTTTGATAAAGAGGTGCGTCAAAAAATTGAAGAAGCCGAGCAAAAATACCGAAGGGCCGTTGAAGAATTCCGATTGCACGAGGCGCTTACACACATCTGGGATTTGTTCGGCTTCGCTAATGCACATATTGATTCGCATAAGCCATGGGAGGCGGATCAAGAGGGGAGCCATCTTTTGAGGACGATTACAAGCATTGTTGCAATAATAGTAAGCGGCTCGCGATGGCTCGAACCATTTTTGCCAGAAACTGTCGAAAAAATCAGCAATACTTTCGGTAACAATCTAAGGGCATACGATGTCCTTAGATTGGCTGGGCAGAAGTTTATTGTGACCAAAATTGAGCCATTGTTTCCGAGATTAAAATAAAAAATGAAATTTATCGATTCCCATTGTCATCCGCAGATGTCGCAGTAT
The DNA here is from genome assembly GCA_001794195.1 of Candidatus Yanofskybacteria bacterium RIFCSPHIGHO2_01_FULL_44_17. Taxonomy (GTDB): domain Bacteria; phylum Patescibacteriota; class Minisyncoccia; order 2-02-FULL-40-12; family IGHO2-01-FULL-4-A; genus 2-01-FULL-44-17. Next base: position 8,498 of record MGJI01000019.1, on the reverse strand, counting down.
GATGCGGATAGAGAAGAAGTAATAAAAAGAGCCGAGGAAGCAGGAATCGGCATGATTTGTGTTGGCACGGATTCCGAGACATCTAAGAAGGCGGTTGAGCTGGCCCAAAAACACAACGACCCTACTTCGCTAAAGCTACGAAGGGCAGGGATTTGGGCAACGGTTGGATTGCATCCGAACGATAATTTGGGAGAGAAATTTGACGAGAAGGAGTACGAAGAGTTATTAAAACAGGATAAGGTTGTAGCAATGGGCGAGATCGGCCTCGACTATTATAGAACCACAGAGCCGGAAGATCAAAAATTTCAGAAGGATCGTTTTGTAAAACAGCTTGAGCTCGCCGACAAAATGTCTAAACCGCTTATTTTACATTGCCGCGATTCCAGGGCAGGCCCTTCGACAGAGCTCAGGGCAGGCAGTACCGGCAACGCTTATTTGCAAATGGCGGATATTTTGAAAAATGGTTATGCTAAAAATGGTGGAGTGGTGCATTCATACACTGGCAGTTTGGACGAGGCCAAACAATTCTTGAACCTAGGATTATACCTCGGGTTTAATGGCATAATTACATTCCCTCCTTCGCGTAAAGCTACGGAAGGGCAAGTGCCCGGCATGTATGATGAAATTGTAAGATATGCGCCGCTTGATCAGATACTTCTTGAAACCGATGCGCCTTATCTTACACCTGAACCATATCGAGGCAAACGAAATGAACCGCTTTATGTAATTGAGGTCGCCAAAAAAATCGCCGAGTTAAAAAATATTTTTTTAGACGAGGTTGCAGCCGCAACAACCGAAAATTGTAAAAGATTATTTAAAATATGAAAAAAGAGTTGCCAGGCGGCGTGAGGCTGTCGGAAAACCAAAGCAGGAAGCTGGCCTATGTAGGCGAATTTAAAGAAGCGCCGTTTTTAAGTTCAGGTGCCTTAAGAAGGTTTTTGAGATTAAGCCAAAAGATAACTCTGGGGGATAAGAAAAAAAAATTTGTAGACGGAGATCTTAAAATAGTTCTTCAGGACAGATCTGATACTTTTGTAAGATACCTTAAGGTAACGATTGGGCAAGACTCCTATTTTGTCAAAGAATCCAGGACTACGTTTTTAGGCGGAGGGGCTAGTGAAATACTAACCTCAAATGAACTCCGTGAGATATTAGAAAAAGAGGGGTTTAATTATGCCGAAGTTGTAAAATTTAAGCTTGGCTACGAAGACAGATCCGGGCGAACTTACTACGTAGCTACGTGGGATGAAAGATTAACCAAAGGACTAGATGAGTGGTTAGCCGATCGTAGCCTAACCAGACAAGAGAGGGAAGAAATAAATAGAAGATATCGAGAACTGCGCGATAAACTATCTACAAAGTATGGTTTTACTGACGTTTCCGCTCTTAACATGTCCTACGATCCGCAAACTAAGAAAATTATTATTTTTGATGCGAATAGATAATGAAATATAATCCACAAAAAACCAAAAAGAAGTGGCTCTCCTTCGCCAACTGCTACGCTGAAGCTACGCAGTTCAAGAAGGCTACGGAAGGGCAGGCAGAAAGATGAAAAAATATAATCCAAAACAGATTGAATCCAAATGGCAAAAATATTGGGAGGCCAAGAAGGTTTATAATACAAAGGAAGCAGAAAATAACTACATGTTATTGACGGAATTCCCTTATCCATCCGGCAATCTCCATATCGGCCATTGGTACGCTTTTGCTTTGCCGGATATTTTGGCCCGTTATTTGAGGATGACTGGCAAGAATGTGATGTATCCGATTGGTTTCGATGCCTTTGGTCTGCCAGCTGAAAATGCGGCCATAAAGAATAATATTCATCCAGAGACTTGGACCAAAAAAAATATTACCTACATGACGAAGCAGCTTAAGAGCATGGGCGCGACCTTTGACTGGTCGCGCGAGGTTCAAACAATTGACCCAGATTATTATAAATGGACCCAGTGGATGTTTTTAAAGTTTTATGAAAAAGGATGGGTTTATAGAGCGGCAACAAAAGTAAATTGGTGTCCGAATGACAAAACTGTTTTGGCGAATGAGCAGGTAGTAGACGGTAGGTGTGATAGGTGCGATTCAGAAGTCATACAGAAAGAGCTGACGCAATGGATGTTTAAGATAACTGAGTTTGCCGATGATCTGGCGGGCGGTTTAAAAGATTTGGACTGGCAGGAAACTGCAAAACTCGGCCAACTTAACTGGATAGGGCGTTCGGAGGGCGCGAAAATAAAATTTAAGCTTACAGATATTCCTGGGCAAAAAGATGGGAGGCATTTTGTCGATGCGTTCACCACCAGAGCCGATACGCTTTTTGGCGTGACCGCTGTTGTAATATCTCCAGAACTTGCCCAAAAATGGATTGATGTTGGTTGGAGGGCCTCAGAAGAAGTTAAGGAGTACGTTAAAAAATCACTTACTAAGCGTGAACTTGAAAGACAAGAAACAGCAGAAAAAACCGGAATTGACGCCGGTATATTTGCAGTTAATCCAATAAATGATGAAAAAATTCCGGTGTGGGTGGCCGATTATGTTCTCGGACATTATGGAACCGGGGCAGTTATGTTTGTGCCAGCACACGACCAAAGAGACTACGAATTCGCTAAAAAATATAGTCTGCTGATAAAAACTGTTGTTGAGCCGGTTGCCATAGAAAAGAATCTTACGAACGAAGCGTATGTCGGTCCTGGTATTTTAGCTAATTCGGGGAAATATAATGGTGTTGAATCGGAAGATGCCAAGAAAAAGATTACCGAGGAGTTAAAATTAAGTGGTTTTGGTGATTTCCAAAGAACTTATCGTTTGCACGATTGGGTTTTGTCACGGCAGAGATATTGGGGCGTGCCCATTCCAATGGTCAACTGTCTAAAATGTGGCTATCAGCCTGCGCCAGAAAAAGATTTGCCTATAAAATTGCCGTCGCTTGAAGATTTCAAACCTGCCGATGATGGCAGATCTCCGCTGGCGAAGGCAACCAAATGGCTTAAGGTTAAATGTCCGAAGTGCGAAGGCGAGGCAGAAAGAGAAACGGATACCATGGATACCTTCGTTGATTCTTCATGGTACTTCATGCGCTATACCGATCCCAAGAATAAAAAAGAATTTGCGTCTAAAGAAAAAATGGCAAAGTGGTTGCCGGTACCCATGTATATCGGGGGGGCGGAGCACACCACCATGCACCTTCTTTATGCGCGATTTTTTGCCAAGGCCTTACAAAAACTTGGCCATGTTGATTTTTTGGAGCCGTTCATTGGCCGACGTAATCGGGGAATAATTTTAGGTCCAGACCATCAGAAAATGTCAAAGTCCCGCGGCAATGTTGTCGACCCTGATATAGAAGTCAAGAAATACGGTGCAGATGCAGTGCGCATGTATCTCGCGTTCATGGGGCCGTATGAACAAGGCGGACCGTGGAGCCCGGGAGGAATTATCGGGGTTTATAGGTTTTTGAGCAGAGTTTGGAATGTGTTTAATTTTGCTAAAGATGTGGTTTTGCCTTCGGCAAAAAATATAGTCTTACATAAAACTATCAAGAAAATAGGTGAAGATATTCAAAATATGAGATTTAACACTGGCGTAAGTGAATTAATGAAGCTACTAAACGAACTTGAAAGTTACCAATTGCCGGTTTCGGTGCAAAAAACGTTTTTGCAGCTTCTGGCGCCGTTTGCACCACACATGACGGAGGAGGTATGGATTAATGTAATGAAAAATAAAAACTCAATCCATCTTGAAAAATGGCCGAAATATGACCCCAAGCTAATTATTGAAGAGAAAGTTGCGCTAGTTGTTCAGGTGAATGGTAAAACCAGAGACGTAATTAAAGCCTCTGGCAGCTTATCAGAGGAAGAAGTCAGGAAGTTGGCACTTGCCTCAGACAAGATAAAAAAACACCTTGTCGGTAAGGATGTAAAGAAATTTATTTATGTTCCTGGACGCTTGATTAATCTGGTTATTTGATTTCGAGTTAGTTAGTTATTAGTTAATTGAAAAGAGGACTAGCGCCCTCTTTTCGGTAGGTTTTGTATGTATCTCGCCCAGCTCAGCTGGGCGGGCCGCGTTGATCTAAAAGTATCATGCCAACTAAGACGCTGCTTTCTTGTGGCGGTTGCATGCGCAACCGACTAGCCTGCGCCAGCGTCTTATTTACTAGAATTTTCTGATAAACTCTGCTAGTATTTATATTAATGAAGCCTGAAGAATTGAGAAAATTCGAGGATATTGTTAACCAGTACCAGCGTGATTTGGTTAATTTTCATTACCGTTTTGTTGGTAATAGGCCGGAAGCGGAAGACCTGGCACAAGATACGTTTATTAAGGCTTACAATAAGTTCGATACCCTGAAAGAACCAGGCAAGTTAAAAAGCTGGTTGTTCCAAATTGCACGAAACACCGTCATAGATTCTTTCAGGAGAAATAAAAACAAGCCGTTTGCCATGGACAGCGTAATACTTGAAAATATTCCTGAGATCACGGCAGTTGACTATCAAGACAAAGTGGCTCGTATGGAGGTGTCAAAAGAACTGGAGAGTTGTATCGATCTATTGGTCAAGGAAGACCGGGCAATTATCAAGTTGTTATATTACGAAGGTTTTTCTTACAAAGAGATCGGCGAACTTTTGCATATGAATGAAAACACATTAAAAAGTCGTCTTCATCGGGCAAGGAAAATACTGCTTGAAACAATTCAAGCGAGCCCAGCCCTAAAAGACGTAGTATTAAATTATGAATTACAATGATGAGCAATTAGATAATTTTATAAGGTCTAAGCTTGCCAAACCGGATATAAGCTGGGGTCACATTCGGCCATCCGCAGATTTTACAGCAAGGGTTATGAGGCAAGTTGGTCTTCTTGAAAGACGCAAGCGCTGGGCCGCGTATCTTATTGCAATACTTTTGTCGCTAGCTCCATTGGCGGTGCGTGAGGTTTGGATGTTGGTGAGGGGAGATTATTTTTCGGCCTCCACACTTCCTATGGGCAGATTAATCGTTGGAACATATGGTTTTTTCCTGTCTCCGGCAGCGCTCTATATATTGATAGCCCTTAGTGTTCTGGCGTTTCTCTTTAGAGCCAACAAACTTCGCCGTGGGTACAACTATATAAGGATAGCTTAAGCCAGCAATGTCTATAAAAGATTCCGCCAAAGGCGAATCCACCTCTGGTGGAAAAAAAATTGTAGTAATTGGAGGAGGTACCGGAAGTTTTATGGTACTCTCGGCACTAAAAGATTATCCGGTCCAGCTTGCCTCCATAGTTTCAATGGCTGATGACGGCGGCTCTACCGGTAGGCTCAGAGATCAGTATGGTGTTTTGCCGCCCGGCGATATCAGGCGTGCGTTAGTTGCGCTCTCAGAAACCAGCAAAACACTGCGAGACCTGTTTAATTACCGTTTTTCTGGCGGTGATTTTAGAGAGCATAATTTTGGCAACATATTTTTAAGCGCATTGGAAAAAATAACCGGAAACTTTGAGGATGCCATAGGAGTGGCGTCTAAAATGCTCAACATAAAGGGAGAGGTCATTCCGGTTACGCTCGATAATGTTAGCCTAAGGGCACAGCTTGCCGATGGTAATGTCGTGACAGGGGAAACGAATATAGATATCCCGAAGCATGATCCGACAATACCAATAAAAAAGGTTTGGCTAACACCAGAGGCAAAAATTAATAAGTCTGCGCGCAGGGCGATACTTCAGGCCGATATGATAGTAATAGGACCGGGTGATTTGTTTACAAGCGTGATCCCCAATCTTTTGGTTGCCGGTGTTACGCCTGCGCTTAAAAAATCAAAGGCCAAAAAAGTCTACGTTTGCAATCTAATGACCAAATATGGCGAGACGCATGGTTTCAAGGCGCAAGACTTTGTTAATGCTCTGGAAAAATATCTTGGCGAGGGGGTTTTGGATTACGTTATTTTCAATAACAAGAAGCCGTCAGCCGGGACACTAAGGCATTACTCTGGTGAAAATTCTTATTTTGTTGACGTTAGCCTTTTAAAACGGAATAGCCGCAATCCACAGTTTATTTTGGCAGACTTGCTCGACTCCGGAAGGTTAGTGCGCCACAACCCAAGGAATAAGCTGGCGAGGGCGCTGATATCGCTACTGAGATAGCACTCGCTAAATGCGCCGATGGTTATAGGCTAAACAAAAACCCTCTGCGGAGGGTTAATAAAAAATTTGCCTTATCTACGCTTGAGAGTCGGCCGTTCATCGTCATCTTTTGACTCCGGGTCGTCTGAAGCATCTTCTTGTCCCGGTCTCCTTCTTAATGTCGGGCCGGTTGGTCTGTCCTCGGTTTTTATCAAGGACTGTTTTTGTAAAAGCAAACTCTTTACTTTATTGAATTCAGAGGTGTTGATCGCATAATCCGGTCGAGAGTCCAGCTCGCTAATTGCTTTCTGCGTCTTTTTAATGCGGTCGGCATTTGCGGGATGAGTCGAGAAAACCTTAGCTAGCGTGCCTTTTTTCTTTTTTTCCATGGCCTGGAGTCTTTCAAAAAAGTTAAGGAGTTCTACGGGGTCATATCCCGACTTATAAAGATACTGCAGGCCGAGATTATCAGCTTCATCCTCGAACTGCCTGGAGAATTGCAGAAATTTCATTGGTATAAGCAGGCCGACTGCTTGCTGAGCACCATACCCAGCCCAGCCTCCACCCATAAATATAAGTGGAATTGTAGCCAGGTTTATCAGCTCACCACGAGTTGCCTGTCTTGTACCGTGTCGTGCTGCCACGTGAGCAATCTCATGGGCCATTACTCCAGCCAACTCCGCCTCGCTTTTAGTCTCTATGATTAGGCCGGTATTAATAAAAAAGAAGCCGCCGGGAAGAGCAAAGGCATTAATATCCGAAGAGTCTATTGCCTTTATGGTAAAGGGTACTATGGCATCAGAATTGCGAACGATATTCTGGCCGAGCCTGTTAATATATTCGGCGATAATCGGGTCGTCTACTATTTTTACCTGTTTTTCTACGTCCTGAGCCAGAGCTTTGCCCATTGCTATCTCTTTTTCCAGTGAATAAAAATTAACACCGCCGGTCACGTCACGATTGCCTATTTGACTCGGATCATTCTTCGGGTCCTTATCCTTCCTATTATTTGAAGACTTCTTCTCATTTTTCTGGTTATCGCTTTGAGCGCTGATATTGTAGCCAGAAGTAAGCATAAGCAGCAGGCAGATAATAAGTAAAAACCGAAACAAAGATTTATGCGGCGAATTTAATGACATGAAGCGTTTCCTCCAAGATATTTTAAAGATTCTACGGTAAGTATATAACAGGTTCTATTTTTGTCAAAATCATTATTATGTGCTATCTCTTAATTTATAATTGATTTTTTTCGGAGATGCCCTTGACCAGAGAAGCGGCTTACGAGCATGTGGAGCTTTTAAAATTAGCGATTCACCGAATCAACAGAGAGGCGGAGAATATAAGGGCCCGTTTTTGCAAAAGGGGAGAGCATTATTTTATTAAAGTATGGATGCCAGTTAAGGGCTTAGCCGATATTTTTGTGGCTATTGGCTATGAATGTTTTCTGTGCTCTATCAGTAAGCCGCTGTTAACTGGCGGCAAGCGCTGCCGTTTTTGTAATGAGCTGCTGGAGTCATATGAGTCTATCGGTATGGAGGACGTGGAGTCTTGTTCAAGGTGCAGCTTTGACAGCTCTCAACAAAATTTTTTGGGAGCGCCAAGGAGAGCCATGTCAACACAGGACAGAGTAGAGATTAAATAACCCCGCTTAACGGGGTTTTGATTTTTTTGGTATTTAGCTGAGGTTCGGCCGCAGCTTTCAGATTCATAATAATCCCGCAATAACATCGCAATGGTTCAATAGCTTGTAATCGCCCTGCTGGTAGAATGGGGTTATGGCATATACAACAAATCCAAGGCTTCCTTTGGTCAGAATGGAAGCCGTAAGACTAGTAAAGTATCGAGGGTGGTCGACAAGACAAGTGGCTAGGCACACCGGCTACCGTCAAAGCTCGATTGTACAATGGTGCAAGAAGGATCCAACCGGTGGTTGGCAAAGAATCCCAACCAAGAGTTCTCGGCCGCAGAGCCATCCCAGGGCTTTATCCAGAAAACTAGTAGAAACTATCATTGATCAAAGACTAAAACATCGGCGTTGTGCTGAGGTAGTCTACCAAGAGCTTTTAAATCAAGGAGTAGTCGTTAGCCTAAGCAGTGTAAAGCGTACGCTCAAAAGAGCCAGGCTATTAAAAGAACGCAGTCCCTGGAAAAGGTATCATCCCCACGTAGAGCGACCCAGAGCCGAAAAACCAGGTGATTTGGTGCAAATTGATACCATTCATGTTTTAACCAGAGAAAAAGAAAGATTTTACATCTATACTTTGATTGATCTTTGTTCCCGATGGGCTTATGCCAAAGTCTATGCAAGAATTAATACCCACAATAGTCTTAGATTTGTCAGACAAGCACAAAAAGAAGTCGAGTTCGGCTTCAGAATGATACAGAGCGATAATGGCAGCGAATTCTC
>MGJI01000018.1:8522-8771 GCA_001794195.1 Candidatus Yanofskybacteria bacterium RIFCSPHIGHO2_01_FULL_44_17 | reverse complement strand
TATAATATTGATTGAGTTCATCGCTGGTGACATATTTCAGGCGGCTCCTGACAAGTTTAACTATCTCTCTTTTTAATTTAAGCTTAGGAAATCTTTTTTTCTTTAATTCATCAAGTTGGCTTTTGAGTTCTGGTGGCAAGTTGCCAACTATCTCGGCCTGGCTTGGTTCGGATTCTTCGCTTAACCTTTGTTTTCTGCTGGCACGAAGTTGATATTTAAATATTCCGTCAGCATCTATTTTCAAATACC
>MGJI01000018.1:6162-8510 GCA_001794195.1 Candidatus Yanofskybacteria bacterium RIFCSPHIGHO2_01_FULL_44_17 | reverse complement strand
GATTTCTCAATACTTCAGCACTGCCTTCGGGGGCATCGGTCGTGAGGCTGTCTGCATCAATGGACCAATCGTAGGGAAGGGGTATCGATAAGGGTGCTCGTCCACGAATCTTGCCAAAAATAACTCTGGCGCCGAGAACGTCAAAATTTTCAGCCGTAGGTTCACTGAATTCATTTTCTGGTTTTTGCCAGTCGAGAGTATTGGGATCCATTTTGTTAAAGCGAAGCTGCTTATAGTACCCTCCATAAAATGGATTGACTGAGAATATGGCTCTGGCCAGTTCGCCTTCTTTACTCTCAGCGCTATCTCCACCTGGTTCTATTTTTTCATTTGTTGGCGGTACATCAGAACCCTCGCCTTCGCCCGGCCGGCCCTGTTCTTCCGTTCCGGCAGGTTCGCCTGTTTGCTTTGGCTTTGGTTTTGTTTCTTGTTCTTGGGCTTTTTTAGCTAATTCTGCCAGATCGCGATTGGCTAGCCATTCTAATGCTGTTTTAACTTGAGTGTCGTAGATTTTTCTTTTGAGGTTCCATGAAACATCTGGATTAGCTAATGCCTCAAAAACATTGAGATAACCTCCTTTGGTTTCAACCCTAGTCATAGGTTTTAAAAGATTAGCCACCTTATTATCTACATCGGTTATATCCGGAATATCCTTAGCTTTTATTGCTTCTGCAAATTTGTTGAGAAATTGATCGGTTAAGGGTAATCCTGTTTGACTAGGGGTTGGTTCAGTGTTTTTAAGATTGCCTTCTATGAGCCGGCGAAATTCAATTGGTACAGAGCCTTTCCAATCCAAGTATTCTTCAGCAGATTCTGAATCCTTAAATTCAAAAGTGGGCCTCTTGGGCTTTTCTTTTTTAGGCTTGATACTTTCAGGAGCAACAACTTCAGGAGGTTTTGGAGTTGGCTTGACCTCACCGAATTTGGGCTCTTTTCTAAACCATGCCATGTATGAATTTTAGCTTTTAAACTCATGGAGTTCAATAGTTAAAGTCCGCTACTAATCTTTTCGATTACCAACACTATTGAAACTAGAACTTGTCAACATACATAAAATCATGAAGGTATCCTATAATTATTACGTGAAAAACCAATGGCTTGTTTTAGTAGTTATAATTATAGCAGCGGTGGTTTTTCGTTTTCATAATATTACATCAACTCCGCCAGGGCTTTATCCTGATGAAGCAATGAATGGTAATAACGCCCTCCTGGCAATCGAGACCGGCGACTACAAGATATTTTATCCTGAAAATAACGGCCGCGAGGGGTTGTTTATTAATATCCAAGCACAATTTTTGAAGTTATTCAGGAAATTTGATGCGGGTTATAAATGCCTTACCTCGCGCAGTTTCATTAAAACCACCGAGCCAGCTCCCACCGGCTGTTATTTTACACCAGAATCATGGATGCTTCGAGTGCCTGGGGCTATTTTCGGCGTACTGACTGTACTTGGCCTATATCTTCTAGTTCAGCGATTATTTAATTGGCAAATTGCGTCACTATCAAGCTATTTGATGGCCATAGCCTTCTGGCACGTTAACTTCTCACGCATCGGTTTCCGGGCAATTATGGCACCGATGCTATTGGTCTGGGGAATGTACTTCTTGTGGCGAGGTTTATCATCGGGAAAGTTGTGGAATTTTGCAGCCAGTGCAATTTTATGGGGACTTGGTTTCTATACTTATATAGCCTTTCGCGCCATGCCTCTTTCATTAATCTTGGTACTACTTGCTTATTGGCATGCCACCAAAAAAGACTTTTCTCAGGAGAAATACTTATTCACTCGCAACCAGCTTCTACGCGGACTGGCGCTCTTCCTTATTGTATTCGTAGTGGTCGCCCTACCCATAGCCTATTATTTTTGGACTCATCCGGCTGATTTCCTGGGACGAACAGGACAACTATCAATATTCGCATTGAATAATCCTCTACAGGCACTCGCCGAGAATACTTACAAAACTCTCGGCATGTTTAATTTTATCGGTGACCATAATTGGCGCCATAATTTATCTGGATCACCGATACTTCTTTGGCCGGTAGGCGTATTATTTGTTTTGGGGTTTTTGAGGAGTTGGATAAAGTTATTTAAACGAGCCAAGACCCACGGCCATCTGTCCACGGTTCATGTCCTATTATTGTCTTGGTTTTTTATAGGACTACTCCCGACTGTTATATCCAATGAGGGTCTGCCTCACGCTCTAAGAGCTATACTTGTCGCACCGGTTGTATTCATATGGGCCGGCGAGGGACTTTGGTGGATAATTGATAAAATTGGCGATTTTTATCGGGCAAGAGACATCCACGATCTGCACATACGACACCGCTGGATGAAAGAAAGCTCGTTTGTA
>MGJI01000018.1:0-6134 GCA_001794195.1 Candidatus Yanofskybacteria bacterium RIFCSPHIGHO2_01_FULL_44_17 | reverse complement strand
CGGCCATAACTGCCGCTGAATACGACAAATATTTTAATACGTGGGCCAAAAATCCTATCACTCCGTCATATTTCAACCAAAATTATGTTAAAATTGGAGAAGCATTAAATATGTTGCCGAGAAAAACCAAAAAATATGTTTTAGTTAATGCGGGGGGCGTTGATGTAAACGGCACACCGATGCCGGCGCAGACGGTCATGTTTATAACCGACACATGGACGCCGGAAAAACAAAAGGCTAAGAATATTTATTATCTAACGGTAGAGCAGTTTAAAAAGGGTTCGTATGATAGGAATTCTGTGGTGGTTCCTCTAGGAAAATAGCAAACATGAATAAATCAATCAAAATTTTCGCAGCAGTTACCATCGCGGTGGCGACAGTTTTAGCCATAACTAGCGCCTGGGATGATTCGATAATTGTGGATGAAGTACCGCATATAGGTTCTGGGTATTCATATCTGGTTAAACAGGACATGCGACTTAATCCGGAACATCCGCCGTTGGCTAAGGATTTGGCGGCTATTCCCCTCTTGTTTACCAATCTCAAACAAGATGTTTTTCAATCAGAATTCTGGCAAACAGATATTAACGGCCAATGGAATTTCGGACGCCGTTTAATATTTAACTCTGGTAATGATGCGGATCTAATCAAGCACCTGGTAAAACTACCAATGCTTTTATTTTTTGTTTTGTCCGCAACCTTGATTTTTAAATGGGGTCGCAAACTTTACGGCAATACTGGCGCCATAACCGCACTGATTCTTTTTAGTTTTTCTACAACAGTCATTGCTCATTCACGTTTTGTTACGACGGATGTACCGGCGCTATTCGGAGTATTGCTGGCAACATACTATTTTGTAAACTATCAAAAAAAGCCTAACCGTAAAAAACTGGTTCTTGCCTCGTTGGCCTTTGGTACTGCCTTGCTTCTTAAGTTTTCTACCTTCTTACTAGTTCCCTTCTTCATCGTATTCGCAGCTATTTATGGCTTTGTAAAAAATCCGCGACCAGCGGATGAAGGCGCTCCTTGGATTTTCTCAAAAATAAAAGATTCGGTAAAAGCCATGATTCAATCTATAGCCGTTTTTATCATCGGCTTCGTTTTTGTTGTCTGGCCAGTATACTATTTCCACACCTACAATTATCCGCCCGAACGCCAGTATCGCGATACCCGGCAGCTCCTATCAAGCTACGGTAACAGGAGATTCGCTGATCCCGTAGTCTGGGCATCTGATAAGCCAGTTCTGAGAGCGGCGGCACAATATGGGCTGGGATTATTGATGGTTAATCAGCGAGCCGTAGGCGGCAATACGACATATTTCCTGGGCGAAGTCTCACGCTTCGGCTGGCGTAGCTATTTCCCAATTGTCTATTTCATAAAAGAGCCACTGGCCTGGTGGGGGCTGGTATTAATCGCCCTAATTTTTGCGTCATCGCAGTGGCAATACTCGGCTAAGGAAACAATAAACCGCGGCTATCATATGGTCCGTAATCATCCCGAAGAATTTGCTATGATCTTATGGCTTGTGATTTATTGGGGGTTAAGTACCAGCAGCACGTTGAATATTGGCGTCCGGCATTTGTTGCCAACTTTTCCTTTCGCAATACTTCTGGTTTCGGGTCAGATTTCAAAACTTATAACCCTGGCTAGAAACAAAGGCCGCCAAGCGTTGGCAGGAGTAAGCTTGGTACTGGCCGGATTACTTGGCTGGTATGTTTATGAGAATCTTAACGTTTTCCCATATTACATAACTTACTTCAACCAGACAGTCGGCGGTCCATCGGGCGGTTACAAATATGTCGTTGACTCCAATTTAGACTGGGGGCAAGACCTGCTTAGATTCAGCAATTGGGTAAAAGAGAATAAAATTCAGAAAGTTGAGTTTGATTATTTCGGCTGGGCCGATCCGTCATATTATTTAAAAGAGCGCTATCTGTGGCTCAATTCCAGCAAATACGCGGACGCTAATGACTTCAAGACCCGCAACCAATCAGACGGCTGGATAGCCATATCAGTAACATTTCTCCAGGGCTCACAAGGTCCCTATGACATGCCGAATAAGGTTAATTATCTCTGGCTCAACTCTTACCAACCACTGACCGTCATCGGCAACTCGATATTTGTTTATAGAATTAAGTAAGGCCGCCAAACCACTTTTTAAATCAGTTCGTCTTATTAGGCATGTGCGGAATAGCCGGCTATGTAGGTAAAAAAGACGGGCTGGTAGTGGTTATGAACTGCCTGAAAAGACTTGAATATCGAGGCTATGATTCAGCTGGTGTTTTGTTTTTTTCCGCCAAAGGCGGATCTGCCTCCAACGGACAAAACGACCAAGCTGAACTCAAAAAAAGCCCAGGGAAACTAACTAATCTTGAAAAAAAAGTTAAGAATTCATGTGCAACACCGTTATTGGCCTCTATCGGTCATACTCGTTGGGCCACGCACGGAACGCCCAATGAAACTAACGCCCACCCTCATGCAGACTGTCATCAAAAAATATTCCTGGTACATAACGGGATAATCGAAAACTACCGAGAATTAAAAGAACAACTGGAAAAACGGGGACACAAATTTAAATCTCAGACTGATACCGAGACCGTAGTACATTTACTAGAGGACAACTATGACAAGGGTGCTACCTTTGAAAAAACTCTGGACTTAACCCTCAAAAAAATAGTCGGTGCCTACGCATTTGGTATTATTAATCAAGACGAGCCTCAAAAAATATATTTCGCGCGGCTAGGCAGCCCGTTGGTACTCGGCATTGGTACAAAAGAATATTTCTTGGCCTCTGACCAGGCGGCTTTGGCCGGAATGGCCAAAAAGATAATTTATTTGAAAGAGGGCCAACGCGGCTGGATCTCGCCAACCGGATTCAAGGTCTGGCCGAATAAACCGATAATTGAAAGACTTGATCTTAATACTGAAGTCGCTCAAAAATCAGGCCTTGAACACTTCATGCTCAAGGAAATATTCGAACAGCCAGAAACCATTAAAAACGCCCTGCGCGGCAGACTCTCTACTAACGGAGTTAAGCTTGGCGGTCTAGAATCCGTATCTAAAAAACTATCCAAAATAAAAAATTTAGAAATCATCGCTTGCGGTACATCTTATAATGCCGGACTAATCGGCAAATTACTTTTTGAAGAAATCTCTGATATTCCGACTTCCGTTTCACTGGCCTCCGAACATAGGTATCAACAAATCGCTCATCGTCCCGATACTGGCTATATTTTTATTTCTCAATCCGGTGAAACTGCTGATACCCTGGCGGCATTGAAAAAAATAAAAACTCAGGGCTATCTTACTCTAGGGTTGGTAAATGTCGTCGGCTCGGCTATCGCCCGCGAGACTCAAGCCGGAATCTATAATCATGCCGGTCCAGAAATTAGCGTAGCCTCCACCAAGGCCTTTACTTCACAGCTCACCATACTGGCCTTAATGGCCCTCTGCCTCGGAACAAAAAATAAAAATAAAAAAGAATTGGCTAGAGAGTTGACTCTTATTCCTAATAAAGTCAAATTAATTTTAAAACAAAACGATCAATTTAAAGCTTTGGCTAAAAAATATCTGCAATTCCAAAACTTTATGTTTATTGGCCGAAAATATAATTACCCGACCGCGCTTGAGGGGACTTTGAAATTAAAAGAGATAAGCTACGTTCATGCTGAAGGAATCGCTGCCGGAGAATTGAAGCACGGTTCGCTTGCTCTAATTGATCCGCACTTTCCAATTTTCACCCTGACCAATAAAAACAGCGTCTATGAAAAAATGCTCTCGAATATGGAAGAGGTTAAGGCAAGGGGTGGGAAAATAATTTCTATCGCCACGGCTGGTGACCGCAAGATAGCCAGCGTTGCAAACGATGTTATATACGTACCCAAAACACTTGAACCATTTGAACCGTTATTAAATAGCATCGCTCTTCAACTTTTTGCCTATCACTTTGGCGTATTGCGCGGGCATGATGTGGACAAGCCCCGCAATCTAGCAAAATCAGTAACCGTCGAATAGTTCGCAAGCCCCTCCCTCTGATTGTTTATTCTAGCCGCATATGTTGTTAGAGTAAAGAAGCGGGTTATTTGTAATAAATTCTGTCCTGGATGCGTAGGTCTATATACTGAAGGTTAGCTTTCTGATTGATGGATGGTTTTTCTTCTAAAAATATTCGCAGAGCATCAATTTGTTTAGAAATATCCGTGGAGTTGCTAAACACAATCTTCCAACCACTGGCAGTTATGGCATAAAACTCATCAAAAGACTCGGCTGGGATGACAAATTTGCGAATATCAAGATCATTTTTGGTTAGTAGCTCTCTGGCCTTAATGATACTCGCCAGCCAAATATTATCAGCCACAATATCTCCAAGTTTTAATTCTCTAGACCTCATGTCTTTCACATTTAATATTAAGTATCCGGCCGAGGACTGCGTCTCATTAAACGCCACGCCATTTTTGTCAAAATAAAGACAGCGCACCCCATCAGATAAGCACCAGATACCCGCCGATTTACGCTCCTCAACAGATATCTCTAGCGAATGAGGTATTTTTTTAACAACCCTTGCTGATTCCAACCTGGGAAATTGATCGATAAGCGTCGAGGAAAGCTGATCACCAGACAAAAATAAAATATTGCTCCGCCTGGGGAAAAATCCAAACTTTTTATTTAGCCAATCTTCTGCCGCAATATTAAGCTGCGCCCTCATCTCATCAGCTGCCTCTATCGTAATACTTCGCACATCCAGCAGTTTGGAAAAAAATAATAGATAAATACTACTGACCATCCCGATGACAATCAAAAGACACAAAACGACCGCTTTTGAAAGCAGCTTTTTCCTTTTTTTATTTTTTAACTCGTCCTTATACTTTTGCACCCGAAAATTCAAAGATAGATTCGCGGTAACAACGGATTAATCCGCGAAACCACCTCATAACTTATTGTGCCGGCTTTTTCGGCTAACTCCTCGGCTGTAATATTTTCCAGCCCCTGGCCACCTATCAACACAACCTCGTCCCAAACTTTAGCATTTTTAGTATTAGAAATATCAATAACTGACAAATTCATAGATATGCGGCCCAAAATTCTACAACGCCGCCCGCCAACGAGAACCTCCCCAGCAGATGAAAGGCTCCTGAAATAACCGTCGTAATAACCTACCGGCAATATGGCAATCGTACTGTCTTTTTTGACTCTTTCAGTGATGCCATACCCAACCGGCGTACCTTTTTTAATTTTTTTTATTTGCGCTACTCTGGTTTTCCAATTTAACGTTGGCGACAAACCAAAGTTTTTAAACTTTGATGCAAACTTAATTGACGGCCAAAGACCATAAAAAGCAATACCGATTCTAGCCATATCAAATTGTGCCTCAGACATGGTAAATAGGCCGGTTGTCGCACTGGCATGTCTTATCGCCGGCTTAATCCCCGCCGCACCAATTATGGCTAGGGCTTTTTTAAAATTAGCCAGCTGGAGATTTGGATAACTGCGATCTTCGAGATTGTCGGCATTGGCAAAATGAGTAAACACACCTTCAATCTTCAGTCTGTTGAGGTTTGACCTCAACAGACTTAAAAACTTTGGTAAATCAGCCAAAGTGACCCCCTGCCGCGACATGCCGGTATCGATCTTGACGTGTAGTTTGTAGTGAGTAGTCTGCTCGCCTCGCCGTAGCCTAGATGAAGCGGGCAGTGAGTAGTTTGTAAAAATATTCTTTAAACCAGCAGTATCATAAATGGTAAGCCGTAAATCGTGGGCTATGGCCTCTTGAAATCTTTCGGCTGGCGTGTAGCCCATAACTAAAATTGGACTCTTGATATTATCTTGACGAAGTAGAATTGCTTCATCAAGATTATCTACTCCCAACCAATCACTGTTTTTTGATAACAACGAAGCTGTCTCTACCAACCCATGACCATAAGCATTGGATTTAACCACTGCCATAAGTTTATTTTCCGGCTGCAATAGCCCACGCACAATTCTGGCGTTATTCCGCAACGCCTTTTTGCATACCTCCACCCAGGTTTTATGGTTTTTATACAATAATCGTCTTGAGCTCATAAGCTTTGCAACACTTCGGCCGGAGTTTTACAGTCCAGACCTAAGTGTAGTCTCTCAGTATTGTAATATCTTAA
>MGJI01000017.1:13941-43384 GCA_001794195.1 Candidatus Yanofskybacteria bacterium RIFCSPHIGHO2_01_FULL_44_17 | reverse complement strand
TTTTCGCCTCGCAGAACGAGGCGACAATTTCAAGTTTTTCTTTGGCGGCATACTCTTGCAACTCTACGAGTTGCGCTTCAATCGAAAGCACTTGTCTGTCGTCTTCTTCGGTTGATTTTCTTGCGTAAAGTATGTATCTCATATTGTTTTTGGATTAAGGATTTAAAAATTTTCTTCCCCCAAAATGCGAAATCGTGAATTCGTTTTTACCCCTAAAATTGAATACAAATTAGCCGCCGAGCGAAGCGAGGCGAACCAAAACTCTTTGACTTTTCCTGTCTGGTGCAGTATTCTTGAATTAGTCCGAACGCATTTCGCCGCCGCAGGCGGCGAGGAAATCCCCCCGCGAAAATCCGGAAAGGCGGCAGAGACGCACCGCTGAAAACCGCAAAAGAACCCGGAGAAAAACATCGGCTCGAACCATATTTTAATTTTGGGGGAAGAAAATTTTTTAATCCAAATGAATAAATTCTCAAAAGTATTCATAGAAACATTGCCTATCCTTTTTGGAATACTTTTGTCATATTTGTTCTGGCAGAATAATGTTTTGCTTTTCATAATTTATCTTGTTCTAACTTTAGGATTAATTTATTTCCATAAGGACAAAACCGAATTTGCTATTTTCACATATGGTATTTTGATTGGCGCAATCGTTGAAGTTATCGGTACGCAAATTAGCGGATACCAGTCATTCGTAAAACCAGATTTTGGCGGTATCCCTATGTGGTTGCCTATTGTTTGGGGATATGGCTTTGTTGCTATGAAAAGAATCGGTTTTGTCCTTAAAGATTTATGATACTCGCTCATTCGATAGTTGGAATAATGCCAGTAAGTAATTCCGAATTTTCTTGGTTTTGGTTTATCGGCTCTGTCATTGCCGACATAGACCATTTGTTTGTTTTGTATAGCCATAAGATTTTTTCTTGGGATAAACTTATTGATGCTATAAAATTTGAAGATAAATATGGAATTCATTTCAAGACAAAATATATGCATTCTATTTTCGGAGCGGTTGTTACGACAATTCCAGTATTGTTTATAAGCAGGGAGGGTGCGCTCTATTATTTTGTTGCATATCTTATTCATCTTGTGCTTGATTGGCCTGACATAGACGAGAAACAATATTTTTATCCTTTCAAGAAAAAAGTTAGAGGGTTTCTGCCAATATTTTCAAAACTTGAAATTATTTTTACCATTTTGCTCTTAGGATTTTATTTTTATCAAATTAATCTTTTTTAAATGCCGCCAAAGAAAAACTTGAAATTGTCAGCGGTGCGGCTCCGCCGCCTTTCCGAATTTTCGCGGGGGGATTTCCTCGCCGCCTGCGGCGGCGAAATGCGTTCGGACTAATTCAAGAATACTGCACACAGTAAATATCAAATCAAAAACCTGCTTGACGGCAGGCTTTTGATTTGATATTTAAACGACCCAGACGGAGGGCTGTCTAAAATTTGGTTTGACTTTATATTTTTAGTGTCTTATAATTTGGGAATTAGTTTTTTAACATAAGCTTAAAAGAGAGAGGGGCTAAAATTGAGCAAATCCAATGGCCTAGGATATGGGAACATCCCAGAAGCAGAGATCGTATGCCTCTGTAAGTGCGGCGACGAACTGGCTTTTGAAGAAATAGTAAAAAAATTGCGCCTGTTTGTCAGAGAGGTTGCGTCTAGAATTTTATATGCCCAAAACCGCGAAGACATAGAAGATGTCGTACAAAATGTATTTATAAAAGTTTACAGCAATATAAGAAACTTTAATCAAAGATCTAAATTAAAAACATGGGTTTACAGAATAACAGTAAACGAGTGTGGCGATTTTTTACGCAAGCAGATGGTTAGAAAAATTGTAATATACGAAAGTAGTTTAGCAGCGGCGGATAATTTAGAAAGAAGTGGCAGGCCAAGTTTAAGTTGTATAGATTTTGCTGCAGATTCCGGCACGGCCAACGATCTTCAATCAGAGCTAAAGAATTATCTCGGCAGGTTATTATCTGTACTATCAGAAGAGGATAGGCAGCTTCTTATTTTAAAAGAAGTGTGTGGCCATTCGATAAAGGAATTAGTAGAGCTGACAGGCGTCAATAGTGAAAACGTTATTAAATTAAAGTTATACCGCATTCGCTTATTTTTAAGAAAGCGTGCGGAGGTGCTTAGAAGACGGTCACTACGAGCCGTAGCTTCGGCCAGCCCCTGAGATTAAGAGCGATTTGCCGCTCTTCTTAAATAAAAAACGTCGGCTAACTGCCGATTTTTTATTTATAAACCTAAAACCACCCCTGGGGTGGTTTTAGGTTATGTAGTGGGCGCTGAGGGGATCGAACCCACGACCCTCGTCACGTCAAGACGATGCTCTACCACTGAGCTAAGCGCCCAGATCTTTTTGTGCGCGGGAGAGGATTCGAACCTCCACGCCCTTGCGGGCACTACCACCTCAAGGTAGCGAGTCTGCCATTTCTCCACCCGCGCACCAATTTTTTATTTTTCAAGTTATTGAACCGGAGCCTTTGTTTCTATAAGTTTAGTCTTTCTTCTGGTTTCACGTGCTGATTTGCCACGTAGATAATAGAGCTTTGCTTGCCGTACCTTGGAAGTTCTGATGACCTCGAATTTTTCAACATTTGGCATATAGAGGGGGAAGATTCTTTCAACGCCAATGCCGTTGGATATTTTGCGAACAGTTATGGTAGCGTTTGGGCCGGTGCCATGTTTACGCGCGATAACAATGCCTTCGAATATCTGTATGCGGGTTTTGGCGCCGTCTTTAATTTTTTGATGGATTTTTATGGTTTGGCCAGGTCTAATATCTGGCAAGTTCTTGCCGGAGGTTGTTTTTGAATTGAAGGCTTGAGTTAAATTCATATTCAGGGATATTAGCTTATTTTTGTTTTTTTGGCAATGTCTGTAAAAAATTATCCAATTCTTTCGGCAAGTCTGATTCTACGGTTATCGCAGAACCAGCAGGGGATACGAACGACAGTTTGGCGGCATGTAAAAAAAGCCGGCCAAGTTCGAAGGGGCAAACCATTTTTTTGCCAGCATAAATTCGGTCACAAACGACGGGGTGGCCAATTGATTTTAAGTGCGCGCGTATTTGATGCGTGCGGCCGGTTTGCGGCCTAGCCTCAACAAGAGAGTAGTCAAGATATTCCTCGTGTACCTCATATTCAGTAACCGCTGCCTTCTCTTTGAGCTTATTTTTAGCATTGATTCTTGTTGTTTGCCGGCCTTGGCCAGACCTGTCCACAACCTTGCCAAGGGGTGCATCAATTACGCCTCGTTGATTTTTTAAATGGCCGTACACCAGTGCAAGATAGCTTTTTTTAATTTTTCTTTCTGCAAAAAGGTTTTTTAAGTAATTAAAAGACGGTTGAGTTTTTGCAATCAACAGCAGGCCGGAAGTTTCTCTGTCTAATCGATGAACTATGCCTGGCCTCAAATCAACCCACTCGCCGACGCTGGCGCCGTACTCGTCGTGCACGTGAGCAATCTCTGGATATTTTTCCAGGACCCAACCGACTACGCTCGGGCTCTTGTCTTCGCGGTTAACGGGATGAGTTAAAAGTCCAGACGGCTTATCAATAATTAAAAAATCGCCGTCTTCATAAATAATCGGTATCTCCATGGTGGGCGCGCCTGGATTCGAACCAGGGACCTTCCGCGTGTAAGGCGGACATTCTAACCGCTGAACTACGCGCCCATATTGTAAACGAGTCGCTCTTCCGGGGAAATTTGAGCCGTTGCCCATTGTTTTGCAGTGGACGGCTACGCTCACTTTCGTTCGCTAAATTTCCCGTTGGAGTGCTGAGTGAGCACTCCAACCCACTTCGCTAAGCGCCCGAATTAGAAAGTGGGTGCGGAAGGGATCGAACCTTCGACTTCGGTCTTATAAGGACCGCGTTCTACCACTGAACTACGCACCCCAAATTTTTGGTGGAACCACTGCCAGCCAGAGGCTGGTCCGCCCACTGGCGGAAACTACGCACCCCAAGTTTTTGGTGGAACCACTGCCAGTCAGAGGATGGTCCGCCCACTGGCGGAAACTACGCACCCTGTTTAGCAAAATCTAACAAAAAAGACTGCCTTTCGCAATCTTTGATTTAAAAATGTTTAAGTATCCAAACCGGCAGCCAACCAATATCGGGAATTATATTTTTTGATTCAAGGCCTCGAATCTTCCATGCAGTTCTGTTAAGGACCCCTGTTTCTACGCCGACAAATCTTACGCCTGCACCGCTTGCGCACTGCCAGTCTACCACGGCGTCGCCGACGTAAAGTATTCCTTCTTTTGTTATGCCTAGTTCAGCCAGTCTTAGCAAAATATTATCTAATGCTTTGATATGCGGTTTGTGGTAATCCCAGGTATCAATCGCCTGTAAAAGTTTAGGATTGAAATACTCAATAATCTGGCAGTACCGCAAAAGAGGGAACAAGCTGCTGCTTCTGCGAGATGACAGGATACCCATCTGTATTAGGCTATTCTGGAAAAAGTTCAGGATATTAAGGGTATCAGTAATTAAGGGTGACGGCTGCGACAGATCCAGCTGCTCCCACAGTTGGAGAAATTGTTCCGCATTTTCTTCCGGCCAAAAAGTTTTGATTATACATTTGGCCGGCATACCGAGATGGTTTTCCAGTCTTTCACCGGCCGGTATTTTTAATTTTCTCAGTTTCGCGACCTCGTGGAAATTACCGTCTCGCTTTGAATTTAGAATTGTGCCGTCAAAATCAAAAATAACCGCCTTCAGGCCGGTATTAAACTTGAAA
Source organism: Candidatus Yanofskybacteria bacterium RIFCSPHIGHO2_01_FULL_44_17 (assembly GCA_001794195.1). GTDB lineage: Bacteria > Patescibacteriota > Minisyncoccia > 2-02-FULL-40-12 > IGHO2-01-FULL-4-A > 2-01-FULL-44-17. The sequence goes on along the minus strand of MGJI01000017.1, from coordinate 38,621 downwards.
GCCATTTGGGTGATTCCTTTTTCAAGGTTCAACATTCGTAACCTAACAAAAAAGATTGCCCCAGGCAATCTTTTTTGTAGTAATGCTTTGCCGACCGGCTCCGCAAGGCCTCTTGGCTGGCGAGCCCCGTTACTCATTGGCGTTACTAACTAGCTTAAACCGTGAGAACCAATTTATGAGTAACGGGGCGAGCACTCGCCAAGAGTCCTCGCCTCCGCCGGATGACCTGTCGGGCTAGTAATTTTCTTTGAAATTTACGAACGATAAAGACCGCCGACTGCTTCGGCCTCTGCTTTTTTGTAATTTTAAAAATAAGAGAGGCAAGGCCATATTACCTTTTGGGACTTCTGAAGTAACCGCCAGCATGGTTTTGTCGTAGATTGACCCCTCCCCAGTTTTTATAAAAACTGGGGAGGGGGAGCGTCTTGACAAATGGCGGTTACGTAAAAAGATGAGCCGAGCCCGCTGGAGTGAGGTGAAGTTCTCAAAAGATAATATGGCGAGTGCTATTTAAAAAATAATTTTTGAAATACTATCCGACGAGTGCGTAGAACTCTTTTTGCTCAAGGGTCTCTTTAGCTATAAGTTCCTTGGCTATTTTTTCCAGAGTGGCCATTTTTTTGGAAATGATTTCCCCGGCCTTTTTGAGAGCTCTTGTTATCAGACCTTTGACCTCGCTGTCTATCTGGAAAGCTATTTCGTTGGAATAATTGCGTTCGCTGCCCAGGTCTTTACCCAGGAAAACTAATTCTTCTTTTTCACCGAACACGATCGGACCGAGCTTATCAGACATGCCGTATTGAGTAACCATTTTGCGTGCTAATTCAGACGCAACCTTTAAATCATTGGAAGCACCGGTAGTTAATTCGTTGAAAACGAGCCTTTCTGAAATGTAGCCGCCTAGTAAAACCGCAAGCTCTGATTCGAATTCAGACTTAGTTCGTAAGTGTCTATCTTCCGTAGGCAGCTTAAGGGTATAGCCACCAGCACGGCCGCGTGAAACGATAGAAACCTTATGCACCGGATCGGTGTGGGGCATTGATATTGCAACTAGAGCATGGCCGGCTTCGTGATAGGCGGTTATTTCCTTTTCTTTTTTGGTGAATATGTGGGAGCGCCGTTCGGGGCCTAGCATGACCTTCTCAATCGCTTCAAATAAATTGTCTTGGGAGACCTCCGTTTGATTTTTACGGGCGGCCAGTATCGCGGCCTCGTTAAGAAGATTGGCTAAATCTGCGCCGGAGAACCCTGGCGTGCGCTCTGCTACAAGTTTAAGATTGACACCTTTGGCTAGAGGTTTATCTGTGGCATGGATTTGCAAAATTGCCTCTCTGTCTTTGAGCGAAGGTTCATCAAGAATTATTCTGCGATCAAATCTGCCGGGTCGCAGCAGCGCCGGATCCAAAATGTCTGGCCTGTTGGTGGCAGCTACTACTATTACAGCATCATTGGTATCAAAACCGTCCATCTCTACGAGTATCTGGTTTAATGTCTGTTCCCGCTCGTCGTGGCCGCCGCCTAATCCCGCACCTCGATGGCGTCCGACGGCATCAATCTCATCAACAAAAATTATAGAAGGCGCGGTTTTTTTGGCGACTTCAAAAGTGTCTCTTACGCGATTCGCGCCGACTCCAACGAACATTTCGACAAATTCTGAGCCGGAAACAAAATAAAAGGGGACGGCAGCCTCATTGGCGACGGCCTTGGCTAGGAGTGTTTTGCCGGTGCCTGGGGAGCCGATAAGCAGTATACCGCGGGGTATTCTTGCTCCAAGTTTTTGGAATTTCTGAGGATCGCGCAGAAATTCCACAACCTCGGCTATTTCTTCTTTTGCTTCTGTCAGTCCGGCCACATCTTTGAAGGTTAGCTTTTTCTTGCCATTACCGCCCTCACCGGCCAGGCGTGCCCTAGATTTACCGAAGCTCATCGCCTGCATCGAGCCTCGCTGCGCTTGGCGAAACATAAACCAGAAAAGAAATATCACCAATAAAAACGGAAGAAGTATCGGGAGGAGGTTTACTAGATAATATGTCGCTCCCGTTTCGTTTTTAACATCCAAGTTGATCTGGCCGAGCTTTATTTTATCTACGCCAAGATTTAATAGGGTTTCACTGACAGACGCGCTAGCTTCTTTTTTGGAAGTTTCTTTTTTGTCTTCAGCGGTGAGCGTTATTTCCAGTCTTTCTCCGCGGACGATGATGTCTTTAACCTCGCCGTTGTTTATCTGGTTAACCAGCTTAGTCAGAGAGACCTCCCCTTCTCCCGGTGCGAATGGTGAATTAGACAAAGCAACAAGCCCTGACAAAACCAGGAGTAGCAAGAAGACTATAGCAATGTATTTGATTATTGAGCGCATTATTATTGGCAAAGTAGCATAAAAAGTTATTCGTGGCAATATAAAAATTTGTAGATAAAAAAACTGTCCGGCGAGTGCTGTTCTACCGCCGGACAGGATGGAAGCACCACCCCCACAATGATTCAGCCTTCGCTGATAGGGTTAGGAGGGGTTTTCCTGGCATCCACGGGGATGCCGAAATCATTGGCCGTCAGGCCCAACCTCGCAATGTTGCCGAGGGGTACCATCCGGCCTTCGGCGGTTCTCAGTGGCCTGAATCCGCCACTAAGACCGCTAGACCGCCTGCCCTTTCTTCGTGGTCGATTGGGTCTTTTTCTCCATGGGTTCATCGACTTGACACCTCCTGCATAGCATGCTAACATATAGTCAGCCTAGAGTCAATCAGACAGAACCTTGAAACTTATTTATAAAAAAAATCCAAAAGGAGACCCATGCTCATGGAAAGTATTACAAATAATCAGGCCCAGGCCCAGCCGGAAGAGTCAACAATACCTCACGAACTCTTACGCGAACTGCGGAGAGTTAAAAAGTTCTTTATTGGCGAAGTTTCCGGTTCGCTCAAGCGGCATGAGTGTTTCGTAGGCCCCAGTCAACGCAGAAGACAGAAGCATATTAAGGCCTGTGCCGCAGCGAGACGGAATGCCACGATAGGCAAAGTAAGATTCAGCCCTTTTGCTATGACCTTGGGTCATGGCGTGGATGTGCCATCTCGACACGTTGAGCGGCCACTCTTTTATCAGCCCAGACCGCAGTCAACCCAACCCAACCAGTTGATTAGCGTATTCATAATCGCTATCATAAAAAGCGATCCGGATCTTTTTGTGATGCAAAAGGTTAAGCACAAGTCTGCTCCCGGATTTCCCGGCGGCGGTATTGAACGGAATGAAACTATTCTTCAGGCTGCGGCCAGAGAGTTCATGGAAGAAAGCAGGGGCAAGAAAGCTCAGGCCGGAGCAAATATTAGCAACCATAACCCAGTCTGCATCGGTAAGTTTATACTTAGCGGAGCGACAAACGGTGAACAGGGAGCTGTTGTCGTAGTGGAATTACCGGAAAGCGAAAAGACTAAGATAGTCATTGGGGGAGGGGATCAGCAAGGCGAAGAGGTCGAAGCTGTTTACTTCCTAACCTTCGAAGAGCTGGCCAGGAAAATTAAGGATCGCGAGGTGCTTATCAACGCGGGTAGGGTTTGGGATCTCTACCTCGAACATCTCGTCAGTTAAAAGAAGGTTATAAAAATCAAAAGGCGCTCGTCAGAGCGCCATTTAAATTACTCAAAAAAAGTTCACAACTTGTAACAAGCCCCAGGAAAAACAGGAATAACCGATTCGGAATACTCACCAAGTACCCGAGCGGCCGTTTGTTTTGACTCCCACGAACCATGTGACAATCCGATCATCTCCAGTTTTTTACCACCGCGTCTTTCAACTATTTTCCTCACCATGTCGCGCGTCTCTCCGAGCCCACCGTGAGCAGACAATCGGAAATGCTGAGCATGGCACTCGATATTTATAGTTTTTACCGTGTTGTTTCTGTCGTCCTCCAGCTTCAAAAGCATTTTCCTGCCGGTTGCCTCTCGCCTTTGGACTTTTTCAAGTAGCTTATCCATGGTGCATCCGGGTAGGAGCCATGAAGTTGCAATGAATTCGAAGTTAGCATCTCCAGCGCCTCTTTCGAGGTAGTACCTTATTGGTCCGCCATCACCGAATCCGGCCGGAGTTACCACAACGGCGGGTTCGTCCGATTCCAGTATATCTCTCCGCATCTCACCCTTTTGGCGGCCTTCGCCACTGATAAGTTCAATACCCTCAAAAGAGAATTCATGGTCGGCAGGCGACCAACGTTTCTCCTTGAAGATTCTCATGATGTCCACCGAGCTGCCATCAAGATAGAGCGGGACACGAATGCCCGTTTCCACTTTAAGACGAGCCAGTGTCTTAGCCATTCTTAAAACAACATTTTGCCCGCGACCAAGGGCGAAAGTGGCGAAAAAAATTTTTCTTCGGTGATTCACCAAGGAGTCGATGGCATGGTTTTCCAGTCTCTGCATCTCAAGTTCGTAGTCAAACTTGGTCAATCCAGGATTGGTAAGATCGGTTACGGCAATAATGTCTGGTAACCAGCGGTTAGGCAGGTCGTCGGGTAATTGACTGCCGGCAACAATCTCCTGGTCGTGCCAACTGTTGTCCCCGCAAAAAAGGACAATTTTGCCCGAAGGCAGTTTAACCAGCAGGTACAACGCACCCGGGACATGTCCCGCCGCGCCAGCAAAAGCTGGAACGCCAGGCATTATTTCAAATTCACCGTAGGGAATCATTGTCAACATATCAGACACGACATTAATCGACCGGTAATAATCGTTGCCGACTCCGCGTCCCCAGGTTTCATCTAGGATACGCGGTAGCCAAGCATTTGTCTGAGGTGATCCATAGATCTTGCCCTCATTTTTGAAAACTCCTTTCTCTGAGGCGATTCCAACACTGCCGACGTGGTCCAGATGGGCGTGCGTCAGAACAAGTGTCGAAACCGTAATTCCCCTCAAAGCTAGAGCTGAAAAATCAGGAAAGCCGTATTGGCGCTCCTTCAATAATTCAATCCCGCAATCCACCATCAAAGCCCTGTCTCCGATTTGGAGCACAGTTGAGGATGGTCCCGGACCGTCGTTACCGCCAACTGAGCTTCCGCCCAGATAAATCAAGCTCTCGTTATTCATCGCAGTTCCCTCTTTTTGTTTTATTAAAGCCCGATAAATAAGATTTTTGGCTGCTATAGCAGTCTTAAAAACCTTATTTATCGGGCCGTATTTTTAATGTTCTTACAGCTATTTTAGCACCTATATTGACAGACGTCAAGTTTTTTGTTAGAATACTAGTGGATGGTGAGAGTGCGCTCCACGTGGGCACTATTCATCGTTACACTTTTACAAGGACAAGGAGAAGAGAAAATGAATAAATCAATGACAAGGACGAGTAATGAGGATCATCAGACGCAGGTCAAAGAGGTGGCGGCGGCTCGCATGGAGGCCGCCAAAAACCTGCAACCCTTATTTTGCTCGGTTCCGCAGGGGGCCCCAGGACACCCGGGACGGCTTCTTCACAAGCATGGAATTAGCGGCCTTAAAACGTTGTCGCTCGAGTGGGGGGCGTTCATGGACAGGGTAGCCAAGGATCCGAATGCACGCTACCTGGCGTTTGTAGCCGCCGGGGCAGAGAATCCCGACTACCCGCCTGCACTCGTCGCCGAGCTGTTTGACAGCAGAGTGAAGGAGGATGGAGGCGGCGACAACGGCTGGCTGGTAAATGTGTTTTTCCCGGGGATCCAACAGATCTTTCGGGAGACTGGCCGGCGTCTGTGTGCCAGCGCCAACCACGAGGCCCTCGACATTCGAAGATCGGCCTACAACCTGATATTCGAGTCGTTGGACCAGACTGAAAGGAAAAGGCTGGGAATCTCGGAGGATGGTACTTCGAGACCCGCGCGGATTCTTTCGGCCGATCCGATGGAGATCGCAGGTGAGGGACTCGCGTCCCTGGATTACCGGTCCGATCCGATCCAATTGGTCGCCAACTGGGCACGATCTTTCCGCATCAGCAAGAACAAGAAGAAGAATTCGAGGTCTTCTGCCATGGAGGGCACGGGGGGCAGTAGTCCCGACACTTCGTCGGATCTACTCCCAAGAGTAGTCCCTAAAGAGGCGGCGGTTATGGCGGCGGCGAGTGATCCGAATGCCGAGGTATCGGCTAAAATCGAGGAACTCAAAGCGGAGATGTCCGCGGCGGTCGCGGTGGAGAACTTCGCCAAGGCTGCTAAGATACAGGGCAGGATCGCCGGGCTTCAAAAGAAGCTCGAGGCTTTGTCTTCGGAAACGGCGCCTTCGGCTCCGTCAACGCCGGAAGCGCACGTTGTGGTGAACATGCCGCTGCCTCCGTCGTCGGTTTCCGCTTTGGCGGTCTCTGTCGGCCAGGCCAGTGGCGGGAAAAGCAACGACGAGATCGCTCTGTTGCCGCCGCCTCCCGCGGTTCCGGCGGTGCCTCAGCAGGCATCGTCCGCTGTGGCCGCTCCGCCGCCCCAGGTGTCGGTGGTGAACAAAGAAGTTCAGCTGAGCAAAGGAGATCAGCTGATTCTCGATGCGCTTGCGAGCTCCCCAGGGCTCCAAGGGAAATCAATGGTAGCACTCGTTAATCGGGGGAAAAAGTCGATGGCCGAGGCGATAGCCTTTGCCACGGAGAAGAACCTCCTCTAAGGAGGTCATAACCCCCCACCGCCGTGCACGTAGGCGCGGCGGTGCAAAACAAGATAGTTCGTACAGTCGCGGCTCCCCGAGCCGGTCACCATACGGTGCCCGGCGGAGGGAGTCTTTTTTTTCTATCAGATATGATGGATGATGTTTTGTCAGTCATATCGTTATATTTGACATTTGCTGTTTTTTAATATATAATAAGAGAGTAAGACCTTAATTAAAAGCCGGCGAAAGCCGGAGAAGGAGTAACAATGATCCAAACCCCAGACCCCGCCGTTGAGGCGGTGGTCGACATCCTTCGATCTAAAGATCCGGAGGGTGCGTTCCTGGAAGCCATCGAAGATGGCACAATCTCAGACGAAGTTTGTCTGGACCTCGCCGAGTACCTCGGCGAGGCAATCAAGGTCTCGAACCTTGACAACACACTCGGAATCGTCGAGGCCCTCTGGGCCATGACGATATCTGCGCAAACACGTCTCATTCTTTCGGAGGCCGTTATCTTGATGGCTGAAGAGGATGAGGAGGAGATTCCTTCTACGACGGTTGATGCCGTGCTGCAGGAATCCTCCGCGTCAGCTTCCAAGCTGGCGCCTACCGACCTAATCAGGTCGGCGGTCGAACTGCAACAGCAGTACAGAATATCCGTCCCGGCAGAAATGCTGGCGGATATTCGCGCAAGAGTAGTTCCTAAGACGGACGAGCATACAGCTGTCCGTCAGCTTCTCGGTTCGGTTATTCTTGCCGAAGCCGAACTAGTTCCCTCCGAGCGACGTGTTGACGTCGCGGCCACTCTGCAGATCGTCGAGATCCTGCTCGGTCGTCAACAAGCAGAACTCACCGCGGCAGTGTTCGCCGTTTATGAGACCCTCTTCAAAGAGGGATTCCGGTTGCGAGACCGGGATACGGCTGGAAGGCCGTTCATGACGGTTACCTCTCTTAGCTTTCTACGGAACCGATTCCGCATTTGGCTGGATTCGCACGAGCCTACACTCGACGCGAAAGAGCTGGCGACGTATGAGAGTACTGTCGCTAGGCTCGAAAGTTTCCTGAAGTTTGCCGGACACGAGAGTGTCAAGATGGCGATTAACAGGGATCTCACCGTTCGCGGACGCGAGCGGAACATTTCCTCGGGTATCCGCGTTAATGACGCGATTGCCGAGGAAGTCGTCGCGGCTCTGCCGCACACGAAAGAGGCTATCCTTCGACAAGCTCAGGGCTGCCTCACCGATTGGCTTGGCCAGTTGTGTCAGCGGCTTCGTTTGGTCGGGGGAGTGCCTTTGGCCGAAGTCGAGAGGGAAGTTCAGGAGATTTTATACCTAGCTTCCTCTTGCGCTGCGACGCGGCGTGAGTTGTCCGAGCTTGCAAGCTTGGACTACAATCCAGCCTTGGAACGGCCGAAGATGTCTCGCGACGAACAGCGCGTACTGTTCTTCGAGGCGGAGCGGAAGGATCTCGACTCCATACGCTTGCAACTCGAGGAGCAAGTCGCTAAGGCGAAGGGCAAGGCGAAGCTGAAGCTTGCCGAACTTTTGGTGATGACCATCGCCAAACTCGCTGGCCTGGATGATTTAATTGTCCAGGCGAGCCCCAAGCCGGCTATCGTGCCGGTGGGTGGAATCCCCGCGATTCCGCTACCACCGCCCATTTCGATGATTCTCGCAAAGGAGGCCAGTCATGGCTAAGAGAGTAAAGCCAGCAGATAAGCCTGGCAAAAAAGAGAGGCGTCAGGAGGAACTTCTCCTGACCCGCGAAGAGCGTCGCGCGAAGGGTAAGGAGAAGGCGGGGACGAAAGAAGCCGCCGGCGTGAGAACCTCAATCCCTGACCAGGGGCCGAAAGGGTTCATGTACGGTGAGTTCGAGCCGTCTCTGAATCACAAAACGGAGAGAAGGCCAACGGTTCAAACTTTCCCCGAGTTTTTCCTCGATGCGTTAAAGTCGCCCAACGAGACCTCGAGCATTTCGCCACAAGCCGAGCCCGAATCTACCATCGACGAGGTGGTTGGTGAGGGTGAACTCAAGTTCGAATTCGAAGAGGATGCAATCGAAGCGGAGGCCATTCGCAAGGTGCTCGCGGACGAAATCGCTACTCTTCTCGGAAAAACGCAGGCACTCTTCGAGGGCCTGCTCGATTCGCCGGAGATGGCAATGGCGGTAGCCGAATTTGTCTTCGGCGACGCCAACGCTGACGCGGACCTTCAGCTTCGCTTGGCAGAGGCGTTCATCGCTGACGACCAAGTGGCCGGACTCTCTGACTTATTTGAGGAGGTAGGAGTTCAGGTCTATGAGCTGCAGTTAATTGTCGGGGCATTGAACCCCGAATACGAGCTGCAACGCTCAGTGGCTCTGGGCCTCATCGACGAGATCACTCACAAGCGCATTTCGGCAGGCGTGAAGCTGGAAGCCGAACGTATCGGTCTGCAGCGACGCCTGCAGGAAATTCTTGCCGGAGAGGGTCAAGAGATTGACCCCATGATGGCGGGTATTATAGAGGAAGGAGTGAACGCCGCCGAAACCGAGAGGCGGAGGCGGGCGGAACTCCGCGGCAAGGTCATTCACGGCCTTCGCCGTAAGAAGAATGAAGAGCGTGGACAACGGTTTCTCGATCCGGATAAGAAGTCCGGATACGATGACCTCATTCAGCTCTTGATGTCCAATCGCGGCGATTTCGGCGCGATCCGCCGCGAGCTCCCCGAAGAGCTTCGCGGGCTCCTTTATGACGAGGAGCGGAAGGGGCCAATTCGGCGAGAGATTGCCGAACTAACCCGACTCGCCCAGAAACGCTGGGCGAATATCCAAGCGCGACTCTCAGCTGGCACAAGCCAGCCCGAGCAAGCCGTTGCCCGGACCAGACCGGCGATGAGGGTTCTCTTGGCCTCCATCGAGGAGATCAAGGAGCTTAACGTCAAGCTCAATGAGCTGGACGTGGTAGAACCGGCGAAGCCGGACTATCGGTCGTCGAGCCGGCATGAATACGTAAACCGAAAGGCATGGGAGAGGGTGCCTACGGCGATGACTGCTGCGTTCCAGAAGTCACGATAGTTATTGGTTATGCCTGCAGGGGCGTGTTGCCCCTGCAGGCCATTTTTTTTGTTAAAAATGGAAGAGTATGTAAAATTGACAATGAAGCGAAGCGGTGATTGACAGAGAGTATTAACATATGTTAAAATAAAAACAGTTATTTAACCCCAAATGAGAAGTACATGCCAGGCAAGAAAGCTATTTTTATTGATTCTGCCAACCTTTTTCATGCCGGAAGGGTTCTTGGAATAGGGTCATTCAACTTCACACGCTTAATGAAATTTTTAGTGCAAGACGTAGGTGAATGCCATGAGTTGCATCAAAGACCAAAGTATGTGGCCGCGCCGCATCGGTTGGCGGTTATTAGAAAGATATTAGGTGCCGCTGGTTTTGAGCCGGTTGACAGCGTCTCGTTTCAGAGCAAGGATGATGCGCTTATCATAAAGGCCATTAGCGAACTGCCAGATGGTATTGAAGAACTCGTTTTAGTATCGGCTGATGCGGATTATCCGGAGTGTCTCAGGGCGGCTAAGCTAAGGGGTATCCGTGTGTACGTTGTTGCCACAGATACTTTGGATGCCCAGAATTCAAATCGATCCATGGTATCTGAATCAATGAAGAACGAATTCATCTTTGTTGATATCGCCAATTTTAAGGACCAAGTGATGCAGAAGGCCTGGGTGGACAGAGCAGGTGTTGATTATACCAGTGGTGTAGCAGAAGACGGGGGTGGGGTCACGAGTGAGACTCAAAGAAGTGCTCAATCGCGGCAGCTATCAAGGCATGCCAAGAACGTTTGTATTGAGCTCTTACTGACCGATAATCCATCGACTGTGGCAGAGCTCTGGCAAGAACTTTCGGTATTGATTGCCAAGCTCTCAAATTTAAGGGTAACGGCAAAAGTTTCTGTCTCCGGTGAGGTGGAGACAAGCTCATAAAGCGCTTCGGCACTTTTTGTTTTGTGTAGATAAAAGGCCCTGCTTAGCAGAGCCCTTTAGACTAGTTCTTTCAACTCTTTTTTTAATTTTTTCCTGTCGTATGACTTTTTTGGTTTATGAACCTGAGACGGCTTCAACCTGATCGGACCGCGTGATATGCGTTTAATTTTGTCTAGAATGATTTTATACTTGTTTGGCTGCAATTTAATAATTTTTAATCTTTTTGAAGAGTAAGGGTTATCCTTCGTTCAAGCGGATCTATCGAAACAATGGCTGTCTTTATCCTATCGCCCGCATGTATAGTATTTTCTTCGGATATTTTGCCCAGTTCGGAGGCCGCAAGAAAGCCATTAAAATCATCATCTAGTCTTATCAATATGCCGTAAGAGTGCACTTTTAAAACTTCGCCTTCAATAACCTGTCCTACCTGATATTTGTCCTGCACCTTTTCCCAGGGATTAGACTTGAGAGACTTGAGCGACAAGGATATCTTGTCGCCGTCCATGCCTACTATTTTGGCTTTAACCTTTTGGCCAGTTTGTAAAAAGTCTCTGGGATTTTCAACTAGCTTCCAGTCAATCTCGGAGATATGTATGAGGCCTTCGATCGTGCTGTTTATTTTGACCGCGTCATTTGCCTGTTCATGTTCAGCAACTATGTTGTTTTCAGAAGTCGGCTGCTCTGTCGGTGCAGAGATAGACGCAAAAGCCCCGAAATCGGTTACTTCAGTAACTTCGGCGTCAACGATATCACCAATTTTGAACTTCGCGAGCTCTTCCTTTAAATGGGCCTCGCTGATAGCTCGCTCTGAAACAATTAAGCGGTTTTCATCTTCAGAGAAATCCAATATTTTTATCTGAATATCCTGATTACGCATTTTTTGAAGCACTTGCACGATCTTGGTGGTGTCTCCGCCCTCTACCTTGGGATAGTGTTCCGGAGAGAGTTGTGACAAAGGAAGAAAGCCTTGAATTCCGCTTACCTCTACTATAAGTCCACCCTTGTTAATGTTTATAACTTTTGTGGTTATGACTTCGCCGCTATCCCTTTTTTGCCTTATGTCTTCCCAGGCAGTGGTCATCTGGGCGCGTTTGAGTGATAATTCGCGGAAGCCGTCGTCATTCTCAATGTCCAGTAAGATAGCGGAGATTGCCTGACCTGGCTTGAGAGTTTTCTGAACCGAAGGATTGTCATAAAATTCGCCGGGATAAACTATGCCTGTTCCCAGAGAGCCTAAGTCAACCATTACCGCGTTCTTGCTGACACTGATAATCTCGCCTGTTATGACTTCGCCAGCCTTCGGCAAATCAAAACTAAACTTGGCCAGCAAATCTTTCATCGAAATCTCAGTTCCGTTAATTTGAGCAGATACTTCCATGTTGTTGAAAGCCTAGCATTTCTGCTTGTTTCTGGCAAGATATTTTGTTATAATTACCCCAATGACCATTACTTGGTACGGACAATCGTGTTTTAGGCTGGAATCCAAGGGCACAAGTATTTTGATCGACCCGTTTTCCAAAGAAATCGGCCTTCGGCCCCCAAGGATTTACCCCGTTAGAAGTCAATCGCCGGGGGCGATTGCCGATACGCCAGCGTATCGGACTTCTAACGGGGCAAGCATTTTTTTGGTAACTCATGAACACTATGACCACAATAATATAGAAGGAGCTCCGGCTGAATCGTTCATAATCCGCGGTCCCGGCGAGTATGAGAAGTCCGGTGTTTATATTGAAGGGATAGCCTCTTATCACGACAACACCCAAGGCACGGAGAGAGGTTTAAATACAATTTATTTAATACGCATGGAAGATATGAAGCTTTGCCATCTTGGCGACCTTGGACAGACAAAGCTCACTGACGAGCAGGTTGAACAGATCGGGGACGTTGATGTACTCTTTATTCCAATTGGCGGTAAATATACAATTGACGGTAAGGAAGCGGCAGGGGTGGTTAAGCAAATAGAGCCCAAAATAATTATTCCTATGCATTACAAAGTTTCGGGTCTAGATATTGATATTGACGGTCCTCAGAAGTTTTTAAAGGAAGTTGGTATTAAGTCCGAAGAGACAGAGACGCTTAAGATTACGGCAAAAAATTTGCCCACCGAAGAAATTAAATTAATAACATTTAAATTATGATGAAGAATCTACTTGAGGAAATAAAAAGTCAGCCGGCGCATATTCGGGAGATATTTATGTGGACGTGCGTGATTATAGTTTTTTCAGTCGTGGGCTTTGTCTGGTTTCGTCAGACAACCAGACAGTTCGTGGCGCTGCTACATCCTGAAGAAGCTCAAGAGCGTGCTCTGGCGGAAGCCGAGCAAACCCTTCGCCAGGCTCAGGGCAAGCAGCTCTCGCCATTTACGATGATTTTCGATTCCTTCAATGGTTTGCGCGCTAACATTTCCGAGATTTTGGCCGGACCTCAGCAGGACCCATACTTAAATAATGGCGCGACCAACTCTGTCGAGAAGCAGGTTCCGCCTCAGAGACTGCCGATATCAGAATAACTTTCCTAAAAAATTTATGGCGACACTGTCGGGCACAATTAACCCCGTTAGAAGTAGCCCTAGCGGGTTAATTAGACCGGGCGATTTTTTATATAAACATAATCAATGAGTACCAATTCCAATTCAAAACCTGTTTTTTCTACTTCTAACGGGGTTAAGGCTCGGGAAATAGTAACCGAGATGCAAGAATCATATTTGGATTACGCGATGAGCGTAATCGTTTCGCGTGCCTTGCCAGATGTTAGAGACGGCCTTAAGCCGGTGCATCGTAGAATTCTCTGGGGTATGTGGGAGAGTGGTAATGTCGCCGGCGCTAAGCTGCGCAAGTCGGCAAATACCGTAGGAGAGGTTATGGGACGCTATCATCCGCACGGAGATTCGGCAATTTACGATTCACTGGCGCGCATGGCCCAAGATTTTTCACTCCGGTATCCGCTAGTTCACGGTCAGGGTAATTTTGGTTCTGTTGACGGTGATAGCCCGGCGGCCATGAGGTATACCGAGGCCCGGCTTGCCAAAATTTCAGATGAGATCCTGACAGACATAGAGAAGGAGACTGTTGATTTCAGGCCCAACTACGATGATTCGCGCAAAGAGCCTAGTGTTTTGCCATCTCGCGTACCCAACCTGCTGGTTAACGGCTCGATGGGCATTGCCGTTGGCATGACTACCAATATTCCGCCGCATAATCTGGGTGAAGTTTTGGATGGCTTGATGCACTTGATTGAAAACAAAGACGCCGACGTTAACGACTTGATGCAGTTCATCAAGGGTCCTGATTTTCCAACAGGAGGCACTATTTATAATGAGAAAGACATACAGGCGGCGTATGCTACCGGCAAAGGGCCCATTATAATGCGTGCCAAAACTGAAATTGTTGATTCGGAGAAAAAAGGATTTCAGATAATAGTTAACGAGACACCTTATCAGGTTAATAAGTCGGAGCTGATTAAAAAAATAGCCGACCTGGTTAAAGAGAAAAAAATAGACGGCATCAAAGACCTAAGAGATGAATCCGATAAGGATGGCCTTCGCATTGCGATAGATCTGAAGCAAGACGCTTTTCCGCGTAAAGTTTTGAATCAACTTTTCAAATATACCGAGCTTCAAAAATCATTCCATGTAAACATGTTGGCATTAATAGATGGCATTCAGCCTCAGATTCTTGATCTGAAGAGTATGCTAGAGAAATTCCTTGAGCATCGTCAGGTTGTGGTGCGCAGGCGCAATCAATACGATTTGCGCAAAGCTCAGGAGCGCGCGCATATTCTCGAGGGCCTTTCCAGGGCGCTTGATCATATTGACGCGATAATCCAGCTCATTAAGAAGTCTGCGTCTAAAGAAGAGGCATTCCAGAACTTAATGAAAAAGTTCAAGTTTTCCGAACGTCAGACCACGGCAATTCTTGAAATGCGTTTGCAGGCATTAGCCGGGTTAGAGCGCAAGAAGGTTGAGGATGAGTTAAGGGAGAAAAGAGAGCTAATCGCTTACCTCGAGGATTTATTGGCCCACCCCAAGAAGATGCTCAGTGTTATCAAAAAAGAGCTGCAGGAGATTAAAGACAAATACGCAGACCCACGCAGGACAAATGTGGTCAGATCCGCGCTCAAAGAAATAGGGGACGAGGAATTGATTCCGGAAGAAGAGTCTTTGTTCATGATGACATATAGCGGTTACATCAAGCGCATGCCGCCGGATATTTTACGTTCGCAAAAGCGCGGCGGCAAGGGATTGGTTGGTATGGCGACCAAAGAGGAGGATGTCGTCAGTCATTTCTTCGTTGCCAACACTCACGACAGTCTTATGTTTTTCACCAATTCGGGCAAGATATATCAGACCAAGGGATATGAGGTGCCCGAGTCATCTCGTATTGCAAAAGGCAAGGCAATCGTTAATTTCTTACAGGTTTCACCGCAAGACAGGATAACGGCAATCGTGCCGGTTTCCAAAAAAATAGAAAAGACAGGATATCTGGTGATGGTAACCGCCAACGGAATCATTAAGAAGGTTGCCGTTGAAGAGTTCTCCAGCGTCAGGCGCAACGGCATGGTAGCTATCAAATTAAAAAAAGACGATGAGCTCAAATGGGTTAAGGTCAGTTCCGGTTCGGATGAGATGATGTTGGTAACTTCGGATGGTTCAGCCGTAAGATTCAAAGAAAAGGATGTCAGACCGATGGGGCGCGGGGCCGGCGGAGTTATCGGCATGCGATTGGATGCCGGAGCCAAGATTGTTGGCGCAGAAGTAGTGCCGTCTAAGTCTGTGGGGAGTGTTAAGTTACTGGCAGTCATGGCTAACGGCTATGGCAAACGAACCGATCTGACTGCCTACAAGGTTCAGCGCCGTGGCGGCAAGGGGATACTAACAGCCAAAATTACCTCTAAGACTGGTAATCTGGTATCGGCCCATGTTACCAACGAAGAAAACAAAGAAATCATTGCCGTCTCGCGTAAAGGTGTGGTCATACGCACGGAATTAGCCAGCATTTCTGTGCTTGGCCGTGCGACTCAAGGGGTAAGAATCATGAAGCTTGAGCCCGGCGATTCAGTTGCATCAGTGGTGGTGGTATAAAATTATATAGATTTTTGCTTTTTGTAATTTTTGAAGGTTGTGCACAATCAGTTTTTGGTTTGAGCGGACAGATGGTAAAATATATATGTGGAGTTAGGCACAACTAATTTTGCATCGCCGATGGTGCATGCGGCGGGTAGCGGCGGTTTTATGGATCCGGAACGCATAGCGTCTAGTTTTGGTTTGACTGAAGGTATGCGAGTGGCTGACTTTGGTTCTGGCGCCGGCTACTTCACCATTATTATAGCCAAAAAAGTCGGAGAATCCGGACTGGTTACGGCGGTGGACATTATGCTCTCTTCTCTCGAAACATTACGCGCCAAAGCAAAAACAGAGGGCTTAAGTAATATAGAAACAATTAGATCTAATCTAGAAATACTAGGCAGTTCCGGCCTAGCTAATGATTCGCAAGACCTAGTCTTGTTAGCCAATATACTTTTTCAAAATTCAAATAAGGGACCGATTATAACTGAGGCCAGAAGGGTTTTAATGCCTGGCGGAACTTTGATTGTAATTGATTGGCGCAAAGGTGCCGGTGGTTTCGGTCCGCCGGATGATTTAAGAACGGACGAAGAAGAAATGAAACGTCTGACAATAGGCAACGATGGGCTGCAGTATGTTAGAGAGACTGACGCTGGAATCTTTCACTATGGAATGATATTTAAGAAGTTATAAATTTTTGTGTCTCAGCCTAAATTATTAATAATTGGCGGTGCGGCCGGGTTGGCGGTTATCATACTGCTTACGTTTTTGGTTCTCGGAAGTTTTGATCCTGGCACATCTCAGAGGGCAACGTTGCAGTTTTGGGGTACCTTTGACGATGAAAAATTTTACAGCGGGGCGATCGCTGAATTTAACAGGGCCAACCCTGACGTGAGAATTATATATAAAAAATTAAATTTTGAAGATTACGAAAAACAATTAATAGATTCTTTTGCTGCCGGTACCGGTCCTGACATTTGGCTGATGCACAACACCTGGCTGCCTAAACATAGCGATAAAATTCAGCCCTTACCCCAGGAGAAACTGAAAGGAGAAGATAAGCCACTTTTTACGCTTAAGGAATTTCAGGATCAATTTGTTGATGTTACCGTTAGTGATTTGACCATAGGCGGCCAGATTTATTCTTTGCCAATTTACGTTGATACTCTGGGCCTTTATTATAATAAGGATTTGTTTAACACCTTTGGCATTGTTTCGCCGCCAAAAACTTGGGACGAATTTAACGATGATGTAAAAAGGATTGTTGCCTTTGATTCGCGCGGCAATTTTTCTAGGACCGGCGCCGCCATCGGTACCGCAAAAAATATAAACCGGTCAACCGACATACTAATGCTTTTAATGATGCAAAGCGGAACCAAAATGACAGATGATAATTATGGTGGTGCCACTTTTGCCAAGTCTGTTGAAAATGAAAACATAGGAGAAACGGCGCTCCAGTATTACACTGATTTCGCCAATCCTGCCAAGCAAACCTATACCTGGAATGACGGGCAAAGCTATTCAATAGATGCCTTTTCTAACGGAGATACTGCCATGATATTAAACTACTCACATCACATCGCAACAATACGCGACAAGGCCGCACGCTTTAATTTCGGTACCGCTCCGACTCCGCAAATCAGCGGTACGCAGTTGGCGGTTAATTATGCTAATTATTGGGCGCCTACGGTAGCCAAACAATCCAAGAATTCCATAGCTGCATGGAAGTTTCTTGTGTTCTTAAGCTCTGTTAAGGGTGATACCCTGTATGTTAATGCTTCCAATCGTCCTTCGGCTAGGCGCGACCTCTTGGAACAGCAAAAAAGTGATCCCGACCTTGGAGTATTCGCGACACAGGCGCTAGCGGCCCGCTCCTGGTATCAGGTAGATAACTCAGCGATTGAAAGTATTTTTGCCGAAATGATCGATGATGTTAACTATGGAAGGGCTTCGGTGCGGGAAGCGATACGGGCCGCAGAAAATAAAGTTAGCGTGCTTATGGCCCGATCACGCCGAAATAATTTATAATGTAAACAAACCTAGCATATGCTAGGTTTGTTTACATTAGGGTATAAATTGATGAACATTTTGAGCGGCCGCTTTTGTAAAACCTTGCTGATTATCACCGTAATCCTGACGGGAGTTTTTTTTGCGCATTCATCGGCTGACGCCGCACTAGTTTCTTGCGGCAGGTTGCAGGATGATCCTGCGACTACAAATATTAACGAAACTAAGCAGTGTACCGTGTGCGATACGCTGGTCTTGGGCAGTAATATAATTAATTTTATGCTCTTTACTGTCGTGCCGGCGATTGCAGTTCTTTTATATCTGATAGCCGGATTTTTGATTCTGCTCGGCGGAGCGAATCCCGGCTGGGTGAGCGCCGGTACTAATATTTTCAAAACCACAACCTGGGGGTTGATTATAGTTTTTGGCGCCTGGATGATTACTAATAGCGTGCTCAAGTCTATTGCCGGCAACTATTTTGATGAACAGCCAGACCCCTGGAACAAGGTTGTCTGTGTCGGGCCAGTCGGACCCTTACCGCCAGTAAATCCACCGCCAGTAAATCCACCGCCACCAACAGGTCAAAAGTATTCTTGTAACGAGAATAATCAATGTGTTGCCAATGCCAATGGCCAGCATTCTAATTCAACTTGTGATAACAAGTGCCAGGCGGTATCGTCTGGCCCATTTGCTATAACGCCAGAATCTTTACCCGATGCTATCGCGGGCGCTCTCTTGACTTATAGAGTGGGGGGCACCGGTGGAATCCGTCCGTATGTTTTTTATCTTTCAGACAGAAGCCCGGAGCTGGCAGGTATAAATGTGAATACGAGCGGTTTTGTAGGCGCCATAAGAGCCCCTTTGGTGCCGAGTACGTATTTTATTGCTATTCTAGCCTATGATTCATCCACGCCTGAACCCCAGAAGGTAATTAAAAAGTACACCATAAAAGTAGTTGCGGCGGCTGATGCAGTTGTTATATCCAATGTTGTCATAACCAACGTTACCAATACCGGTGCGACGATAACCTGGACAACTGATAAGCCGTCAACCTCGCAAGCTGAGTATGCCATAGCAGGCTCGCCATCTGGCACGCCGACAACAATAAATAGCACGCTAACAACCACTCACAGGGTTGTCATAAGTGGTTTAAGGCCTGGTACCGATTACGTCGTAAGGGCTAAATCTCGAATTACTGGCTTTACTGCGGTATCATCAAATTATAATTTTAAGACAACGGGGAGCGTGACGACTGCATGTCCTCTGGAGCCGCTAACTCCAATAACTGATCCGGCGGCCTTAGCGATGGAGGGCGGTCAAACCATAGTTTGGACAAGCAGCAATGTTGATGTGCAGCGAAATTTAACTAAACTTCAGGCAGAATTTAATAAGTTAAAAAGCTTAATCCCGACGGCAGTAGTCAATTCTGCATATCGGCCGTTGTCCTATCAAGCTCATCTATACGAAATCTTTCAAGACGCACAGCAAGTAAATAGCGATCCTAGCATAAGTAGTAATGCAAGTTGCAATGTGACGTTGCAGCAGCTAACGGCAGAGGAAATAAAGCATGGCGTTTGTTCTCGTAGTAGTCCCTGTTTGGCCTCAGCTCCGAGCGGTTGCTCTTCGCACACAAAAGGAACTGGCATAGATATTGGAGGAATTAGCGATTACAACAATGTGAACTCTATTTTGCAACAAAACAGTGTAGATTTGCGTTGGCAGGGCTTGACTGACGATCGAGTGCACTTTAACCTTCAAAATCCGCCGTTTACCGGCTGCGCACCATGATAAAAATAATTATGAAATATGTCTTCGTGTTCTTGTGTCTGATATCTGCCTTGATGATTCCGCAAGTTTCAGCCGATACGGTCGCGCCCGGAGAAAGTTTTGTTTATTATAACTTCTATCTATATTATGACCACGGTCAGCTATTTGCAGACAGAGACTATCCGCTCAAGTACGACATTATTGATGATAAATTTGTTGAGGAGAGAATTACGACGGCCAAGCCGTACTCTTTTAAAGTACTAAGTATTAAGGATGTAATCCTTGCTGAGCACGCATTTGATCCCCAGCAAGGCAACCCCAAGTTTTTAAAGGGTAAGGTTTTAGTTAAGGGTCCGTATTTTGCCGATGCGGCAAGGGTTGATTTTTATGACGATACCGGTGGGTCGGCTTTAACTATTGATGTCAGTGCCAGCTCGTTCTGTAATGATGACGGGGCTTGTAATAAAGACGTCGGCGAAGATTCCTTTAATTGTCCGGCAGATTGCAAGGCGGAACCGACTGCCACTCCGCCGCCCATTGAAGGCGGGGGATTATCAAGAGGCGTTCTTACTGCACTCGGAGGAAGCGTTGTCGCGATTGTTATTTGGCTAGGTTGGCTTATAATTAAAAAAAGAAGAGCTGGAGCGCAGCCCTCACCTCAAATTTCATGATAAAAACTTATAAAATTTTAGCCACTTTTTTGTTTATTGGCCTGTTTTGGTTTTTTGGTCCGACTAACAATGCCTATGCCAATTGTACGGCCAATGTAAGTTTCGGCCCACCGGCTAGCGCACCCTTTAACCAACCGCTAACTCTAACTAGCACTGTTACGTTAAGCGGGTTTGATAATGGTGGTCCGAATGACGGCTATTGTTCTGGCATAACGCCACTCGGAATAGGTTTCACATATAGAACTATCAGGGTTTACTATGTTGATGCTTCCGGTAACACCGGTGCAGCTTATGGAAGTGTTACGATAAACTTAGAAAGAAATAGTCCATCCGTAAGCGCAACAATTACGATAGTACCTTCGGATCTAGGCTATAAAGATGGCCAAGCCCTAACTGTAAATGCTCAAGTAAGGGGTTGTAAGATTAATAATTCCGGTGGCTGCGACTTCCTTACCGCAAGCGGAAACAAAAACGTCCAGTTAACTGTTGGTATCTATAATAACTACGCCTGCACCGGACCTGATGGCAACGGCAATACGGTTTATATCTGTGATTCTAAAAATTCATCGGATTGTTCTAATACCTCAGGATGTACTAGTCAGCAGCCGTGTATAAAATTAAGCGATAGCAACCTTTGCGGTAAGGCGGTTTCTCCTGGTGGTACTCACAAAGCTTGTCAGAATAATGCCTGCGTGGTTGTGAATGGTGCAGGCGCCGATACGTGCTCTAGCAATGCAAATTGTGGCGGCGGCGGCGGTGGTGGCGGAGGCGGTCCGCAGAGTTTTGAGATACCCAACCCCATTGGCATCGATACCTTCGAAGAATTGGTGAATATAATCGGCAGATGGATTTTTAATCTCTCAATTCCAATCGCGGTGATAATCATAATCTATGCCGGCGTACTGATGCTGACCTCCGGCGGCGAGCCCAAGCGCTTCCAAAAAGGGGCCACCGCGCTCAAGTGGGCAGTCATCGGTTTAGCGGTAGTTTTAATCGGCAAGGGCTTCGTGTCTCTTATTGAAAGCATTTTGAGCCTTAAGGACTGAGGCCCAACTCACACATGACCAGGGCTAAATTCGTTACAACCCTCTTATTGATTACAGTTGCATTCTTGCCGATATTTAATTTTGTTTTGGCGGCCGCCGGAACAGAAAGTTTACCGGGCGAAGACCTGGCCATACAGGATGTTTTTGCCATAATCAACGGCTTGGCCTGTTGGTTTTCTAGAGTCGCAGTTTTGTTGATGGTGATATTTATTATTCTGGCCGGTATCCGGTTTATGGCCGCCAGAGGCGACCCCAAGGCATATGAGACTGCCAAAAAGAATTTTGGCCATGTGTTGATAGGCCTATTGGTAATCATGGGCGTATATATTATAATAGCCACAGTAGCCAATGCGGTAGGCGTAACTGACTTTTCATTCATTCCGCTTGTCTGCTAAGTTAATTTTTAGAAGAGTTTTCAGATTTTAGTTTTTAGAATTGGCCAAGATTTCTAGAATCTAAAGGCTAGAAGCTGAGAGCTAAGTGGAAAAGGAGGTGTTGCATGAATAAACTTAAACAAATCGGTAAATTTATAATTCCGGCGGCAGCATTATTGTTGCCCGTTATGTCTTTGGCGGCGATTACGCAACCGGATATTAATCTTGGTGGTACGGCAATTACTCTGGATGAAGTAATTGATCGCATTGAGCAGGTTGCCAACTTTTTGATTATTATCTCGGTAATCATCGCCGTGATCTTTATAATCTGGGGCGGAATTAAATATATGACATCGTCAGGTGATCCTAAGAAAGCTGAAGCAGCCAGAGGGGTTATCATCAATGGTATAATCGGCGCTGCAGTTGTGCTCGGCGTAGGCGTGATTCTTAACACCGTTAAGGGGTTATTGGCGAGAACATTCTTTAACTAATAATGCTTTTCGGTTTAGTAAATACAAATCCCGCCGTACGGCGGGATTTGTATTTCTGTTCCGTTTTGTTAAATTTGAGTAATATTGGCTGCCATTATTTTTTTAATTTTTCTTCTGCTAGTAGTTGTTGTTACGATTTTAGTTTTGGCATTGGTTTTTATATCAGGAATTGTTTCGGATAAGTATGGCGTGTCCTTTGTGCCAACAAGAAGAAGGAACATAAAGAAGCTGTTTGTTTGGGCGGGCCTATCGGCTGATGATATTTTTTACGATCTGGGTTGCGGTGATGGGAGGGTTCTTATTTGCGCAGTTAAAGATTTTGGAGTTATGGAGGCGGTTGGTTATGAGGTAGCACCGTGGCCGTATATTAAAGCAAGGTTTTTAATTTGGCTTTTTGGTGTTAAAGATCGCACGAGTGTTCTGCGTCGGGATTTTTTAAAAGACGATTTATCGAGTGCAACTTTTATTTATACCTATCTTTCGCACAAACTCGTTGAAAAACTGGCGATTAAGCTCGCCGTGGAATTAAAACCAGGCACTCGCATTCTTTGTCATACTTTTCCAATTGATCTTGGCCATCATCCCGAATTCAAATTGATTAAATCGGAAGAATTCGATAAAATAACCGCGTATCTATACAAAAGGATATAGGCAAGGCTGGGGTGGTGAAATTGGCAGACACGCTAGCTTTAGGAGCTAGTGCTCGCAAGAGCGTGGGAGTTCAAATCTCCCTCCCAGCACATCTTGTTTTCTTGGGCAGTTTTAATATATAGTTAGATTATGAATACAAAAGAAAAACCACTTGTTGGACCAAGAGCTGGTGAACACGTCAGCAGACTTGAGGCCGAGGACGTGCGACTAGATGACGGCCGGCCGCTTTATTATGCTTTATTGAATAATCCGAATCCAGATGGCGGCGTATTAGATAAGGATGAGGTGCAGGCGGCGAAGTCCAGGCTGGCTAGTATAATAGCTATAGACCGACAGAAAGTTATAGATCTGCAAGGTAAAAACTTGCAAGAAGCTGCAAGTGTCCTAAAGGAGTTAGAAAGATCAGGAGAGGAGCGCTCTATAGCAGCAGGAGCGGGTGGCGGTAACTAATAGATATCTTGGTCTAGAATAACAAATAGTTTTTCTTAAAACCCCTGAAAAACCTAGGTTTTTCAGGGGTTTTAGTATCCTGTTAGCCGGGATTGACAAAGGTGCCTTATTTATGCTACAATTAGAGCATAAGGATGAGGCCAGTACTTTGACAAGAAGGTTTCATCTAGTTTCGAAACTACAGAAAGAGAGGGCGCCTGATCAGTGCCCAGAAAGAGGAAATATGAAAAACGCAACGTTGATTACGCTGGTGGTTATCGCCGCTCTTGCGGCGACGCCATTGGCAACAGCTCAGGTCTACAGCGACTGGGATGTCGTAAACGCCCAGTACCGGGTACGCGATGCCATCCGTAACGCGGAGACCTGCGGGGGATATTGTTCCCCCGGTCCGGCGAATCCCTACGGTGTCTATGGCGCCGCGGGCTATCCGGCTGGCATTATCGGGGTCCTTCCCGGTGTTGGTGCCGGTGCCGTTGGTGGAAACCGGACGGTTAATTCTGCCCTGGTTGGTGCCGGAATCGGTGCCGCTCTTGGTGCCGTTCTCGGACGCGATGGTCGCAGCACGGCGATCGGAGCCACAGCCGGTGCCGCCGCTTTCGGAGGTGTTGCTTATGCGACAAGCCGTCGCGGTGGCAATGCCGTTGCCGGTCCTTCGGCCGGCGGCGGAAACGGACAGCTTGAGCTCTCCAACCAAACTCGCTTCGCGGTAGAAGTGTACCATCGGAGCGAGAAGGGGAAGGAGAAGTATATGGGCCGTCTCGTTTCAGGTGACGCCTGGAGAGTGAAGGCCCCTAAACCAGGTGAGGCCTATCACGGCTTTGCGCTCATCCCAAACCAGAACGGCGGACTTAGCTCCGACCGTTTGGTTCCAGCCCCAACCGGGAACGGCTGGGTATTCGTTGAACCCGACTTCGGTCGGGGGCAGGGTAGGCAGTAGTGCCTACCGCAGCGGAACTCCGTCAGGAGGCTTCGCACCGGCGAGAGGAGGTGGCTCTCCTTATCATCGGCGATGAGCCGACCGCGAAGCGGATGTTCGATGGATGTGATCAGCTCGAGGCGCAAGCCGACGAGCTCGAGCGCAATCCGCCGACACCGTTACCACACGTCGTGGCATTCGCTACCCCGCCACCGCTTCCGGTGCTGGCGCCGCCTACTCTGGCGCCTCAGTCGCACCCAGCGCGCGGACCGTCATGGGCCAGGCAGAATATTTGGTCCCTGGTTGGGGTTTTTGGTCTCCTGGCATTCGTGCTGGGGACTCTGGCCGTCGTTTTCCTGTAACCCCGAAAACAAGAAAAAGGAGAAAAGATAAAGATGAGGATTCCAAGACACATCTATGTCGGGGCTCCAGGAACAATTGTTCCAGCCCCGGCACCCGCCGCAGGCGTAGCGCCTGCGGTACCCGCTCAACCCACCCGGCGCCAACAAATTTTTGTTGGCACGGAGCAGGGCTGGCTGTTTGGGCCAGCCGAAGGGGCTTGGTGGCGTCACTTCGCGTGGTGGGTGATCCCCATCATAGCGTTGTTGGTTGCCGGAGGTTGGTACGTGGCGTTTGTTCGCTACGCCTCGGCTAGCACGCCATCGCCGGTTTCGCCGGCGGTAAGGCCGGCCA
>MGJI01000017.1:378-13889 GCA_001794195.1 Candidatus Yanofskybacteria bacterium RIFCSPHIGHO2_01_FULL_44_17 | reverse complement strand
CAGCCGCCGGGGCCGTCAACGCAGCAGGAAGCTGAAGCACAGCAGCCGCAATGGAGGCGTTTCGGCGACGACCCCTGCGCCAACTGGGCGCAGGACCAAGCCAAATACCGGCGCTGCCGGATTTGGAACCAGTTGCCCTAGGGCAACTGGAAGAGTTCCTTCACTTGAATCCCTTGCTCGCACAGCCACGTGGAGCGAGGGATTTTTTATTCCAGCGGATTACGGACGGTTGGGAAGAGAGAGGGCGACTTATAGGATGAATTGAAGACATCTTTTTTATCTTGACCGTTAGTATAAGTGACAGTTCTTGAAATAGTTGCCTTCATGGCGCCGTTGGCCTGGATTTCATACTGATACGGGCCATCTAGTACAATCTGTCTGCCATCCTTGGTTCCATAAATTTCAAAATATAATTTTGAGCCAGTAATTTTAGATTGAATCAAAATGTGAGCTGAGGTATCATTTTTAAATCGCAAGTCAGATACGCCGGGATAAATAGTTGCATCATAGCCTTGCGGGTTGTAATAACGCACCGGTAACGAATGGGCGCGCCTCTCAATTATAGGTAGACCCGCCTCCATTGCCGCGCGAAAAAGTGTGGTTGAAACCTGACAGATGCCGCCACCATATTCTGGTATCAGCTTACCGCTTTTTATAACAAGCTCAGGTACAAAGCCCGTTGAGGCCGTAACTTCGCCAAGAAATTTATTAAAAGAAAATTCTTCGCCCGGCCCCACAATTGTGCCGGTTATTTTTTGAGCACCGACATGGATATTTTGAGTGCGGAATTTGGGCGAACCGCCGAAGTCAGACTCACCACGAGCCAGGAGTTCGTCTATGCCGAGTTTATTTATTTTCTCTAATGTAACTTCAGGATCAGTTTTATCAAGTACTAAGTTAATTTTGTTTGGGCCGTTATTTACAGGAGCTCCTCTGGCCAAGCCATTGGCAATATTAAAGGTTGTAGCCTGAATATTTAATTTTTGTCCCGGCCTTGGCGACATAAATTCTGCCGCTTTGCCATCGTTAATAATCAACCTGGCATTTACAGGAGGAGTATTTATTTTTTGGGCCACTGAATCAAGATAAGTTTTTATTTGTTCAGTATTTAGACGCAGCTCCTCTTTGCCGGTGTAATTTCGAGTGTATGACTCAGTCCATTTTTTAAGTTCTGACGACTCTACGATAAATTGTTTTTCTTCCGATTCCAGCACTAGTTTGTGCTTCACCGCGTTGTCCAAGTTGGCCGTAAGTTTGCTATTCAATACTAGCGAGCTTCGGCCGATGTCGGAGGCAGTCTTTCGGGTATAGTAAAAAATTTGTCCGGATACAAAAACAAAACCTAAAAACAGGGCCGATGAAGCTAGGATAATTAACCGATATTTCATTAAGGTAATTATATCACAAAAAATGACCAGCTAACGGCCGACTAGCCCCGTTATTCATGAATATGAATAACGGGGTAAATAAGCCAGGCACACAATAACAACGCCCGACTAGTAAGCCGGGCGTTGTTATTGTCCGATTGCTGATAAATCAGGCAACCCTAATTAGAAACCCTTATCTTTTTAGTCTTGCTTTTAGCTAACTTAGGCAGACGCAATGTCAGCACACCATTTTTCATAGATGCCCTGGCGTTGTCAGCATCTATCTCCTCTGGCAAAATTATGGAGCGTGAAAAAGCTCCCCAATAGAGCTCCTGATAATAATAGTTAGATTCTTTTACTTTTTCCTCGTGTTTACGGCTGCCCTTGATGGTTACCATCTCATTGGTTATAGATACGTCTATATCGTCAGCAGTTACTCCAGCGATTGTCGATTGTATTACTATTTCGTCATCGGTTTGATAGACATCGACTGTTAAGTGGCCCTCTTCATCATCGGCGTGTTTGAGTTTAGCCGAGTTGTTAGCCATTGCCAGCCCTGCTTCTTCAGAAGCCGGGTAATTTGATTCTTTTTCAAATTGTTCTTCGAAAAAGTCTGACATGATTTCATTATACCACCAATTTTTTTGTAGCAAGCGCTGATTATCCCCACCTAAGCATATCGAGGTCCAAGTAGTTCTCGTTTTTTGAGTTTTACAAATAAAACTGCGACTATTCCGGCCATGAATATTAGAAATATTGTTGAATATAAGAAGCCCTCAGGCTTGCCGTTACCGGCCAGCAGTATGACGTTGAAAATTAAATGCATAATCGTCGCCATGGCTAAGCCGAGAGCAATCAACTTGCCGCTGTGCCGATTGTAAAACCAGGACAATGCCAATAGGTAGCCAACCGTTGCCGAGGCTACTGCATGTAGCAATGTCGCACCTACAAATCGCAATAGCCAGATCTGAATTGCAGCTTCTGTGCCATGCGGCGCCGCCTGGAAAAGTATCAGAATATTTTCAACTGCCGCGAAGCCCAGGGCGGCCGAGATCATATAGACCATGGCATCTAGCGGTTCATCGAATTCTGAATTATGAAGAACTACAAACCTAACCACAAGAAATTTAACAACTTCTTCAACTAGGGCGGCCCACAAAAAGAAGACGACAGAGGATTGGAGGTCGTAGCCGGGGACAAGAGAAATGGCCATGTCTCTGAAAATCCACTGCGCCGCTACGGCAAGCGGTGCCATTATTATGCCCATGAGGAATGTTTTGGATATAAGATATTTAGGTTCAGGGCGGAGATCTTTTTTAATATAAAACGCAAGCCAAACCAAACTAGGCACAAAGCCTAAAATTACCAGAAACACTATGGTGGGTAAACTCACATATTAATTTTAGCACAGTAGGATTAATTTAGGATGGCCAATTTTCCACTAGGAGCAAATTCTTGCCTGGAATCGGAATTTTAGACCAAATTTCTTCAGTCACAAAGGGCATAAAGGGGTGGAGAAGCTTAAGGCATGTGACCGTTAGATAGGCGAGAGTGTCATAGGTTTCTTGGTCGTTTTTATCCTTACTTTCCTCAATGTATTTATCGGCGAACTCATGCCAGACGAATTTATATAAAGAGTTGGCGGCTTCTGCGAATTCGTATTGCGTAATATTTTTTGTAATATTAACGGCAAGCCCATCAAGTTTAGAAACAATCTCGCTTTGTAAATCCTGAGGTGATTTTTTGATTTTCCAGGTATAATCCTCTGGTAGCTTGATCAACACATATCTGGCTATGTTCCAGAATTTATTGGCGAATTTTCTGCCCATGACCAGTAAGTCTTCACCGAATCGTAGGTCTTGTAATCCCGTAGCTTGCGAGGCGAGGCCGAAACGCAAGGCATCGGTTCCGTATTTTTCTATGAGTTCAAGCGGATTGACGCCTGTGCCGAGAGACTTAGACATTCGTTTGCCATCCTTGGTCAAAACGGTGGCGTGGACATAAACATCTTTGAACGGCGACTGGCCGGTAAATTCCATGCCTGAGAATATCATCCTTACCTGCCACAAGAACAGTATGCTGCGATCAGAAGTTATGAAGTCTGTAGGGTAGTATTCCTCGAAATCATTTTTTGAGGCTTGCCCTCCGGAGCCTTGGCGAAGGAGGGGCCAACCAAGAGTCGCAAGCGGCCAGAGCGCCGAAGAGAACCAAGTGTCTAATACATCATTTTCGCCTTCAATAGGAATCTTATGCCCCCACCACAGCTGTCGAGAGATGTTCCAGTCGCGAACATTATTGAGCCAATGCTTGTATGGTCCTTCCCAGCGCGGGGGATGTATTTTTACTCTGCTGCTCTCGACGGCCTCCAGCGCGAGCTTAGCCAGCTCTCTCATTTTTAAAAACCATTGTTCGGAAGGCAGGGGTTCTATAACAGAATTGCACCTGTCACAGCGTCCGACGTTGTGTTCGTATTCCTCTATTTTTTCTACTAGATCTATGGCCTCGAGATCTTTGATTATTTGTTCTCGAGCTTCGGCAGTTTTCATGCCCTGATAGCGGATACCGGCATTTTCATTCATCCGACCGCGCTCGTCTATTATTTTAATTGATGCCAGATTGTGGCGTTGGCTTATTTCAAAATCAGTTAAATCGTGCGCCGGAGTTACTTTTATGATACCGGTGCCGAATTCCTTATCCACCGTTTCGTCGGCCACCACTAAAATTTTAACTTTCTTTGGTTCGGCTGGCTGTTCGGCCGATACGGAATTGTTCACGGATTCTATTTCTAACTCTTTGCCAACATATTCTTTGTATCGCTGGTCTTCAGGATGGACGGCCAACGCTGTGTCACCAAGCTTGGTTTCGGGTCTGGCCGTAGCGATGGTAAACTGGCCGTATTTGATGAAGTATAACTTACCCTTTTCCGTTACGTAATTAACCTCTAAATCGGAAACCGCCGTAGCGCAGCGGATGCACCAATTTATAACTCGTGTTCCTTTGTAAATCCAGCCCTTTTGATAGTAGTGCAGAAAGGCCGTTTTTACTGCTTCCTGATAGCCAGGGTCCATAGTGAATTTGGTGCGAGTCCAATCGACAGAAAGCCCTAGTTTTTTTAGTTGTTCTAAGATTGCGCCACCATATTGGTCGCGCCACTGCCACATGCGTTCCAGGAATTTTTCCCGGCCGAGTTCGTGACGATTAGTGCCTTCTTTGGCCAACTGTTTTTCAACGACATTTTGGGCGGCGATACCGGCGTGGTCTGTGCCAGGCAGCCAGAGAGTTCGATGCCCTTGCATGCGTTTCATGCGAACAATAATATCCTGCAGTGTTAATTCCAGGGCGTGTCCCATGTGCAACTCGCCTGTGATATTCGGCGGGGCAATGCAGGTTACAAATTTTTCCTTACGTTCGCCGGGTAAATTTTCTGGAGCGAAAAAGCCTGAGTTTAACCAGGCACTGTATATTCTATCTTCAGCGTCTCTAGGGGTATATGTTTTGGGGATGTCCGTGGCGAATTTATCTGCGTATTCTTTTGACATATTTTATAAAAGTGATATAAGTATTATAGATTAATTGTAGCTTAAAAAGGTAGGATTTCAATGCTTTCGGGGGTTAATAGTGACATTCCGTCGTTTCATAATGACTGCGCTGGTTGCACTTTTGTAGAGAATGTAATAGATATAGTGATGCCAAGGGAGACGCGAGCCGGGGTTAACTATCGGCCAATAGATTGGGGCGTTTTTCAATGGCTGGTTGGAGAGGGCATTCATTTTTCTATGCCTTCAAGTGTCCGGATTGTGACAATGTAAGCATTGATTATCCGCATGGTTACGAGCTGTATTTCCGTTGCGCCTTTTGTCTAAAGTGCGTCAGTATTGACGATAAGAAGATTTATCGGGATTGCGGCGTTGAGCCACCGCCTGGACTTTTGCGGTCCATGTGCATATTTTTAAAATATCTAATTAGGCGCAGGCGGCCGATTTCATAAGTCTAGATTCGCATCTACTTGAACCGACTTCCAGTCGGTTTTTTGTTTTTTCAATTTCCATCTCCAATATCCGGCTAAGGCAATCATTGTCGCGTTGTCGGTTGTATAGTCCATTTTGGGTCTGAAAAATTTCAGGCCTTTTTTTGTGCTGGCGTTTTCTAGTTCTGATCGCAACAGCTTATTGGCCGAAACTCCGCCGGAGAGCATAACGGATTTAACTTTGTATTTCTCTGCAGCGAGGATTGTTTTGATGACGAGGACGTCAACTATGGCTTGCTGTGCCTCGGCGGCAATTGCGGCTCTGATCTGCGGGCTAAGCCGTTTTTTGTTTTTTGTTAAATCTCTGGTCAAATACAGAACAGCGGTTTTGAGTCCGGCAAAAGAAAAATTTAAATCTTTAGAATGTAACATCGGGCGAGGCAGTTTAATTTTTAACTTCTCACCCCCCACTTTTAACTTAGCGGCAGTAGCCGCAACGGCTGGTCCGCCAGGATAACCAAGTCCTAGAATGCGTGCGATCTTATCGAATGCTTCTCCTGCCGCGTCGTCTAATGTGTGACCAACCAATTTATATTTATTAATGCCGGTCATTAATACTAATTCTGTGTGTCCGCCGGATACAATAAGACACATGGCGGGGAGATGATTGTTTGTGGCTGCCTTTTTTTGATTATTGCTTGCTTGCGGTAGCCAATTAGAAGCCAAGTGCCCTTCGAGGTGGTTTACTCCAACAAGGGGTTTATTATATTTCCAGGCCAGGGTTTGAGCGAATGCAGTGCCTACGAGAAGGGAAGATATCAGTCCCGGTCCGCGCGTGACCGCTATCACATCAATATCTTTGAGGTGTTTTTTCGTTAGGGCAAGCTTAATTACGCCAGGCAGATTTTTGACATGTTCGCGAGCGGCCAAAGAAGGGAACACGCCGCCGTATTTGGCGTGCAGTTTTATCTGTGAAGATATGATGCTTGATAAAACTTTTAGGCTGTTATTCCTTACTTCTAGCAGCGAAGCGGCTGTGTCGTCGCAAGAGGTTTCAATCCCAAGAATTAGCATGCTGAAAATCTAGCATTTTGGTTGATATTTTTCAATTTTTGGTTTAAAATAAGATTTGGCATGGCGCCATCGTCTAACGGTTAGGACAGCGGCTTTTCAAGCCGTCAATCGGAGTTCGATTCTCCGTGGCGCTGCTGAGGAACGAAGGTGACGAAGTACTGAGCACAGTAGTGCGAATGTGCAATTGGTAATCAAAAAACCGCCTAGGCGGTTTTTTGATTATGTTGGGAGATTTCAATCAGTTTTTTGAAGATGTCTGGTTCGTGCTGAGCAAGGTCGGAGAGTATTTTGCGGTCTAGCTCAATCTTTGATTTGATGAGTCCGTGGACGAACTTATTATATGGCATACCGTTGAGTCGTGTCGCGGCGCCAATTTGAATTTGCCATAGTCGGCGGGCGTAGCCTTTCTTCTTGCGGCGGTCGTTGAATTGGAATGACCAGGCGTGAAGCAAGGCCTCTTTAGCCTGGCGGTACTTGGTGCTCCTGCCCCACATAAAACCCTTTGCATGTTTTAGCAAATTCTTTCTTCTTTTATTTGCAGTTGTGCCTCGCTTGACTCGTGGCATGGGTGTTTAAAGATAGGGCATTAAATTCTTAACATCTTTTTCGTTTTGCTTGGCCAGTATTTTTTGGCTTCTCCCGCCCCTTCGAGCGGCACCATCCTGTCGGGCATTGAAATGATTAAGCCGTGATTGGCGGCGCTGCAGCTTGCCTTTTGAGGAAACCTTGAAACGCTTCACTGCGGATTTAGAGCTTTTCAGTTTTAATGTGGGCATTGTATGGTCTTATAATTATTTTTTATTTTCTGGTTTAATTAATAAATTGAAGCCGCTAGGCGATCTCTTGGCTTGCTCCTCCAGAATAAACGGTTCAGAAATCATCTTAACAAATGATTCCAGCTTGGTCCGGCCGAGATCGGCCATACTCTTTTCTCGTCCGCGCAGGGCGAGCTCCAGCTTTACGCGATGACCCTTTTGGAGAAACCTGGCTGCTTGTTCAGCTCTGACCAATAAGTCGTGCGCGCCTGTTTTGAAGCCTATTTTTACTGTTTTAATTTCTTGTGCCGGCGACTTGCCTGGTCTGCCCTCTCTTTCTCGCTTCTCCTTCTGATACATATATTTACCATAATCCATGATTTTGGCAATAGGGGGCTGGGCTGTGGGGCTGACTTCTACCAGGTCCAAGGCTCTTTCGTTGGCAAGCCTCAAGGCTTCATGGGTCGGTAATATTCCCAGCTGTTTGCCATCAAAATCTATGACTTGGATCTGCGAGGCTCTTATTTGGTTATTTAAGTGTAAGCGTTTTTCGAAATGTTTTTGCATTTTATAAGAAAGAATGGATTTTTAAAACTAGGCACAGTCTAGCAGGTAATTATAATATTTTCAAATCTAAGCTCGTTCTGGCCGTTAGAGTAAAATAAAAAACGGCCCTTGTGCCGCATTATTTTTTTACTTCTGAGCTTAGCCACAGTTCTACTTCCCTGCCTAGTTGTTCAGAATCAAGTTTAGTTTTGAGTCTTGTGGACAGTTTTAGAAGATAAAGTCCCAGAATAATGCTTAGGCCGCCCTGAGAAATAAGGCCGTAAGTCATTGTCAGGCTAGGCGAGCCATGAAAAAAGTAATGTATTTGCCAGAAAAGCATTATGGCTAAGCCGTCATGGTTTCGTAGAATATTAATAATAATGTCTGGTAGTATGCTTGCAAAAGCAGAGGCAATGACGGTCAGCAAGAACGGAATGTGGCGGAAACGATCTTTAATCGCTGGCTCTTTGAGCTTGTAGGCGGGATGGTCTAGGCCCAATGAGGTTTCCTTTAAAAAATTTCCGAATACCACAGCTCCCATGGCGAATGCGACGGTGGCGTCAAAAATAATTTTATAAAAGTCGAAAGTCATAGAATTATACACGGAGTAGTCATAGTGCGGCACGGCGTCCAGTAAAAAATGAGAGGTGAATGCCAGGCCGCAAGCAATGGCAACCGTCGAGGCTCTAGTTGATAAAAACGAGACTCCGTTTCGGTTGAACTCTATGCCGGCGGCGATCGCAGATCCGACCAGCACGTGTGGTGTTATTAGCATAGTCACTTATCCGAATGCATTTTTTAAAAATCTATTACCTAATTTAGTACAAAATTTGAAAGATAGCAAATCTGAAATGGTGGGATATTCTGAAAATAGCGCGAACCCATTTTGAGAAAAATTCCTGATCGCGTCCAGTTCTTTAAAACTAATTGAATCACAACTCATTTTAGGAATTTTTTAAATAGGAAAATAGAAAATGAATTATGTTCAAAAAGAAAAAGGCCTCTCGCAGGGATTCGTTTTTGACGAATATGCAATAGGCCGGGTTGATGAAGGCGATGTCAAAGTTACGCCGCCGTGTAGATGCGCCCGACTTCCTCATCGAGCAATGATTTGATGACCACCTTTAATTTATCGAGGGTCCCACGCAACTCTGGCATGAATTCTGCCTCGAATTCCTGCTCCATCTCACGTCGCTTTTCTTTGTCGCCTTTGGCGTCCATATCGAGTATCGGCTGTAAGATGACCTTCTTGAGCACGTCGGCGTCCATGAGCTTGCTAGTTGTCTTATTGGAGAGGGTGACGAATTGCTTCTCGGTAAACATCCGCCGCATGATCTCGTCGGTCGCGTTCTCGAGCGCGAGAAGTTCGGTCGGCAGGATGCTGCGTTCGGTCGCGAGGTCGAGCACGGTCGTTACCCATCGCCAGTACTCCTTGTAGGGATTCTTGTGGGGCGGGACTGTCGCGTGTAGCAGCATCTCGAAGATGTTTTCGAACATCGTCCTCGCGACCCTCTCGATTATCTTGCGCTCCTCGACTTCAAGCTCGTCGCCTTCGATCTTCGCGAGCTCATTGATAATCAAAGGAGCGAATCGGACGAAGTCCCGGGATGAGAACAGAGGAGTGGCGCGCCGGTTGCGCTTGAGGCGACGAGCGAGAATGTCGCAAGTCAGGTCCGCGAACTTTTTTTTGATCGCAATGATCTCCGGTTTCTCCTCCTGCATCTCGTTGCCGAGTTCCTGCTGGATGCGCGCCCTCAGCTTCGCTCCCTTGCTCTCTTCTGCGTTGAAACGCGCGAGGAGCAACGACTTCAGTTCTGCCACGGTCAGGGCTGTTTCTTGGGCATTTTGCCCTCCTTTCTATTGGGTTGTGTAGGTACAATCAATTCAAACTACTGCAAGCGAGTATGGCATATATAGATATTGAAGTCAAGACGGACGGATGGATGGTCATTGGCTCGAACTCATGCGAAACTGGATTATTGAAGCCGACCAAGCCGAAAATCTCTCTAAACAAGAAAATCCCTCACGAATGAGAGATTTTCTTGTTTCCATCGGCTCGAACCGCCGACTTTCGGCGGGAATGCTTTTGGCGGAATTCAAAATGCCTTGGCGGGACTTGGCGGAAACGGGAGCCCGAGCCCGCGCCTTTGGCGCGGGCGAGGTCAATCTTTCTTCAAATTCGGAATTGTGGAAGTTCGTTGACGATGTTTGAATACATAAAAGACTGGGCAAATACCAGGATTTCATTAAATACCGTCGCTTTATTGCAAAATGCATACAATGCAATTTCCGTATAAAAACAGAAGACCTCGCACCAGACGAGGATTGAGGTCTCCTGTCTTTTGTGCGAGGTTCAGGCGAGAGATTGAAACTCTCTGTCCTTTGTCCAACTTTCGACACCAACGGCCACCTGTTGGCCGTCGAGAGTATCAAACTTGGCTTTGAGGACACCGTGGCGGTCAAGTAGGCCGATTAGTAGACGGCCGAGTTTGTTTCTCTCCTGTCCGTCCAATTTTTTGGGATCGGTACCGACGCCGAAGTCACGCCAGAACGAACCCATCATATCGAGAAGCGTGAAGCATGAATCGAACTTCTTCGGTTGACCCCACTCTTCCGAGGTCGGTCGCGTATGAGCGACTGCGTTCTGGGGTTTCTGGACCTTGTGTCGTTTGGCAAAGCCGTTGAGGATACCGAGGGCGGTTTCGAAATCTTGTTTGTCGAGAACATCACCACTATCATGCAGTGGAAGCAATGATAAGTAAAAACTTGCTAGCAACCCCTCGAACCCTTCGTAGGTGAAATCGGTGTTGGGCATACTTCCTTTGTTCATGGTTGTCTCCTGATTGTGATTGGAACTATAACTTAACTATACCATAGCTATACGGCAAAAGTCAAGCAAATTACGGCGGCACATTCAACTCTAGTCTTTTACCCACCAAAAATCACCATTTTCGGGTGATTTTTGTCGCAGAAAACCTATATGATTTTATGGCTAATTTTGTGATGACGCAGGGAGTCGGCTTCGCCTCTCGCTGGCTTCCGCCAGCTCGGGCTAGCCACCTGCTCGCGTGGCTCACCGCCAATACGTTCGCATTGTTATGCTCAGTATTTCGACACCTTCGTGTCTCAATTGCGATTCACCACATGCTCCGCCGTTCTCCTCCCCAACGCGAGCAAAACTCTTTGCTCGCTCATCTCCACAAATTAAAACAGCTTTAAAAGCTGTTTTAATTTGTGGACCTGCGGGGAATCGAACCCCGACCCCATCCATGCCATGGATGTGTAATACCGTTTTACTACAGGCCCGTTTTTAAACTTTGGTGCCCCCACCAAGAGTCGAACTTGGATTTAGGGTTTAGGAAACCCTCGTCCTATCCGTTGAACGACAGGGGCTGTTTTCGTTGTAAAAGTAGCAAAAAAATGTTATTTTAGCAATATGAAAATTCCCGCAGAGGTCAAAAATATAGTTCAAAAACTACAAGCTGCCGGTTACGAAGCGTATATTATCGGCGGGAGCGTGCGGCATTTGATCGTGGGCGAGTCTCCGAATGATTGGGATTTGACTACGAATGCCAGGCCGGAAGAAATACAAAAGATTTTTCCTGATAGTTTTTATGAAAACAATTTTGGCACGGTAGGCGTTAAAACAGATAGTGATGATCCGACCTTGCAGGTAATTGAAGTCACAACGTATCGCATAGAATCCAAATATACCGACAAGCGACACCCAGATGACGTAATGTATGCCGACAGGCTTGAAGATGATCTAAGGAGACGTGATTTTACAATGAACGCCCTTGCTATGAGTGAAGACGGCTCGGTTACTGATTTGTTTGGCGGGCAAGGAGATATTAAAAATAAAGTAATCCGTGCAGTTGGCGATCCAAACGAGAGATTCAACGAAGATGCGCTTCGTATGATGAGGGCGGTTAGGTTTGTCGCCCAGATCGGATTTACTATAGAATCCGGCACGCTAGAGGCAATTAAAAAAAATAATGGACTCATTGCGGCAGTTTCTAAGGAGAGAATCCGCGATGAATTGCTGTTGTTGATAGATTCGCCGGACGCAGACAGCGGGATAGAGATATTGCGCGAAACGGGATTAATGAAATTTGTTATGCCCGAACTGCTTGAAGGTGTTGGTGTCGCCCAGAATAAGCATCACATATATACAGTGTGGGAGCATAATATAAAAGCATTGAGATACGCATGTGATAAGGGCTATTCCGCTGAAGTGCGCTTAGCATCACTTTTACACGACGTCGGCAAACCACGAAGTAAAAGAGGCGACGGCCACGACTCAACTTTTTATGGCCATGAAATGATTGGTGCCAATATGACGGCACAGGTTGTGGACAGGCTCAGGCTTCCTCTTAAGCAAGCTGAAAAAATCATAAAACTGGTGCGATATCATCTTTTCTATTACAATGTTGGCGAAGTTACGGAATCGTCAGTAAGACGTCTGGTTGCTAATATCGGGAAGGAAAACGTAGAAGACTTGATTAAGGTCAGGGAGGCAGATCGTATCGGCTCCGGCGTGCCTAAGGCCAAGCCTTATAAGTTGCGTCATCTGCAATTTATGATAGACAAAGTTGCGCGCGATCCTATTTCGCCCAAGATGCTTAAGGTAAAAGGCGATGACATTATGCGACTGCTGGGCGCGGAAGCTGGTCCGCGCGTTGGTATGATCATCAATGCCTTAATGAACGAAGTGCTTGACGATCCGAGCAAGAACTCCGCTGAGTATTTGAGTAATCGCGTTTTAGAATTAAATAAGCTTGATGAAAAAGAATTAGCTGATCTTGGTAAAATTGGCAGGCAGAAAATGTTGAAAGAAGAAGAAAAAGAAGTTGTAAAAATTAAGGAAAAACACTATGTTGAATAATTTTCGATGAGCAACCCAATAGAAAATCCGGGCGACCCGGAAATTTTGAAATCAAGCCCGCACCTGGACGACAGGCTCAATGAGGCTATTAAGGAAAGCGAGATTGCCGGAGGGCTAGACTTGGAAAGTCTACCGACCGGCAAAAGGGTGGAGGTTTGGATAGAAAACGGCGAGAGGTTCGTAGTGGAAAAGCGGGAAGACGGCTACTATCTATCCGGCCACGAGGAGTTTTGTCCAAAGCCGACCAGGGTTGTCTGGATCGGTTCTGTTTGGGGCAGCAGTACCTCAATTAAAAATAATTTTATTGGGCGAGGGATGAATTTACAGTTTCGCTTGCCTTGGCAGGAAAACAAGCCGGTGGAGGGCGATCCCGATCTAGTGGCTCAGCCGCACATTCAGACTCCGCCGATTGAAGATATTCGCGAATTGACCGCTGAAGACGATGAAGCTATTTTAAAGGAATATGAGCGAGAGGCCGCTGAGGGCGTTGAAGAAATAAGAAGAGAAAAAAGCGATGATTAAAAATAAATCTTTGCGGGCTGTAGTGTATCGGTAACACGCATCGTTCGGGACGATGAGACAGAGGGTTCAACTCCCTCCAGCCCGACCATACTAATTTAAACCAGACACATATGCCTGGTTTTAATTAGTATAGTCGCGTATTCTGAATTTAGCGCGAACCCATTTTGAGCGAAATTGCTGACGCAATTTCGCAGACCTTTCCGAAATCCGCTCGGGTGCGGCGGAAGGAGGGGGTTGGGGGGAGGAATTCCGCCGCACCCTCGCTTGGGAAAATTCGCGCCGATAACTTTTAAGAATTGATAAGGTAATTTCATTGGATTTTTACGCAGAATCTCGCAAGAGGTTCTGTTTTTGTTTCGGGCCACGCGCGCTTGACTTCAAGCACTGGTTATGCT